>CAYVQK010000274.1:0-4048 GCA_964454145.1 uncultured Oceanicola sp. | reverse complement strand
TTTCTGTTGCCCGACTCGGCCCCGAGTGTGACCTTCAGATCAACGCAAGGGGTCGCAAGACCCGGAGCGGGGCGCGAGGGCCTTCGGGGCAGGAGCGGCCAGGGCGACGGGGGAACCGTGAGGGGAACTCAAGGCCGGGTCGTGATGAGAGCACCGGACGCAGGTCGAAACGGAACGGGTTCACTGAAGCCGGGTCGGGAAGGCGGCGGACACGCCAGCGCGTTGGTCGGATGGGGCGCAAGCCGCAGCCGGCAGGGGGGACGGCCCGAGAGGGTTGATCCCGCTCATGCAGGGCTCGCAAGGGCCGGTGCATGCGAACAGAAAGGCCGCGAGGCCGGCCTGTTCAGGAAGGCGTCGCGTCGGGGCCCCAGGCCCTGCTGCGGCGCCTTCTGCGTTTTTCGGGGTCGTGTGGTGGTCTGGTGGGCAGATTGCCCAGCCTGCGGGGTGGCGTGGGCGGACTGCGCGGCTTCGGGAACGCGGCGGGCGGCTTGCGGGTTGTCTCTGAAAGGAGACATGACATGAAACATGGTTGGAGACTGGTTTTCATCCCGCTCGCGGTGGCCTGCATCGCGGGCGCGGCGCTGGTGCTTTTCCTCGCGCTGGCCTGGGTGAGCGCGGTGGCTTTCGTGGCGGCCGGGCTCGTGGGCCTGGTGCTGGGCGTGCCTTTCGGCCTCTGGGCGACGAAGAAGGTGCGCAAGGACGATCCGGCCTGGTCGGAGCAGCGCGGGGTGCCCGTGCGGCAGTGAGCCGTTAGGGCTTTGTTAACCACGGGGCGCGCAGGGTGGAGCCATGCGCTGGGTCGTGGTTCCTCTCGCCCTGATGGGCTGCAACACCGTGAAGGAAGACCTTCCGGGCCATTCGGCGCGGAAGGTCGACGCCATGGGCTACACCTTCAACGTCTTCGCCGATGCGCCGGATTTCCAGGTGGTGCGGACGAACTTCGGCCTGCCCGACTCGAAGACCTACCCGGCAGCGGTGGCGCTGGCGGTGCGCAAGGCGACGGGCTGCGAGGTGTCGGTGGGTTCGCTCTCGGGCGATTACAACCTGACGAAGGGCAAGATGCACTGCCCGTGACGGGTTGATACATATCAAGGATTGAATGTCTGGCCGGTGGCAGGGTGCGCGGGACGCGCCCTGGCAAGGAGGCTGGTGATGGTCCGGCTCGCAATGGTCTTGTATTCGCTCATCGGCACCACGCTGGCGGGCTCCTGCGTGGTCGTCGCGCTGGTGATGGGGCAGGACACGCTCTGGCCGATCCTGATCGCCGCGGCGCTCGGCGCGGTCGTGGCGGTGCCGGTGGCCTGGCTCGTGGCGCGGCAGCTGGCCGGGTAGGGCGCGGGCTCAGGCGGAGAGGAAGGCCTCGACGGCGGCCTCGAACTCGCGCGGCTTCTCGGCGTGGAGCCAGTGGCCGGCGCCGGGGATCTTGATCTGCCGGGCGTTGGGGAAGAGCCGCTTGATGACGGGCCGCGCCTCGGGCTGGACGTAGTCGCTGTCGCCGCCGGCGACGAAGAGGGCGGGGCCGGTGAATTCGCCCTCGGGGTCGGGCCAGCCCACGGTGCCGCCCATGTCGCGTTCCAGCACATCGAGGTTGAGCCGCCAGCGGGGCGGGTCCGACTTGAGGTCGAGCGATTGCAGCAGGAAGGCGCGGACGGAGGCCTCCTCGACGCGCTCGGCAAGGCGCCTGTCGGCCTCGGAGCGGGAGGTGAGGCCGTTGAGGTCGAGCCCGCGCATGGCCGCGATGAGGTGGTTCTGGGTGTGGCTGTAGGCCACGGGCGCGATGTCGCCCACCACCAGGCGGCGGATCAGCTCGGGGCGGGAAAGGGCGAGGATCATCGCCGCTTTGCCGCCCATGGAGTGGCCGAGCAGGTCCATCGGCGCGCCCTCGGCCTCGATCACCTCTGCCAGGTCGGAGGCGAGGTCGGCGTAGGTGTGGCTGTCGAACCAGGGGCTTTCGCCGTGGTTGCGCATGTCGACCGCGAGCACCCGGCGGGGGCCAGAAAGGCGCCTGGCGATGACGTTCCAGTTGCGCGCCGAGCCGAAGAGGCCGTGGGCGATGAGCAGGGTGGGCGCGGAGGGGTCGCCCTCGTATCGGGTGATGGCCAGCATGGGGCGGGCATAGCGCGGGCAGGGGGCCCGCTCAAGCGGGGTTTTCGGCGGCATTGGACGGCGCTAGAAGCGGCGCATGGAACATCCGGTGAAACAGGCGGCCGACGGGCTGGCGCAGATGATGGCCGAGCGGCTTGGCATCCGCCGTGGCGAGACGCTGGCGGAGAAGCTGCGCAAGGGCGGGCGGCTGCTGCCGCGGAAGGTGCGGCGCGAGGCCGAGTTCATCGCCGAGACGGAGGCGCGGCTGGCGGTGCCGAAGTTCGCGTTTCAATACGATGCGGCGCGGATTTCCAGGGCGGAGAAGGCGGTGCGGCGGTTTCTGGAAACCGTCGACCCGGCAGATCGGCGCAAGGGCATCGTGCTTGGCATTCTCGGGTGGATCGCTTTCAACTTTCTGCTGATCTCGGGGCTGGTGATCTGGTGGCTCGTGGCGAGCGGGCGGATCTGAAGCCGGGTGGCGGGAATGCAGGCGGGACAAGTCCCGCCCTACACATCGGGCGGGCGGCGGCTTAAGTAGTTCCGGACGGAATGAAAGGGGCCGGTGTGGTTGTTTCCAGCATTGTCGATGGCGTGACGCGGGGCGTCGAGACGGTCGGGCACGTCGTGACCGGCGGGTTTCTGGAGCCGCGCATCCGGCTGGGGGTGACCGGGCTGAGCCGGGCCGGCAAGACGGTTTTCATCACCTCGCTGGTGGCCAACCTGATGGACCGGGCGCGGATGGGCGGGCTGCGCGCCGCCGCCGACGGGGCGATCAAGGCGGCCTACCTGCAGCCGCAGCCGGACGACACGGTGCCGCGCTTTGCCTACGAGGATCACCTGGCGGCCATGGTGGGCCCCGAGCCGCACTGGCCCGAGAGCACGCGGGCGGTGAGCGAGCTGCGGTTGAGCCTCAAGGTGCAGCCGGGCGGGATGTTCGGGGGGCTCCGGGGGCCGCAGGTGGTGCATCTCGATATCGTGGATTACCCGGGCGAGTGGCTGCTGGACCTCGGGCTGCTGGACCTCGGCTATGACGATTGGGCCGCGCAGGCGCTGGAGAAGGCGCGGGCGCGGGCGGAGGGCGCGGCGTTCATCGCGGCGCTCGAGGCGGTGGACGGGGCGGCGAAGCTGGAGGAGCCGGTGGCCAAGCGGCTCTCGGAGGCTTTCGCGGATTACCTGAAGGCGGCGCGGGAGGCGGGCTATTCCGATTGCACGCCGGGGCGGTTCCTGCTGCCGGGAGAGCTCGAGGGTTCACCGGCGCTCACCTTCGCGCCGCTGCCGAAGGGGGAGGCGCCGCGGGGCTCGCTGAGGCGAGAATTGGCGCGGCGGTTCGAAGCCTACAAGCGGGCGGTGGTGAAGCCGTTCTTCCGGGAGCATTTCGCCGAGATCGACCGGCAGGTGGTGCTGGTGGACGTGCTGGGCGCCATCCACGCCGGGCCGAAGGCGCTGGAAGACCTGCGGCAGGCGATGGCGGACATTCTGGGCGCCTTCAAGCCGGGGCGGAACGGCTGGCTCACGCGTCTCCTGGGCGGGCACCGGGTGGAGAAGATCCTCTTTGCGGCAACGAAGGCGGACCACCTGCACCACAAGCAGCACGGGGCGCTGACGGCGATCACCGAGGCGCTGTTGCGCGAGGCGAAGGACCGGGCGGATTTTGCCGGAGCGAAGACGCAGGCGATGAGCATTGCGGCGCTTCGGGCGACCACGGAGGAGACGCGGAGCCACGAGGGGCGGGAGATCGACCTGGTGCGGGGCACGCTGATGGCGACGGGCAAGAAGGCGGCGATGTATCCCGGCGCTCTGCCGGAGGATCCGGGGCGGCTTCTGGGCGCTGCGCGGGGCGGGCGGGAAGCCTGGCTCGACGGCGATTACGCGGTGATGAAGTTCGCGCCTGCGGAGGTGTCGTTGAGCCCGGGCGAGGGGCCGCCGCATATCCGGCTGGACCGGGCGGCGGAGTTCCTGATCG
>CAYVQK010000273.1:0-4055 GCA_964454145.1 uncultured Oceanicola sp. | reverse complement strand
GCGCAGCTCTCCGACGAGTTCGCGGCGCGGCGCTACTTCGCCAAGTTCGAGGCGATCACCGGGCATCTGGCCAAGGTGGCGGCGGCGATGGAGGTGGAGGGGCGGCTGGCGAAGCCGGAGGTCACCATCCTCGGGCGCTACATCGGCGCGCTCTCCAATGCCTTCGCCGCGCTCGGCAACAAGTACCTGCTGACGGGGCGCGACGGCACGCCGGTCGGCAAGCTCGATTTCGACCGTCACGAGAGCGGCTTTCCGGTGTTCCAGGAAATGCTGACGATGGCCGTGGATGCCCAGCAGGCCGGGCGGCACCTGGCGAACATGCCCGACGCGGCGGCGCTGAAGGACGACATGATCCGCCAGATCGTGGGCGAGCTGACGATCCCCACCAAGCTGCAATACGCCATGGCCCAGCGGCTCTACTACGAGGCCCTGGCCGATGGCGATATCTTCTGGGCCCGCAACGACCCCGAGGCGCTCTGGCAGGGCAGCAGCGGCAGCCGGCGGCTGTTCCTGATCCACTGGGCGATCTTCGACAGCCAGACCAACCTGCCGGTGATCTACCTCATGGAATGCGAGGACAGCGGCAAGGTGAGCCTGCCCAAGGACGAGCGGCGCTGGCCCGCCGCCCAGGCCCACCTCATGGCGCAGAGCTTCTCGGGCCTGAAGCTGCTGACCATCGCCCAGGGCTTCGACCAGGATTTCGACGACCTGCACCCCAAGCGCATCCGGCGGTTCCACGTGGGGCCGATGTATTCCTCCGCCTATACGGTGCAATCGGGGCCCCTCTGCGAGGTGCTGGCCGAGGCCAAGGCACCCGAGGGGCAGGACTGGGCCCTGGCCTGGACCGAGGAGGAGCTGGTGAGCGAGCGGGTGCGGCAGGAGAAGGCCGGCTGGTTCTCGACCGTGGAGCGCGAGATCTTTACCCTCGACCCCTTCTCCGGCCGCGGCGCAGATACCGGCGCCACCCGCACCGAGCGTGCCATCGTCATGCCCGAACGCCCCTACCAGGTGCTGGCCGAGAAGAACCCGCCGGGCTTTCACGGCGTGCGCAAGTTCGTGGTGTCGCCCGGGGGGCGGGTGTTCAGCTACAGATAGATTTGGGGCCTCCGGCGGGGATATTTTCCGCAAGAGAATGGGGCCGTGTTTCGAGAAGGAATTGAGCGAATGAGCCTTTCAGCCGACGAGATGGAGCTTCGGGAAGAGGCGATCCGGGCGCATTACGAGGCGGCGGCGGCGATGCTGCAGGGGATCGACCACACGCCGCGGATCGCCAGGCCCAAGGAGGGCGCGTCGGCCCCGGTGGCGGAGCGCTCTCCGGGCATCGGCACGCGGCGGCGGTTCCGCTCCACCACCCCGGGACTGGTGACGGCCAGCACGGCGCGGCCCGAGGGGGTGCGCCTGGCCGACCGGATCGAGGCGGCGGATGACGGCGACCCGCTGGTGTCGCCCACCCAGGCCACCGTGCTGCACGGGCTGCGCCGGGCCATCGCCGTGGCGCTCGCGGTGGGCGACGGGTTTTCCGAGGCCACCGGGCTGGTGGAGCTGAAGAAGGAAAACCTCGAAGGCCGGTTGCCCGAGGCGCGCAAGGCCGAGTTCTCCGAGCTGCTGGCCGCCGAGGCGCTGGCGGTGATGTATTCCTTCGGCAACGCGACCTCCTTCCTGCTGGCCCCCTCGGCCACCGAGGCCTCCGTCGAGATCGGCGCGGTGGAGGAGGTGCTGACAGACAACGCCCCCCTCGCGCTGCACGGCTGCCTCTGGGAACTGGACCAGGAGCTGGCCACCTTCGCCGACGAGGAGCCCAAGCTGGTGGCGACGGTCATGGCCTATGCCGAGCAGCTCATGGAGAAGGTCGCCCTGCGCGGCCAGACCGCCCCCCGCGTGGGGGCCTTCACCGGCGCCAAATATCGCGTCGAGGCCGACGACCTCACCATCGCGGGCTTCACCCCGGCGCGGAAGGCCAAGGGCTCGACCCTGGTGATGCAGTTCAAGAAGCCCAACGAGGTGGTGGGCAACCACATCGCCAAGTACCAGTCGATGCGGCTGGCCAAGATGATAATGGCCTATGATTTCGAGCGGCGGCTCAACCCCTTCGTCGAGCTTGGCGGCTTCATCTTCACCTTCATGGGCGACGGCAAGCCGGGCACCGGCAAGACGACGCTGATCCAGATGATGGCCGGGCTGGTGAGCGAGTATTGCACCAACGCGGGCTACCCGTTCCGCTACCAGAACTTCGGGATCGACAATATCGACAGCTACCAGGGCAAGTCGGGGCAGAACGCCAAGGCCTTCATCAACAACGTGCTGGACCCTTCGGTGATCGGCTTCGGCACGGTGGATGACATCGACCAGATCGCGGGCAAGCGGGGCGACCGGCAGACGAGCGCGGGTCAGCAGGAGGTGACGGCTGTGCTGATGGAGGCCTTCGCCGGGGCCAACACCGTGGTGCGCGGCAACTGCACCTTCGGCATGTTCTCGAACTACCCCGAGAACGTGGACGACGCCCTGCGCCAGCGCGCCGGAGCGCGGTTTCTCGTCGACGGGCCGCAGACGCGGGACGACTACATCGACATTCTCTACCTGCTGATGGGCAAGAACCATTCGCTGCCGTTGGGCGACCACGAGGCCTATGCGGCGCAGGAGATCAAGAAGGCGGTGGCGGCGAGCTTCGAGGGGCATTCCAAGCCCCACGAGGAGGGGCTGCTGGTGGTCTACGACCGGGTGCGCGCACAGATCGGGGAGCTGGATACGATCGCCAAGGTGGGGACGTATCTGAAGGCGATCCAGGAGGCCGACGAGCGCTTCACCGGGCGGGCGATCAAGAACATCACCGACGCGGTGAAGGTCCGCGCGATGGACTTCGAGCTGCCCGACGAGTGGATGGAGGAGCCGGAGCTGTTCCTGTTCAAGCCCTATGACGAGAAGCTGGGGATGGTGCGGGAGCTGCGCCAGCCGATCACCATGGAGATGGTGATCCAGGAGGTGAACCGCTACGCGGACAGCGAGTTCCGCTATGCCGACAAGTCGGACGAGGTGGCCATCGAGGGGATGGTGCGGGACTTCGGACGGCAGGAGGAGGCGAAGAGAAGGTATCTGGAGGGGAAGGGGTGAGCAGATTAAAATTCGCTAGGAAGCATGGCGCAGAACCTCACAACCCCTCAAACGCGTGGTCTTATATCAACCACGGAGATCGACTTGTCTTGTTTGGAGCGTGGACCGGCCTCGAAGAGGGAGAAAGGCAACTAATTTTCGCGAAAAAATGGGCAATTAAATCAGACGGCAAACGCAGCGCAAGCTATCGCCCGTCGTTACGGCACCTAGAGCACGTTATCGAAGACGGATATGACCTTTACACGTTTCGCCAATACCCAGATCCAGCCAAACTAAGCAGCGGGCCGCGAAAGGTGAAGCGTTTCGACCCTGTACTTGAGAAAAGATATCTTGCAATTTTTGGCGATGAGTACTTCGCACTTAAGTCGCCGACAGCAGGTGACCCAAATGAATTTTTGGAGCCAACAGACTACGAAGAAGGCCGAAAGTTCTCTGTCACACTGAATCAATATGAGCGAAACCCTTTTGCGCGAGCAGCTTGCCTAGCCCATTTTGGTTATAGCTGTCGCGTTTGCAAGACGGATTTCAAGAGAGTCTATGGAGAATTAGGGACCAACTATATCCACGTGCACCATCTAATCCCAGTTTCTTCGCGTGGAACGACCTACAAGGTGAACCCTAAAACCGATCTTATTCCTGTTTGCCCAAACTGCCACGCGATGCTCCACAAAGAAAACCCACCGTTGAAACCGGAAAAGCTGAGAGCCATTGTTGAAACAGAGAGGGCGAAACAATGAAACGCCTTATCTCCCGCGGCCTGATGTTCGGCAACCTGATCGAGGTGGCCTCCCCGGCCCTGATCGACCGTTACAACCGCGCGCTCCACAAGCTCACCGGCAGGCACACCGAACTGCCGGATTTCCACGTCGATATCTCCGGCTTCTCCCCCGAAATCGCCTTCGAGTTCGATGACCTGCTCTATCTCAACCCCAACGGGGTGAACCGGC
>CAYVQK010000272.1:0-4069 GCA_964454145.1 uncultured Oceanicola sp. | reverse complement strand
GTTGGTATCCTGGTACTCGTCCACGAGGATGTAGCGGAACCAGCGCTGGTACTGCGCCAGCACGTCCTCGTGCTCCTGGAAGATCGTGACCATGTGCAGGAGAAGGTCGCCGAAATCCACCGCGTTCAGCGTCTTCAGCCTGTTCTGGTATTCGCGGTAGATCGCCACGCCCTTGTGGTCATAGGCCCCGGCCTCGGCGGCAGGCACATTCGCGGGCGTCCAGGCCCGGTTCTTCCACTGGTCGATGATCCCGGCGAGCATCCGCGCGGGCCAGCGCTTGTCGTCGATGTTGGCGGCGGCGACGAGCTGTTTAAGGAGCCTTAACTGGTCATCGGTATCAAGGATGGTGAAGTTGCTCTTCAGCCCCACCAGTTCGGCATGGCGGCGCAGAAGCTTCACGCAGATCGCGTGGAAGGTGCCGAGCCAGGGCATCCCCTCCACCGCCTCGCCCATCAGCGAGCCCACCCGGTCCTTCATCTCGCGGGCGGCCTTGTTGGTGAAGGTCACGGCGAGAATTTCGTTGGGCCGCGCGCGCTGCGTTAACAACAGGTGCGCAATCCGCGTGGTAAGAGCCTTTGTCTTGCCCGTGCCCGCGCCCGCGAGCATCAGCACCGGCCCGTCGAGCTGCTCGACGGCCTCGCGCTGTGCCGGGTTCAACCCGTCGAGATAGGGCGCCGGACGTGCGGCGATGGCCTGTTGCGACAGCGAGGGCCGCTGCTCTGCGTTCGTGCTGCTCATGCGCGCGAGCATAGCCTTTCGCGCGTCCGAGGGAAAGAGCGTGTTCGCCTTGTGTTCCCCCTCCCCGCACACACCGCCGGACCCATGGTTGACCAGCGATTAACCCTAAGAAATCCCTAGGAAAACCGCTGCAACTCGCCGGAGTTTCCCGGCCTGCGTTCAGCCGATGTTAAGGCTGATGGCCACAATATGGCGGCATGGCATAGCCAGGAGGTGGATGATGTTTCAGGAACGCTCGCCGAGCGAACTGCAGGATATTCTCGATGCGTTCGAGGTGCCGATGTTCGCCGCAGACCGTGCAGGCCGCCACGCGCAGTGGCAGCTCGTCGCGCTCAACCATGCTTGGGAAAATTGCGCCGGCCAGAGGCGCAGCGATGTCGCCGGCAAGCCGCTCGCCGCCGTCTTCCCGCCCGCCGAGGCCAGGTGGCTCGCGGAGCGCTTCGATGAATGCGCCGCCGTGGCCGGCCCCACCCACTATTCCGAAGAGCGGCGCATTGGCGGGCGCACCGTCGAGTTCGACACCTCGCTGCAATGGGCCGAACTGCCCGATGGCAGCCACCGCGTCGTCGGCACTTCGCTCGCCGTGGAAAAGCCCGTCGCCCCCGGCACCCGCAGCGCAATGGCCGAAATCCGCGATTACGCGATCGAGGCCGATTACCATCTCAGCCGGATGCTCGCCTTTTTCGAAGCCGAAGGCGAAGACGAGGCCACGCCGATGAGCGGCCTCTGCCGCGCCGTCTCGAGCCTTCTGGCCGACATTCGGCGCACGGCGGAAGCCCAGGATTGCCTGCGCCACGGTCAAAGCCCCTGGGCCGCGGCGCCGGTGATGGGGCAAGCGGCCGCGGGCGCCGACATCATGCAGGTGATCGGCCGGCAGGTGCTGAAGGTCTGATCGGGCAGATTCCGGCGCCAATCGGAGCGGGGAGACGCTGCATCGCGGCATTCCCCTTTCCCTTCCGTAAAATCTCCGTAACAATCACCCGTGCTGCAACGCGGAAATACGGGGAGCGTCATGGCCGAATTCAAGAAAATTCTCATCGCCAACCGGGGCGAAATCGCCATCCGGATCATGCGAGCGGCCAACGAGCTGGGCAAGAAGACGGTCGCCGTCTACGCCGAGGAAGACAAGCTGGGGCTGCACCGTTTCAAGTCCGACGAGGCCTATCGCATCGGCGAAGGCCTGGGCCCCGTGGCCGCCTACCTCTCCATCGACGAGATGATCCGCGTCGCCAAGCTCTCGGGCGCAGACGCGATTCACCCGGGCTACGGCCTGCTTTCGGAGAACCCGAAATTCGTGGATGCCTGCGAGGCCAACGGCATCAAGTTCATCGGCCCCAAGGCCAAGACAATGCGCCAGCTGGGCGACAAGGCCTCCGCCCGAAAGGTCGCCATCGAGGCCGGCGTGCCGGTGATCCCCGCCACCGAGGTGCTGGGCGACGACATGGAGGCGATTGCGAAGGAGGCCGAGGAAATCGGCTACCCGCTGATGCTCAAGGCCAGCTGGGGCGGCGGCGGACGCGGCATGCGCCCGATCACCAAACCCTCGGAACTGAAGGAGAAAATCCTCGAGGGCCGGCGCGAGGCCGAGGCCGCTTTCGGCAACGGCGAGGGCTACCTCGAGAAGATGATCACCCGCGCCCGCCACGTCGAGGTGCAGATCCTGGGCGACAGCCAGGGCAACATCTACCACCTCTGGGAGCGCGACTGCTCGGTGCAGCGCCGCAACCAGAAGGTCGTCGAGCGCGCGCCCGCGCCGTATCTCTCGGAAGCGCAGCGCGAAGAGCTCTGCGAGCTCGGCCGCAAGATCTGCGCCCACGTGAACTACGAATGCGCCGGCACCGTCGAGTTCCTGATGGATATGGAGACGGGCAAGTTCTACTTCATCGAGGTGAACCCCCGCGTGCAGGTCGAGCACACCGTCACCGAAGAGGTGACCGGCATCGACATCGTCCAGGCCCAGATCAAGATCGCAGAGGGCAAGTCGCTCACCGAGGCCACCGGCGTCGCCTCGCAGTATGACGTGCGCCTCAACGGCCACGCGCTGCAGTGCCGCGTCACCACCGAAGATCCGCTGAACAACTTCATCCCCGACTACGGCCGCATCACCGCCTATCGCTCCGCCACCGGCATGGGCATCCGGCTCGACGGCGGCACCGCCTACGCCGGCGGCGTCATCACCCGCTACTACGACTCGCTGCTCACCAAGGTCACCGCCTGGGCACAGACGCCCGAGGCCGCCATCGCCCGGATGGACCGTGCCCTGCGCGAGTTCCGAATCCGAGGCGTTTCCACCAACATCGCCTTCGTCGAGAACCTGCTGAAGCACCCCACCTTCACCGGAAACACCTACACCACCAAGTTCATCGACGAGACGCCCGAACTCTTCGACTTCAAGCGCCGGCGTGACCGGGCGACGAAGATCCTGCGCTACATCGCCGACATCACCGTGAACGGGCACCCCGAAACCGCGGGCCGCCCCAAACCCGCCGAGGCCAAGCCGCCCAAGGCTCCCGCCTCCCGCACCGAGAACCCGGCGCCCGGCACCCTGAACCTGTTGCAGGACAAGGGCCCAAAGGCCGTGGCCGACTGGATGAAGGCGCAGAAGCAACTCCTCATCACCGACACAACCATGCGCGACGGCCACCAGAGCCTGCTCGCCACCCGGATGCGCTCGATCGACATGATCCGCGTGGCCCCGGCCTATGCCGCCAATCTGCCCCAGCTCTTCAGCGTCGAATGCTGGGGCGGCGCCACCTTCGACGTGGCCTACCGCTTCCTGCAGGAATGCCCCTGGCAGCGCCTGCGCGACATCCGCGCCGCCATGCCCAACATCATGACCCAGATGCTCCTGCGCGCCTCCAACGGGGTGGGCTACACCAACTACCCAGACAACGTGGTGGTCAGTTTCGTGAAGCAGGCGGCGGCCTCGGGCGTCGATGTGTTCCGCGTCTTCGACTCGCTCAACTGGGTCGAGAACATGCGCGTGGCGATGGATGCCGTGGGCGAGAGCGGCAAGGTCGTCGAGGGCACCGTCTGCTACACCGGCAACGTGATGGACCCGGCCCGCGCCAAGTATGACGTGAAGTACTACGTCGACATGGCGAAGGAGCTGGAGAAGGCCGGCGCCCATGTGCTCGGCCTGAAGGACATGGCCGGCCTACTGAAGCCCGCCGCCGCAAAGGTGCTGATCCCGGCCCTGAAGGACGCGGTGGATATCCCGATCCACTTCCACACCCACGACACCGCCGGCATCGCCTGCGGCACCATCCTCGCCGCTGCCGATGCGGGCGTCGATGCGGTGGACTGCGCGATGGACGCGCTCTCGGGCAAC
>CAYVQK010000271.1:0-4082 GCA_964454145.1 uncultured Oceanicola sp. | reverse complement strand
TGGCGACCTTCCGCATGGCC
Source organism: uncultured Oceanicola sp. (assembly GCA_964454145.1). Classification (GTDB taxonomy): domain Bacteria; phylum Pseudomonadota; class Alphaproteobacteria; order Rhodobacterales; family Rhodobacteraceae; genus Vannielia. The sequence continues at coordinate 4,062 of CAYVQK010000271.1, read as the reverse complement.
GAGTTCGGCTTCTTCGGCGTGGTGGTGTAGACGCGGGTGCAAACACCACGCTTCTGCGGGCAGCCTTCGAGGTGCTGCGACTTGGATCGTTTGACTTTGGGCTGCCGCGGCTTGCGGATCAGCTGTTGGATCGTGGGCATTCCGGTGTTCCCCGTCTCGCTCGTTCGTTCATCTCTGGCGCGGGCTGTGCACCGCCCGGCGCCGGTTCAAGGCTCGCGAAAGGCGGAATGCCAAACGCAAATACCGCTCCCGTTTCCTCTGCCGGAAACGACGCGGTGGAATCTCAGAGGATCGAGGCTATGCCGCCTGGATCGTGGCCACTTCGATTTTGATACGAGGACACACTGGGGCAGAGCCCCGGCGTCCCGTGTGCGCGGCGTATAGGGGGAGTCGGGCAGGCTGTCAACACCTGTAGGGCCTTGCCGGGCAGGCGGGCAACGGTTCATCTCGCCTACCCGAGGAAATCGGGCGAAGTGTCCGCGCGGGCGGCCCGCCCTTGCCACACCGCGCCCCTCCCCCTAGCTTGCCCACCGGGGCAGAGCTCAACCGTCAAGGACCAGTCACATCGTACAGATTCTCGGCATCTGCCGCTTCTCCTACCCCTGCTACGGCGGGTTCCGCCGTGAGCATGACACCATCCAGGACCGGATCGACTTTCTCTATGGCGAGGCGCGGTTGGAGGAGCGGTTTCGCTACTTCGAGACCTTCACCCTCCCAGGCCTGCGGCTGCAGACCGACGAGGATTTCAAGTTCGTCGTGCTCGCCGGCGACCAGCTCCCGAAGGCCTACGACGAGCGCCTGAAGGACATGCTCGCCACCCTGCCACAGGCCCGGCTGGTGCAATACGAGCCGCTCAACCACCGCGATGCCTGTCTGAAGGCGATGCGCGAGCACATCGACCCGGATGGCGGCGTGTGCGGACAGTTCCGCCTCGATGACGACGACGGGGTGAGCTACCGCTTCGTCGAGCGTTTCCGCGAGGCCTTCGACGACGGGCACGAGATCATGAAGCGCGAGCACAGGTTCGCGGTGGATTACAACCAGGGCTACACCGTCTGCATCGACGAGACCGGCATCCGCGCCTGCGCCCAGCAGCGGCAATACTGGACGCCCGCGCTCGGCGTCTACATCCGCCCGCATATCGACAAGACGGTGGTCCACTTCCGGCACGACACGATCTGGCGGCAGATGACCACCCTCACCTACACCGGCGAAGACATGTTCGTGCGCGGCCTCAACTCCACCAACGGCACCCCCTTCAAGAAGAAGGACTTCGAGGAGATGGTGCCGATCGAGGGCGAGGTGGCAGCGCGGCTCTCCAAGAGCTTCGGCATCACCGAGGAGGCCTTGGCGAAGTTTCACGCTGCCGAAACCGGCGCGGGCTGACCCTCAGCGCGGCGGCGCCTTCTCCAGCTCGCGCCGCCGGATCGCCAGCCGTCGCTCCCGCAGGTAGGTGAAGAGCCCAGCCGCGATGACGATCGCGCTGCCCAGCAGCGTGAGCGGGCCGGGGAAGTCGCCGAAGGCAAGGAGCCCGAGCACCAGCGCCCAGAGGAGGCCGGTGTAGCGGAAGGGCGCGACGAAGCCCATGTCGCCCACCCGCACCGCCGTGACCGAGAAGAGATAGGCGAAGAGGATCGACACCACCGAACCGCCGAGGGCCAGCGCCGAGGTGCCGCTCACCGGCACCCAGGGTTCGAAGAGCGCCGCGATGCCGGCCGCCGCGCCCACGGCGCAGCCGGTGACGGTGGCGACGGTGAGCGAAGGCAGCGCGCCGCTCATCTTGCGGGTCACCACGTCGCGCATCACCACGGCCAGCACCGAGGCCAGCGCCCAGATCGAATAGCTGGTGAAGCCCTCGCCGCCCGGCTGGACGATCAGCAGCACTCCGAGAAAGCCCACGAGGATGGCCGAGAGGCGGAACACCCCGATGGTTTCCTTGAAGAAGAGCGCCCCCGCCAGCGTCACCATCAGCGGCGCGGCCTGGAGGATCGCCGTCGCGTTGGCCAGCGGCATGTTGTAGAGCGCGGTCAGAAAGAACAGCGCCGCCAGGATCTCTGCGATGGAGCGCAGCAGCAGCATCCAGCCGTCGCCCCGGTTGACCCTGAGCCGCAGCGCCCCGCGCCACCATGCCAGCAGCGCCAGAAGCGGTGTCACCCCGGCGCCGCGCAGGAAGACCGTCTGCATCAGCGGCAGGTCGTCCGACAGCGACTTGATGAAGGTGTCGTTGATGGTGAAGGCGGCCATGGAGGCCGTCATCAGCACCGCACCCCGGAGGTTTTCGGAAAGCTCTGCCATGGCGCAGCGGTAGGAGGATTATGTGACAAGCGCAAGCGATGTCGCGCGCCCGCCGGAGCTCCTACTTCAGCTGGCTGTCCTTCGAGCCGCGCCGGTTGATCCCGCCGCGCGCCTCGTAGCGGCCGTCGCGCTCCTGCTGGCAGTCGATGCAGAGTTTCACCCCCGGAATCGCCAGCCGGCGCTTCTCGGGAATCTCCTCATCGCACTCGGCGCAATGGGTCAGGCTCTCGCCCTGCGGGCCCGCCTTGGCGCGCATCCGTTGCAGCTCGTCGCTGATCGAGGCCTCGATCTGCTCGCTCACCGCTCCGTCCTTCGCCCATCCGCCGGCCATGCCGAACCCTCCGATCTGCCCAAATCCTGTGCGCGGGTGACGCAAAGGTCAACGTTCTCTCCCCGCCCGGTGTCTACCATTCCCGTGACCGGCCATGTCACTGGAACTGTCGGCGGAAATCCGCCATGTTCCGTACCGTTACGAGTTCGCTGTTTCAACGCCACACCAGAATGGCACCGCATACGATGGACACATATTACACACTCGACGGCACCCCGCGACGGCGGGCCTGGTGGCAACTTCACCGCATGCCACTGCGCTGGAAGGCCGCGCTGCTCGGTTGCGTGCTGGCGGCGGTGGGCTTCCTGCTGATGGCGCCCGGAACTCCCGATCCGGCGATGCACGAACGCGAAACCCTGGTGGCCGGCCTCGCGAGCCTCGCCGTGACCGTGCTGATCGCGGTGCTCACCGGGATGGTGCACCACGGCCGCAAGCTGCGCGCGGGCCTCCTGCTGCTGGCCTCGGCGCTTCTGCTCGAGGCCGGGCTCTTCGCCGCCTATTGCGCCACCTTCGGCCTCTTCGGCCTCTGAGCCTTCCGCCCAAGTGAAAAGGCCCCGCATCGCTGCGGGGCCTTTCGCGTTTCTCCGAAGAACCGGCGTTACCGGCTCTCGGGCGTGTCCACCAGCGTGTCGAACTCGTCGCCACCCACGATGTCGTCGTCCATCGGCGCGGCCAGCGCGGCCGCGGCTTCCGCCTCGGCCTGGCGCGCGTCGATGACCTTCTGGTCGCGCTCGGTGGCGATGCGGCGCACCTTCTGGGTCGCACCACCGGTGCCCGCCGGAATGAGGCGGCCGACGATGATGTTCTCCTTCAGGCCCACGAGCTTGTCGCGCTTGCCCTGAACGGCAGCCTCGGTGAGCACACGGGTCGTTTCCTGGAACGACGCGGCCGAGACGAAGCTGCGGGTCTGGAGCGAAGCCTTGGTGATCCCGAGCAGGATCGGCTCGCCCTGGGCCTCGCGGCCCCCCTTCTTCAGCGCCTTCTCGTTGGCGGCGTCGAACTCGGCCTTGTCCACGTGCTCGCCCTTCAGCAGCGTCGTGTCGCCCGAGTCGAGGATCTCCCACTTCTGGAGCATCTGCCGGACGATGACCTCGATGTGCTTGTCGTTGATCTTCACGCCCTGGAGGCGATAGACGTCCTGCACCTCGTCGATCATGTACTCGGCCAGAGCCTCGACACCCATGATGGACAGGATGTCATGCGGCGCCGGGTTGCCGTCCATGATGTAGTCACCCTTCTGCACGAAGTCGCCTTCCTGCACCGGGATGTGCTTGCCCTTGGGCACCATGTACTCGATCGGCTCGAGGCTGTCGTCGCCCGGTACGATGGAGATCCGGCGCTTGTTCTTGTAGTCGCGCCCGAACTTCACGTAGCCGTCGGCCTCGGCGATGATCGCGTGGTCCTTGGGACGGCGGGCTTCGAAGAGTTCGGCCACA
>CAYVQK010000270.1:0-4107 GCA_964454145.1 uncultured Oceanicola sp. | reverse complement strand
TGACCCACGGTTTCTCGCTCGCCCTGCACCCGATCTTCTGGTGCGGCGCCGCGGTAGCCGTCATCGCCTGCCTGGTCTCGCTGGCGCTGCGCGAACTGCCCCTTGAGCCCGAACCAGCCAATGCGTGACCGAACGGAACGACTGGCCTCATGAAGAAAGAAAGGCGCGGACCAGGCTGGCCGCGCCTTTTGCTCAACCTCGGTCGGGCGTCCTCAGTGGACGATCTTCTCTTCCTTGACGAACATGTTCGCCCAGGCACGGTCGATCAGTTCGGGGCTCATCTGATAGGGGATGCCTTCGAATTCGCAGATGGCGATCATCTGGTCGATGAGGAAGATCGGCTGGTAGTTGGCGTAGATGTTGTCGATCTCCGGGTACTTCACCTTCAGCAGGTGAATCAGCGCGTCCTGGTCGAGCGGCATCCCGCGTTTCTTGGCCACCATTGCGAAAATCTTCAGATAGTCTTCCTGGTTCGGTCCGTCGATCTTGATCTTGAAGAAGATCCGCCGCAGGGCCGCCTTGTCGAAGATCTCGTTGGGGTGGAAGTTGGTGGAGAAGATCACCAGCGTATCGAAGGGCACCTCGAACTTCTCGCCCGATTGCAGCGCAAGGATGTCCTTGCTCTCTTCAAGCGGCACGATCCAGCGGTTGACCAGCGCCTGCGGCGGTTCGGCCTGACGGCCAAGGTCGTCGACGATGAAGATGCCGCCGGACGACTTCAGCTGAAGCGGCGCCTGGTAGGTGCGAGCGGTGGGGTTGTAGACGAGGTCAAGCATCGAGAGCGAAAGCTCGCCGCCGGTGATCACGGTCGGGCGCTCGCACCGCACGTAACGAGTGTCGAAACGGCCCGCGGTGCGGCGCAGCGAGTTCGGATCGTCGGCCTCTTCCTCCACCGCGTTGTGCACGATCGGATCGTAGACGGTGATCACCTGGCCCGCGTACTCGATTGCGCGTGGCACGTAGATCTTGTCGCCCATCGCATCCCGGATGCCGTTGGAGATCGAGGATTTGCCGTTGCCGGGCGGGCCGTACATCAGGATCGAACGGCCTGCGGAGACTGCCGGGCCGAGGTGATCGAGGAGGCTGTCGGGCAGGATTAGATGCCCCATTGCACTGGTGAGCTGCTGGCGACTGATCTGAATATTGCGGATCGACTGCCGCTTCACCTGCTCCTGGTACACCTCGAGCGGCACGGGCATGGCGCCGTAATATTCCGACTGGGCAAGCGCATCGAGTGCGCGGGCCTTTCCGGAATCGGTCAGCTGGTAGCCCATCTCGCCCGAGCCACCCGCCGTCATCGAGCCGGTGGCCTCGATCAGCTTCTGGCTGCGGCCGAGGTCCACGAGCTCCTGGGTCACCGGGATCGGCAGGCAGATGGCCGGTGCGATCTCCGCCACGGTCTCCACGTTCTTGCGGAAGATCGTCTTCAGAACGATGTCGCGCATCATAACGAGGGGCAATTGCATGTCCTCCAGCCGCTTGGGGGCGGGAGGCGCAATTACGTTAGCCACTTCCATGTTCATCCGGATCACCTGCTCAGTTCTTGGCGCTCGTCTCGAAATTTTCCCGGATTTCGCCCGATAACCGCCAGACGCGTGGACAATACCCGTGGTGACAGGGACTGTGCCCAGTTATTGTGGCCAAAAAATGGAAACGAGCAGCGATGAAAAAGACAAACTCAGGCAGGTTTTTCGCTTTCTTGTTGGCAGTTCTCGCGGTCGAAGCCGGAGTTTCCATGTGGCGTGGGCAGTTGCTCGTCGGCAAGCACGAAGGTGACATGATGCATTTGCTGGAGATCGTCTTCCGGATGGCGGATGGCGAATGGCCGCATCTGGATTTCATGACACCCATCGGCTTCATGGCCTTCGCCCCTATCGCGCTCTTCGTGAAGCTCGGGTACGGCGTGGGACATTCCGTTCTTTATGCTCAGGCTCTCGTTGGACTATGCCTCGTGCCACTGGCGTGGCGCGCGGGGCTGTCGCGGCTGACGGGGTTCTGGCCCTATGTCTTCGGAGCCACGATCATTGTGCTGGCCACGGCCTTGGTGCACGGGCAGGCCGAACGCTCGGTGTCCATCTCGATGCACTACAACCGGTGGGCTTGGGCCGCGGCCTTTCCAGCCATTCTCATCGCAATCCTTCCGCCGATCGAAGATCGCCGCAACCAATGGGCGGATGGCCTCGTGGTGGGGCTGGCCTTGGCCTTCGTTGCCCTGTGCAAGGTTACCTACTTCGCGGCCTTCGCGATCCCGGTCGCCGTCGGGCTCTTGGCCCACAGGCAGCATCGATCCGTCATTGTCGCTCTGGCGACCGGCCTCGCTGTCGCGGCGATGGTGACGGTCTTCGCCGGGCTGGACTTCTGGTCGGCTTACATCCGCGATCTGCTTCGTGTCTCTGTATCCGAGGTCCGATCGAACCCTGGTGAGCCCTTCGCCGCCGTGGTGGCAGCGCCCGCTTACCTTGGTGGATCCCTGGTGCTGCTTGCAGCCGTCATCCTGCTGCGCCAGGGCGGCAAGGCGGTGGAAGGCATGGTGCTGCTGTTGCTTACGCCGGGCTTCTTCTATGTCACCTTCCAGAACTACGGCAACGATCCGCAGTGGCTCCTTCTGCTGGGTATCGTCCTCTTCGCTGCGCGACCTTCACATGATGTGAAAAACGGGATCGGCTGGGATATGCGGAATGCGGTGGGCCTCGCAGCTGCGGCGGCCTTCGCCATGATCGTGCCCTCGGCAATCAACCTCGCCTACAGCCCGCTCCGCCATCTCGGCCAGAGCCCCGAGCAACATGCGCAGCTCTTGCCCCGCGCCACCCTACACGGTGACTTGAAGACAGCTTCGATCCGCGCGCACAGGGCGGAAAAGCGTGTGCCGATGGATCTTCCCGGTGGCGGCATGGAGGAGTGGGCCCAGAAGGCCGGGCGCGAAGCTCCCCAACTTCTGAATGGCGAGGAACTCGAGCAATGCGAGATCCTGCTGGGTTTGCCTGCCTGGTTCGACTCGATTGCCCGCAGCCTCGAGGAACGCGGCCAACGCGGCGAGCGGATCTTTTTCGCCGATCTGTTTTCTTCCATCTGGCTGTTCGGAGACTTCGCCAAGCTGGAGAAAGGCGCGCCCTGGTACTATGGCGGGCTGCCCGGTTACGACAGCGCCGACTTCATCCTCGTCCCGAACTGTCCGGTTCTGCCCTCTGTGCGCAAGCTGGTGCTCGAACGTATCTCGGAGCGGGGCGATACCCTGGTGGAGGTCGATCGCACGCCGCTCTATATTCTGCTGAGAAAAGGCTAGGCCTGCTTCAATTCGCGCCGTATCTGGCGGCAAGTGCGAGATAGGCCGCCAACGTGCCACCGAGCGCGAGACCCATCGGAAAGTCCTTACGTTTCCAGCTCTCCCATTCGGGGACGAGGTTCCGGATCGGAGGGATGGCACGGGCCAGCCGGTGGGTGAAGAAGGCTGCCAGCATGATCGCGGCGAACAGGATCATCACGTTGAACAGGTCACCCAGTGCGATGAACGGGGCCATGGCGGCGGCGAACTTGGCGTCGCCGGCACCGAGCATGCCGACCATGTTCATCACGAAGCCTACGGCCAGCACCACGACAAGGTGGAGCCAGCGCCACGCATAGTCTGTGAAGGGCAGCAGGATGAGCCCCGCGACTGCAAATACGATGACCGTTAGCATGACGGCCTTGTTCGGGATCTTCATCCGGGCCATGTCCGACCAGGCTACGTAGAGGCAGATCGGTACTGTCAGGATGAAGAACCAGAGGCTGGCCGTTGCAGGGGCGAGCATCAGGCCTGGCTCAGTTGACGACGGTGTTGTCCAGCGCACGCAAGGCGCGAACGGCCTCTTCGAAGTGCTGCGGATGGGCGTCGATCGCCTCTTGCAGCAATCCCTTGCCGGTTTCCACATCACCCTGCTTGATCGCGGTCAGGGCTGCAGTGTGCAGCAGTTGCGCGCGCTCGATCTGAGTCATTTGAACCAGCGGAAGCTGGTAGTTGCGCTGGGCGCCGCGGGCAAGCACGAGGTTGTTCTTCGCGGTGAAGAGCTCCGGGTCGTATTGAACCGCCTCGACGAAGAGCTTCTCGGCGCCGCTGTAATCTCCGCGCGA
>CAYVQK010000269.1:0-4116 GCA_964454145.1 uncultured Oceanicola sp. | reverse complement strand
CTGAAGGTCACCAAGACCGAGAACGGCGTGAACCCGCTCTGCTTCGGCCAGACCGCGCTGCTGGGCTGCGACGTGTGGGAGCATTCCTACTACATCGACTTCCGCAACAAGCGCCCGGCCTACCTGTCGAACTTCCTCGACAAGCTGGTGAACTGGGAAAACGTCGCCTCGCGGATGTGATCCCGGCGGGCCTGCGCAGCTGCGCGGCCACCCATGAAACGACCGGCGCGGTGCTCCGAAAGGGCGCCGCGCCTTTCATTTGCCGGAACCCGCGCCGCGGCCTGCCCGTTGATCTCCCAAGGAGGTATCACGATGGCAGAACGCAAACGATCCAAGGACATGAGCCGCGACACCGAGAAGGTGCTGGGTACCGAGGGCGCGATTTCCCACGGTGGCCGGGAGGGCGGCAGGCTGGCCCGACAGGTCGGCAGCAAGGACGAGCTGAAGCGGGCCAACGAGCGGCCGGCTGGCGCCACCCGCGTCACCAAGTCGATGGAAGAAGAGGAGTCCGACCGATGAGCGAGCTGAAGCAGGGCACCTGGGTGCTCGTCGCCGACAGCGAGAAGGCGCTGTTTCTCGAGAACATCACCGACGGGGAAGATCCTTATCTCGTCGTGTCCGGCAAGGAGGAGCAGGACAACCCCTCCGACCGCGAGCAGGGCGCCAACCGCCCGGGGCGGATGTACGATGGCGGCGAGGGCCAGCGCTCGGCGCTGGACGACACCGACTGGCACGAACTGGCCAAGGAGCGCTTCGCCCATGACCTGGCGGAGCTGCTCTACGCGAAGGCTCACAGGGGCAAGTTCGACCGCATCGTGCTGGCCTGTTCGCCGCAGGTGCTGGGGGAACTCCGCAAGGTGCTGCACAAGGAGGTGGCCGACAAGGTCGTGTTCGAGGTGCCGAAGACCCTCACCAACCACCCTCTCACCGACATCGAGAAGATCGTGAAGGGCGAGATGGAGGCCGCGGCCTAAGCGCCCTTGAGCGCCGCCGTCAGCGCTTCCACCGTGTCGACGGTGCGGTAGAAACCCAGGAGGTCGTCGCCGGCGAAGCCGCTGGCGACGACATGCTCGATCAGTTCGTTGAGCTTTGTCCAATAGCCCTTGGTGTTCAGCAGAAAGATCGGCTTCTGGTGCAGCCCGAGCTGGCGCCAAGTAAGCACCTCGAACAGCTCGTCGAGCGAGCCCGCGCCGCCGGGCAGAACCACCACAGCATCGGCATTCATGAACATCACCTTCTTCCGCTCGTGCATCGTTTCGGTGACGATGAAGGTGGTGAGGTCGCGCTTGCCGACCTCGCGTTGCAGGAGGTGCGTGGGGATCACCCCGAAGGTCTCCGCTCCGCCCGCCTGCGCCGAGCGCGCCACCCGGCCCATCAGCCCCACGTCGCCCGCGCCATAGACCAGCCGCCAGCCCTTTGCCGCGATCGCCGACCCCAGCGCCTCCGCCGCCTCGGCGAAGGCCGGGTCGGCCCCGTCGCGCGAGCCGCAATAGACACAGAGGGAGAGGGGAGCTGTCATGGAGAATGTCCTGAAAAGGGCCGTCATCTCGGCGGAGTCTTTTGACCGGTGATAGCGGTATGGCTATGCTTGCTCAACCCGCGCTCCGGTGCGGGGTGGTTTGGCTGGATCGAGGAAGGGCGATGTCGGCTTGGAAGTCTCTCTCCCCCGCGCTGCGGGGCGCATTGACGGCTGCCGTTCTGGCACTCGTCGGGCTGGGCCTTTGGCTGTGGCAGGGCGGGGTTGCGCCCGAGGCGGATGCTCCGGGGGAGGTCGCCGCCACCGATGCGGAGCCCGCGCCAGCGGAGACACCTGCAGAGGAGCAGGCCGGTGCCGTCCCTTCCGATGAAGCGCCCGCCGGGGAGACGCTTGTGCCGGTGGACCAGGCGAGCGCCGACGAGGCGTCTGCTCCGGTGGAAGAAGCGCAGACAGATCCGGCCCCGGAGGCGGAACCGCAGCCAGACACCGCAGCAACCGAGGCTCCCGCTGCGCCGCTCCCGAGCTTCGATGTGGTGCGGGTCGAGGCCGATGGCAATGCTGTGATCGCGGGCAAGGCCGCGCCGGGCGACAGCGTGACCCTCCTGCTCGACGGTGCGCCGATTGCCGAGGCCACGGCGGATAGCCGGGGCGGATTCGTGGCGCTGACCACTCTCCAGCCCGGCCCGCAGCCCCGCGTGCTGACCCTGCTCGCAAAGGGCGAAGCGGGTGAGCGCCGTTCGGAGGCCAGCGTGATCGTCGCGCCCAAGACCGTGGTCGCCGAGGGCACGCCGGAAGAGGGGGCAGGGGAGGAGGCCACGGTTGAGACCGCGGCTCTTTCCGAGGAGCCCTCAGGACAGGCAGATGCCCCCGCCGAAACTGGCCCCGTCCGAACCGAGGCGCCGCAGACCGCGCCCGACGCGCCCGCCGCACCGGGGGAGGACAGTGCGCCCGATGCCACGGTCGCGGCATCCTCGCCCGCCGCCTCGATGGCGCCAGATACGCAGGGGGACGCTGCCGGTCCGGATGCGACGGCGGAGCAAATGGCCGCGGAGCCCGCGCAGGCGCCGACCGAGGTGACAGGCGGCGCGCCCACCGAAACCGTCGCCGCCGATCCCTCCGCGACGGCTGCGGCGGATGCCTCCGCAACTGCCACGCCCGTGGCGAGGCCCCAGCCTGTCGAACCCTCAACCACCACCGCCCGGGCCGCAGACCCGACCACGCCTGCCCCGGCAGGCGAGGCGCTTCCTGCGGCCGAAACGCCGGCAGCACCCGAAGCGGAGCAGGTGGCCACTGCGCGTCCGGCCCCTCCCGTCACTCCCGCCGGCCCCGAAGAGCCGCAGCTGCTCGTGGCGACAGGCGAAGGGCTCCGCGTTCTGCAACCCAGCTCCGCCGCCTCGGAGGTTCCGCTGAGGGTGGAGACCATCGGCTACCGCGAGGGCGCGGTGACGCTCTCGGGCCGGGGCACGGGCGGGCCGTCCGACCTTCGGATCTATCTCGACAACGACCCGGTCGCCGTCACCCCGCTCGACACCGATGGAACCTGGACCGCCGAGCTCGAGGACGTGACCCCGGGCACCTATACCCTGCGGGTCGATCAGCTGGCGCAGGACGGCAAGGTGACCGGCCGCTTCGAGACACCGTTTCTGCGCGAGAGCGACGAGGCCCTGGCCCGCAATGCCCCGGCGGAGACGAGCCCCGAGGGGCTGGCCATCTCCGTCATCACCGTGCAGCCCGGCTACTCGCTCTGGGCCATCGCCACCGACCGCTACGGCGACGGGATGGAGTACCACAAGGTGCTTGCGGCCAACCGCAGCCAGATCCGCGATCCCGACCTGATCTATCCCGGCCAGATCTTCGACCTGCCGGATTGAGGGGCGCGCCGCGACGCAAAGGCACTGGACCTCGCCGGCAGACGGCTTAGGTTCGCCGCAAAGTTCAAATCCCCGCGAGGTCCGCCAGGCCCATGGCCGAGCCAAATCCCAAAGCCCCCGGTTCCAGCTGGGGCATCATCCAGCGCGTGCTGCCCTATCTCTGGCCCGAGGGCCATCCCGGTCTGAAGACGCTTGTCGTTCTGTCGCTTGCCGCCCTGCTGATCTCCAAGCTGATCTCGGTGGCCACGCCCTTCTTCTACAAGGCGGCGGTCGATCAGCTAGCGGGCGACGAGCCGTCCACCGGAATGCTCATCGGTCTGACGGCAGTGACGCTCACCGTGGCCTACGGCATGGCGCGGCTGATGACCGTGGGCTTCCAGCAATTGCGCGATGCCTTCTTTGCCCGGGTGGGCCAGCGGGCGCTGCGGCGGCTGGCGCTGGAGACCTTCAACCACATCCATGCGCTGAGCCTGCGCTACCACATCACCCGCCGCACCGGCGGCCTCAGCCGGATCATCGAGCGCGGGGTGAAGGGCGTGGAGTTTCTTCTGCGCTTCATGCTCTTCTCCATCGGCCCGCTGATCCTGGAACTTGTGCTGGTCTGCGTGATCCTCGCCTGGGTCTTCGACCTGCGCTACCTGGCGGTGCTCGTCGTCACCATCGCGCTCTACGTCTGGTTCACCTTCGCCGTTACCGAATGGCGGGTGAAGATCCGCAGGCAGATGAACGCCTCCGACACCGATGCCAACCAGAAGGCTATCGACAGCC
>CAYVQK010000268.1:0-4163 GCA_964454145.1 uncultured Oceanicola sp. | reverse complement strand
TACACCAACGCGCCGCAGAACGTGATCCTGCGCAAGGATGCGGGTGTCGACAGCCTCGAAGGTCTGTCGGGCGTGCGCTTCAACCCGGGTATCAAGGGCTCGAGCACCGAGTCGACTACCGAGGCGGTGTTCGCGGTGCTGGGAGTCGAGTCTGACTACGTGCGGGGCTCGACCACCGACATCGTCGGCGCGATCAAGGACAACCGCGTGTCGGGTTACGTCAAATCGGGCTCGGGCATGAAGCTCGACGGCTCGACCATGGACATCGCCACCGCGACCGACATCACCGTGGTGGGTCTGTCGGACGCCCAGGCGGACACCCTGCGCGCGAAGATGCCCGACATCTCGGTGATCGACATCCCTGAGGGTGCTGCTGACGGCATCCCCGCCTACACCACCTGGAGCTTCGGCGTCGGCGTGGCCGCGCCCGCCTCGATGGACGACGAGACCGCCTACAAGATCGTCTCGGCGATCATGGCCGACGACAGCGCGCAGGCCAATGCCATGGCCAGCCTGAAGGGCGCGGACCTGGCGCAAATGACGCTCGACTACGGCACCATCCCGCTGCACCCGGGCGCGGCGCGCTGGTTCGAGGAACAGGGGCTCGAGATCCCCGCCAAGCTGCAGCCGGGGAGCTGACATGACTTTGGAGCGCGTCCAGAAGGGGCTGGCGATCCTCGTCGGAGCCTTCGTTTTCTACACCGCCGCGACCGGCCCCTTCGAGGGGCTGATCCAGCGGGCGATCTTCCTCGCCCTCGTGGCCTCCCTCGGCTTCGCGCTCTATCCATTGGGCGCCGGGAAATCCTGGCGCCCGATCGGGCTTGCCATCGACCTCGCGCTCTGTGCGGTGACGGTGGGGGCCTGCGGCTACATCGTCTGGAACTACGATGAAATCATGACGACGCTGCCCTGGGCAACGGGGCTCGACATGGCGCTGACCGCCGGTCTGGTGCTGTCGGTGCTCGAGCTTGGGCGGCGCACGGTGGGGCTGATCTTCCCGGTGCTGGTGCTGATCGGCATCGGCTACGCGATGTTCGGCAATCTTCTGCCCGGTGCGCTGGGGCACCGCGGCTTCGATGCTGCCTTCGTGACCGAGACCATCTTCCTCGGCGATCTCGGCATCTGGGGCATGCTCACCGGCGTCGCGGCGACGGTGATCGCCGCCTTCGTGCTCTTCGGCGCGCTGCTGCTGCACTCGGGCGGCGGGCAGGCCTTCATGGATCTGGCCATGCGCCTCGGCGGCCGCCAGCCCGGCGGCGCGGCGAAGATCGCCACCATCGCCTCGGGTCTCTTCGGGATGATCTCGGGTTCCGCTGTGGCCAATGTCGCCACCACCGGCAATTTCACCATCCCGATGATGATCCGTCTCGGCTACCCGCGTCCCTTCGCGGCGGCGGTCGAGGCGGTGGCCTCCACCGGCGGGCAGATCGCGCCGCCGATCATGGGCGCCGCGGCCTTCGTCATGGCCGAGATCCTCGGGGTGCCCTACACGACCATCATCGTCGGCGCGATCCTCCCGGCGATCCTCTTCTACGTCTCTGTCTTCGTTACCGTGCATTTCGTCGCGCAGCAGCGCGGGCTTGCCGTGGTGCCCGAGGAGGAGATGCCAGCTTGGAAAACCATCACCGCGCCGCGCCGGGTGCTGCCGATCCTCGCTGCGCTTGGCGGTCTCGGCATCGGCATCTGGCTGGGCCGCTCGATCGCCACCGCCGCCTTCTACGGCGTTGTCGGCCTGCTGATCGCCTTCGTCGCCACCCAGGCCGGGCGGCTGAGTCCGCGCGAGATGGCGGGCCGGGTAATCGACGGGCTCGAGGATGCGGGCAAGGGCATGGTGATCATCGGCGTGCTGCTGGCCGGCGCGCAGGTGCTGGTCTCGATGATCAACATGACCGGCATCGGCGTGACGCTTTCGTCGCTGATCGTCACCATGGCCGGGGACTCGGTCGTGCTGGTTGCGATCATCGTCGGGCTGGTCTGTCTGATCATGGGCATGGGTCTGCCGACCACCGCCGCCTACGTGCTTGTGGCCGCGGTACTCGCCCCGGCGATGACCGCCGTCGGGGTCGATCCGCTGGCCGCGCATCTCTTCGTCTTCTACTTCGCCACGATCTCGGTGATCACCCCGCCGGTCTGCGTCGCGGTCTTCGTCGGCTCGGGCATTGCCAATACCAACTGGCTGCCCGCCGCGGGGGAGGCGGTACGGCTTGGCGCGGTGACCTATCTCGTGCCTTTCCTGCTGCTGCTCTACCCGGGCATGACCATGTCGGGTGGTATTGTCGGGATCATCGAGGCGGTTGCCGCGGGTATGGCGCTGGTGCTGGCGGTGCCGGCACTGCTAAGCGGCGCGCCCCTCACCGGCAGGCGCGGCCTCGACATCCTGTTGCTGCTGATCGTCATTGCGCTGGCGATCTGGCCGTTGCTGATCACGCCATTCCTCGCGCTGGCGATTTTCTTCGGGGCCCGCGCCGTGGGCCGCGCACAGGGAAGGGCGATGGCATGAGCATGGTTCGCATTGGCACCGGCGCGGGTTTTCAGGGCGACCGCATTGCCCCCGCCGTCGATCTCGCCGAGCGCGGCGACTTGGACTTCCTGGTCTTCGAATGCCTCGCCGAGCGCACCATCGCGCTGGCGCAGCAGGCAAGGCTGGCCGATCCCGCGGCCGGGTTCGACCCGCTGCTCGAGCGCCGCATGCGCGCCGTGCTGCCCGCCTGTGCCCGCAATGGCACGCGGATCGTCACCAACATGGGCGCGGCCAATCCCCGTGCCGCCGCCGAGCGCACCCGCGCCGTGGTGCGCGACCTCGGCCTGTCGCTGACCGTGGCGGCGGTGACCGGCGACGACGTGCTTCACCTCATCGGCGACTGCACCTTGACCGAGACCGGCTCCCCGGCGCGGGCGCTCGGAGACCGGCTGATCTCGGCCAACGCCTATATCGGCGTGGGGGGCATCGTCGAAGCGCTGGACGCCGGCGCCGACATCGTGATTTGCGGCCGGGCCTCGGATCCGGCGCTCTTTCTCGCGCCGCTGGTGCACCGCTTCGGCTGGGCGATGGACGACTGGGTGCGGCTTGGCCGCGGCACGCTTGTCGGGCACCTGCTGGAATGCTCCGCACAGGTGACCGGCGGCTATTTCGCCGATCCGGGGGTCAAGGACGTGCCGGGTCTCGCGGACGTGGGCTTCCCGCTGGCAGAGGTCTCGGACGACGGCACCGCCGTGATCACGAAGCTGTCCGGCACCGGGGGGCTGGTCAGTCGCGCCACTTGCATCGAGCAGTTGCTCTACGAGATCCACGACCCGGCCCGCTACATTCAGCCTGACGTGGTGGCGGACTTCTCGCAGGTCGAGCTCGAGGAAATCGGCGTTGATCGGGTGCGCGTCACCGGCGGGTCGGGGCACCCGGCGACGGGCGATCTCAAGGTTTCGGTCGGCTATCGTGACGGCTGGCGTGGCGAGGGGCAGATTTCCTACGCCGGGGCCAATTGCGTGGCACGGGCGAAGCTCGCGGGCGAATTGGTGCGGCAGCGCCTGTCGGACTGGGGTGATCGGATCGTCGAAGAGCGGACGGATCTCATCGGCCTCGATGCGGTGGCCCCCGGTGCTGCCCGCGCGGCGATCGAGCCAAGCGAGGTTCGGCTCCGCGTTGTCGCGCGATGTGCCGATCAGGAGACAGCACAGCGCGTCGGCGAGGAGGTCGAGAGCCTCTACCTATGCGGTCCGGCCGGTGGCGGCGGCGTCAGCCGCGCGCATCGTGAGATCATAGCCGTTGCCTCCGCACTTATCGCAGCTGCGTCGGTCACGGTGCGCAGCGAACTTTCTGAGACGCTCGATGCCTGATCGTCTCGCGACCCCGGCAAGCGGAAGGATACAGCGATGAAGCTGCACGAGATCGCGCATGCGCGCACCGGCGACAAGGGCGATGTCTCGAACATCTCGGTGATCGCCTACCGCGCAGAGGACTGGCCGCTGATCGAGCAAGAGGTCACCCCCGAGCGTGTGGCGCGGCACATGGGCGACGTGGCATGCGAAGATGTGACCCGCTACGCGCTGCCGCAACTGCACGCACTGAACTTCGTGATCCGCGGCGCGCTGACGGGAGGAGTCACCCGTTCCTTGGCGCTGGATGCGCATGGCAAGTGCTTGGCGTCGGTTCTGCTCAATATGGA
>CAYVQK010000267.1:1590-4310 GCA_964454145.1 uncultured Oceanicola sp. | reverse complement strand
ATCACCCCAAGACCCGGCAGCTGGTGCACGGCGTCGTCGAAGGGGTCGGCGGCTACGGCAATTGCTTCGGCGTGCCGACCGTGGGCGGAGAGGTCCGGTTCGACGCCGCCTATGACGGCAATTGCCTCGTCAACGCCTTCGCGGCCGGCCTCGCCGATGCGGACAAGATCTTCTACTCCGCCGCCTCCGGTGTCGGCATGCCGGTGGTCTATCTCGGCGCCAAGACCGGGCGCGACGGGGTTGGCGGCGCGACCATGGCTTCGGCGGAATTCGACGACACGATCGAGGAAAAGCGCCCCACCGTTCAGGTCGGCGACCCCTTCACCGAGAAACGCCTGATGGAGGCCACGCTGGAGCTGATGGCCACCGGCGCCGTGATCTCTATCCAGGACATGGGCGCCGCCGGTCTGACCTGCTCCGCCGTGGAGATGGGCGACAAGGGCGGTCTCGGTGTGCGGCTCGACCTCGAAAAGGTCCCGACCCGCGAGCCCGGCATGACCGCCTACGAGATGATGCTCAGCGAATCCCAGGAACGCATGCTGATGGTGCTGCGCCCCGAGCTGGAAGCGCAGGCCAAGGCGGTGTTCGACAAATGGGACCTCGACTTTGCCGTCGTGGGTGAAACCATCGCCGAGGACCGCTTCCTCATCGTGCACAATGGCGAGGTCAAAGCCGACCTGCCGCTGTCGAAACTCTCCAGCACCGCGCCGGAATATGACCGCCCCTATGTCGAGACCCCCCCGGCCGAACCGCTGGCGGATGTGCCGGGCGTCGATCCGGTGGACGGGCTGCGCGCGCTGATCAGCCACCCGAACTACGCCTCCAAGGCGTGGGTTTACGAACAATATGACACGATGGTGATGGGCGATACCGCGCGCACACCGGGGCTCGGCTCCGGGATCGTGCGGGTACACGGCACGGACAAGGCCATCGCCTTCACCTCCGACGTCACGCCCCGCTACGTCATGGCCAACCCGGTCGAGGGCGGCAAACAGGCGGTGGCGGAGGCCTATCGCAACCTCTGCGCGGTGGGCGCCCGCCCGCTGGCCACCACCGACAACCTCAACTTCGGCAATCCCGAAAAGCCCGAGATCATGGGCCAGCTGGTCGGCGCGATCCAAGGCATCGGCGCGGCGGTCGCGGCGCTCGACATGCCGATCGTGTCGGGCAATGTCTCGCTCTATAACGAAACCGACGGCAAAGGCATCCTGCCGACGCCGACCATCGGCGCGGTCGGGCTGCTCGACCATGCCGAAGACATCATCGGCAGCGAAGTGCGGGACGGCCACGTCGCGCTGCTGCTCGGCGACACCACCGGCCACCTCGGCCAATCCGCCCTGCTCGCGCAGGTCTTCGGCCGGACCGAGGGCGACGCACCTGCCGTGGACCTCGACGCCGAACGCCGCCACGGTGAGTTCATCCGCAACAACCGCACCCTGATCAAGGCCTGCACCGATCTCGGGGACGGCGGGCTCGCGCTGGCCGCTTTTGAGCTGGCCGAAGCCGCTGGCGTGGGCGTGCAGCTCGACGCCGCCGATACGCCGACACTCTTCGGAGAGGATCAGGCCCGCTACCTGATCGCCTGCAACTTCGATCAGGCCGAAGCCCTGATGACCGCAGCAGGCGCCGCCGGGCTGACCCTGACCAGCGTCGGCAAGTTCACCGGCGACACGGTCCGGTTCGGCACGGTCGAAGCCCCCCTCGTGGAACTGTCGCAAATCTATCGCAGCAGCTTCGCCGACACTTTCGCCTGACCTTTACCGCGACCCGCCCCAACACCGGCGGGTCGCCCCCTCGCTCCGCCCGCCGCCTTCTCTGTTCCCCATAAATCCCGGGGGAGTCGCCGCCCCGCGGCGACGGGGGCTGGCCCCCATGCTGCGCTCAGCCCCCGCCACACCACCCGATACGGCTCACCCCGCCATCATCTGCATCAGCCGGGCCTTTTCGCCGGCGTCATCGGGTCGGGAAATCGCCGCCGCCAGTGCTTCCAGCGAGGCGATGGAATGTCCCGCCCGGAAACTGTCCACATGCGGCAGCATCGCCCGAATACCCGCCGCCTTGGGTGCGAAGCCGTCCCACCGCAGCAACGGATTGAGCCAGATCACCCGCCGCGCGGTCAGGTGCAGCCGCTGCATCTGCTGGCCCAGCGCCCCGGCATCGTCCCGGTCCAGCCCATCGGTGATCAGCAGCACCACCGCCCCCTGCCCCATGACCCGCCGCGACCAATCCCGGTTGAAAGCGGCGAGCGACGCCGCGATCCGGGTGCCGCCCTCCCAATCCTGCGCCTCCGCCCCGGCGGCGGCGAGGGCCGCATCCACGTCCCGGGTGCGCAGATGCCGGGTGATATTGGTGAGACGTGTCCCGAAGGTGAAGGCGTGAACCTGCGCCCAACCCGCGCCTTGAGCATTGCTGACGGCATGGAGGAAATGCAGCACCATGCGGGAATATTGGCTCATCGAGCCGGAGATGTCGCATAGCGCCACGAGGTTGGGATAGCGGGGCCGCGGCGCGCGGAAGGTGAGACGGTGGAAATCCCCGCCCTGCCGCAGGGCGCGCCGCAGGCTGCGGCCCGGATCGACCCGCCCCAGCGTCGCCACCTGCTGGCGGCGCGACGGCAGGGGCGGCACCGGCAGGGTCAGCCGCATCAGCATCCGTTTCGCCTCGGCCACCTCGGCCAGCGACATCTGTTCGAAATCGAGGTTCCGCAGCCGCTCGCTGCG
>CAYVQK010000267.1:0-1490 GCA_964454145.1 uncultured Oceanicola sp. | reverse complement strand
TGCAGCACCCAGTAGAAATCCCGGCGCTCGGTAAAGCCCGCCGCCGCCACGGCGCGGATCGCATCGACCACGCGCCCCGGCCCGATGGGCAGCCCGGCCCGCCGCAAGGCCCGCGCGAAATGCGCGATATTGCCCGCGAGTTTCGGGTCTTCGGGCAGATCGAGAGGCAGGTGTTCGGCCATCTACCTCAGACTGGAGGGCACTGCCCTCCAGACCTCCCGGGATTTTTCGCCATTTGGAAGCATCAGGCGGGATCAAGAGAGGCGCGGGCCTCGTCGAGGATGCGCTTGGCTTCAGATCCCTGCAGCCGAGCAATGTCGTCTTGATATTTGAGGATCGCGCCGAGCGTGTCCGAGATGACTTCGGGGCTGAGATTGATGACGTCGAGCGCCAGCAGGCATTTGGCCCAGTCGATGGTTTCGGCGACGCCGGGTTTCTTGAACAGGTCTTCGGTCCGCAATCGCTGGACGAAGGCCACCACTTCGCGGCTGAGCTGGGTGGCGGCTTCCGGGGCGCGGGCGGCGATGATCTCCATCTCCCGGTCGAAATCGGGGTAATCCACCCAGTGATAGAGGCAGCGGCGTTTCAGCGCATCATGCACTTCGCGGGTTCGGTTGGAGGTCAGGATCACGATCGGCGGCTCGGGTGCGGTGATCGTGCCGCGTTCCGGGATCGTCACCTGAAAATCGCTGAGCGCTTCGAGCAGGAAGGCCTCGAACGGGGCGTCGGTGCGGTCGAGTTCGTCGATCAGCAGGATCGGCGCGCCGCGCGGGTCCGGGCGCATGGCCTGCAACAGCGGGCGTTCGATAAGGTATTCGTCGCTGAACAATTCATGGGTCAGCGCCGCGCGATCCGAGGCCCCGGCAGCTTCGGCGGTACGGATCGCCACCATCTGGGCCGCGAAATTCCATTCGTAGACCGCGGTCGAGGCATCGAGCCCTTCGTAGCATTGCAGCCGGATCAGCCGTCGGTCGAGCCCGGCGGCCAGCGCCTTGGCGATCTCGGTCTTGCCGACGCCGGCCTCCCCTTCGAGAAACAGCGGCCGCCCCAGCGTGAGGCCGAGGAACACGACCGTTCCCAGCGCGCGGTCGCAGATGTATCCCTGCCGGCCCAGCATCTCCTGCACCGCGTCGATGGTCGATATGTCCGCCACGTCATCTCCCCTTCAGCGAGGTAGATGGTGCATTTGCGGCAAGCGCGGTCAAGTCTTCGTTCGGCGCGGCCGCTTTGGCGTGCCCCCGCGGGGCGGAAAGATTTGACGTGATTCCCCAGCGCTGACATAATCTTAAGGAATAAGAAAAGGTCGCGGGGCATCTTGCACCTGCGTACCGGAGGCGGACATGAGACAGCTACCTGACATTGCCACGCCGGGCGGTGCGGCCTGAGATGCGCATCACGGCCCTGACCTGCGTCAAGAACGAAGGCCCCTTCCTGCTGGAATGGATCGCCTTCAACCGGGTGATCGGGGTGACCGATTTCCTGTTCTATTC
>CAYVQK010000266.1:0-4324 GCA_964454145.1 uncultured Oceanicola sp. | reverse complement strand
CGCGGGTTGGCCCAGGGCCGCCCGCGCCGCCCGTGCCCGCCGGTCTGGCGCAGCGCCAACACCCAGGTCGGCCCCGCGTAGCCCGCGAACCCCTCGCGGGCCACCGTCATCGTGGAAGGGCAGCTCGGCAGAACGACCCGGCCCGCGTCAGTTGACAAGAGTGGCCGCCGCCGCCGCTGCGTAGCCGTCGACCCCGAAGAGGTTGACGATGCCGAGGATCATGATCGCGGCGGAGGCCACGAGAAAGCCGAAAGTGAGCGGGCTCATGTGGCCCTCCACCGGCTCCATGCTCTCCTCGCCGAAGTACATGAAGTAGACGATCCGCAGGTAATAGAACGCACCGATCACGCTCGCCACCGCGCCCGCAACCGCGAGCCAGGCCATGTCGGCATCCACCGCGGCGCGCAGCACCGCGAACTTGCCGAAGAAGCCCAGGAGCGGCGGAACGCCCGCCAGCGAGAACATCAGGATCAGCAGCGCAAGTGCCTTCACCGGTTCCCGCGCGCCCAGCTGCCGCATGCTGTCGATCGAGGTGATGTGCCGCCCGTCCCGCTCCATCGAGAGGATGAAGGCGAAGGTGCCGATGTTCATGGTCACGTAGATCGCCATGTAGATCAGCATTGCCGTGACGCCCGCTTCCGTGCCCGAGGCGAGACCCACCAGCGCATAGCCCATGTGGGCGATCGAGGAGTAGGCCATCAGCCGCTTGATGTCGCGCTGACCCACGGCGGCAATCGCGCCGAGGAACATCGAGAGCACCGCCAGCAGCGCCAGCACCTGCCCCCAGTCGCTGGTGGCATTCCCGAAGGCATCGTGCAGCACCCGGGCGAAGAGGGCCATCGCCGCAACCTTGGGCGCGGTGGCGAAGAAGGCGGTGATCGGCGTCGGCGCGCCCTCATACACGTCCGGCGTCCACATGTGGAACGGCACGGCGCTGATCTTGAAGGCGAGACCCGAGATGATGAAGACGAGGCCGATGAGCAGGCCGAGCGGCATCGCCCCCTCGCCCGCCGCGGCGATGATCCCGGCGAACTGCGTGGTCCCGGCATAGCCGTAGGTCAGCGAGGCGCCGTAGAGCAGCAGGCCCGACGACAGCGCGCCCAGCACGAAGTACTTGAGGCCCGCTTCCGTCGATTTCACCCCGTCGCGCCGGATCGCGGCCACCACGTAGAGCGAGAGCGATTGCAGTTCGAGCCCCATGTAGAGCGCCATCAGGTCGCCCGCCGACACCATGATCATCATGCCGACGACGGCGAGCACCACCAGCACCGGGTACTCGAACCGCAGCAGCCCACGGCGTGCCATGAAGTCCTGGCTCATCATCAGCACGCAGGCCGCGCTCACGAGGATCACCACCTTTGCGAAGCGGGCGAAGCCGTCGTCGATGAAGAGGCCGCCGAAGGCCAGGCGATCGTTGCCGCCCGACATCAGCACCCAGACGGCGACGGCAAGCATCACCGCGCTGGCCGCCCAGGTGAGCGTGCCGGCCATGCCGTCCTTCTCGGTGTAGACGGCGGCAATCAGCGCCACCATCGCGAAGAGCGACAGAAAGATCTCCGGCAGGAGAATGGCGAGGTCGGTGGAAATCATCGTTATTCTCCCGTTTCCGCCACTTGCGTCACCGGGCTGAAGTCGGCCACGGCGGTTTCATACTTGCCCACGAGCGCCTCCACCGAGGGGCCGATGATGTCGGTCACCAGCGCCGGGTAGACGCCCAGCAGCAGAGTCATCACCACCAGCGGCGCAAAGATCGCGCGTTCCCGGCGGCTCATGTCGGTGATCGTCTTCAGGCTTTCCTTGATCAGGTCGCCCAGCACCACCCGGCGATAGAGCCAGAGCGCATAGGCCGCCGAGAGGATCACGCCTGACGTGGCGAAGAGCGCCACCCAGGTGTTCACCTGGAAGATCCCCATCAGCACCAGAAACTCGCCGATGAAGCCCGAGGTGCCCGGCAGGCCCACGTTGGCCATGGTGAAGAAGCAGAAGATCAGCGCATAGGCCGGCATCCGGTTCACGAGCCCGCCATAGGCGTCGATCTCGCGGGTGTGCATCCGGTCGTAGATCACGCCGACGATGAGAAAGAGCGCGCCCGAGATGAAGCCGTGGCTGATCATCTGGAAGATCGCGCCGTCGATCCCCTGCTGGTTCGCGGCAAAGATGCCCATGGTCACGTAGCCCATGTGGGCGACCGACGAATAGGCGATCAGCTTCTTCATGTCCTCCTGCGCCAGAGCGACCAGCGAGGTGTAGACGATGGCGATGGCGCTCATCCAGAACACCAGCGGCGCCATGATCTCGCTCCCCACCGGGAACATCGGCAGGCTGAACCGCAGAAAGCCGTAGCCCCCCATCTTCAGCAGGATCGCCGCCAGCACCACCGAGCCCGCCGTCGGCGCCTGCACGTGCGCGTCTGGCAGCCAGGTGTGCACCGGCCACATCGGCATCTTCACCGCGAAGCTGGCGAAGAAGGCGAGGAAGAGCAGCGTCTGCAACCCGCCCACGATCTGGAAGCCGAACAGCGTCATGCCGCCGGTCGAGAAGTTGTGCTGCAGCAGTGCGGCAATGTCGGTCGTGCCCGCATCGACGTACATCGCGATCATCGCCACCAGCATCAGCACCGAGCCGAGGAAGGTGTAGAGGAAGAACTTGAACGCCGCGTAGATCCGGTTCGCCCCGCCCCAGATGCCGATGATCAGGAACATCGGAATGAGGCCCGCCTCGAAGAACAGGTAGAAGAGCACCAGGTCGAGCGCGCAGAACACGCCGAGCATCAGCGTCTCCAGCAGCAGGAAGGCGATCATGTATTCCTTCACGCGGGTCTTCACGTTCCAGGCCGACCAGATGGTGAGCGGCATGAGGAAGGTGGTGAGCATGACGAAGAGCACCGAGATGCCGTCCACGCCCATCTTGTACTTCAGCCCCATCAGCCACTCGCGCTCTTCCACGAACTGGAAGCCGGTGTCGGAGGGGTCGAACTGCGCGATCAGGAACAGCGACACGATGAAGGTCGCGCCCGTGGCGATCAGCGCCAGCCACTTGGCGTTCTTCTGCGCCGCCGCATCCTCGCCCCGCAGGAACAGCGCGAGGATCACCGCCGCGATGGCGGGGATGAAGGTGATGATAGAGAGAAGGTTGTCCATCAGTTCGCCCCTCCGGTGATCGACATCCAGGTGACGAGCACCACGATCCCCAGCACCATCGCCGCCGCATAGGCGAAGATGTAGCCGGACTGCGCCCGGCCGGCGAGCCGGGTGAAGAAGGGGATGACCCCCATGGCCAGGCCGTTGATCCCGCCGTCGATCGTCGCCGTGTCGCCCTTCTTCCAGAGGAAGTTGCCAAGGTTCCTGGCGGGCCGCACGAAGACGGCGTCATAGATCTCGTCGAAGTACCACTTGTTCAGCAGGAACTGGTAGAGAATGGGCTGGTTCTCGGCCAGCTGCTTCGGCGTCTCGGGCCGACGGATGTAGAACACCCAGGCCAGTACGAGGCCGAAGAGCATCGCCAGGAAGGGCGAGAGCTTCACCAGCTTCGGCACCTCATGCGCATCATCCAGCACAGTGTTTTCCGGCCCGAAGTAGAGCGCCCCGTCCCCCGGGTTTCCGCCGAAGGCCGCATGATGCTCGCCCTCTTCCATCGCGTGATCGGTCACGACGACTTCCACGTCCTCCGGGCTCTCGGCCATCTCGGTGGCGTGCCCTTCCTCGGCCGCGGCGTCCTCGCCATGGCCCTCTTCCGCAGCAGCCTCTTCGGAATGGCTGTCTTCGGTGGCATGGGCCTCGCCCGCCAGCGGAATGCCGTAGAACTTCGCCACCTGGTCGGTGTGCCCGAAGAAGCTCGACATCCAGATCATCCCGGCAAACACCGCGCCGAGCGCCAGCACGCCAAGCGGGATGAGCATGGTCATCGGGCTCTCGTGCGCATGCTCATGGGTGTGCTTGTCGCCCCGCGGCTTGCCGAAGAAGGTCATGAAGATCAGCCGCCAGGAGTAGAAACTCGTCATCGCCGCCGCGATCACCAGCAGGGCAAAGCCCAGCGTCCCCGCCGGCGTGCCCGCCGCAAAGGCGCTCTCGATGATCGCGTCCTTCGACAGGAACCCGGCAAAGCCGATGTAGGTGAGCGGAATGCCCACGCCGGTGATCGCCAGCGTGCCGATCATCATGGCCCAGAAGGTGTAGGGCAGTTTTGTCCGCAGCCCGCCGTAGTTCCGCATGTCCTGCTCGTGGTGCATCCCGTGGATCACCGAGCCCGCGCCCAGGAAGAGCATCGCCTTGAAGAAGGCGTGGGTGAACAGGTGGAACATCGCCGCCGAATACATGCCCACGCC
>CAYVQK010000265.1:0-4368 GCA_964454145.1 uncultured Oceanicola sp. | reverse complement strand
GCCTTCATGCTCACCGACGGCGCGCTGCGGATGCTGGTGCTGCTGCACTTCCACACGCTGGGCTTCTCGCCGGTGCAGTTGGCCTATCTCTTCGTGCTCTACGAGGTGGCGGGCATGGTCACCAACCTCTCCGCCGGGTGGATCGCCGCGCGCTTCGGGCTGGTGAGCACGCTCTACGCGGGGCTCGGGTTGCAGGTGCTGGCGCTTCTGGCGCTGACGCTGCTGGACCCGGGCTGGGCGGTGGGCGCCTCGGTGGCCTTCGTGATGTGCGTGCAGGGGGCTTCAGGGGTGGCGAAGGATCTGGCGAAGATGTCCTCGAAATCCGCGGTGAAGCTGCTGGCGCCCGCGGAGAAGGGCGGGCTCTTCCGCTGGGTGGCGGTGCTGACCGGCTCGAAGAACGCGGTGAAGGGCCTCGGCTTTCTGCTCGGCGCGGCACTGCTGGGCGGAGTGGGCTTCGTGGGTTCGGTGCTGGCGATGGCGGTGGTACTGGGGCTGATCCTCGCGGCGATCGTGGTGGTGATGCCCTCGGGCCTGCCCACCGGGCGGAAGGGTGCGAAATTCTCCGAAGTCTTCTCGAAATCGGCCAACGTGAACTGGCTCTCGGCGGCGCGCGTGTTCCTCTTCGGGGCGCGCGACGTGTGGTTCGTGGTGGGCATCCCGATCTATTTCTACGCGGTGCTCTCGGACGGCACGGAGGCGGGCAACCGCGCCGCCTTCTTCCTGATCGGCAGCTTCATGGCAGGGTGGATCATCCTGTACGGCGCGGTGCAGGCGGTGGCGCCACGGCTGCTCGGCGCGGCGAAGCGGGAGGAGGCGGAGCTGGTGCGTGCGGCGCGCGGCTGGGCCGGGGCGCTCTTCGCGGTGCTTGCGGCGCTGACCGCGGCGGCGCTGGCGGCGGATGGGCCGCAGCCCTGGCTGACGGTGACGCTGGTGGCCGGGCTTCTGGTGTTCGGCGCGCTCTTCGCCATCAACTCCTCGCTCCATTCCTATCTCATCCTCGCCTTTTCGAGAGCCGAGCGGGTGACGATGGACGTGGGCTTCTACTACATGGCCAACGCGGGCGGGCGGCTGATCGGCACGCTGCTCTCGGGGCTCACCTACCAGCTCGGCGGCCTACCTCTGGTGCTCGGCACCGCCGCCGCTATGGTAGCCGGTGCCGCGCTGCTTTCCGGCCGGCTCGAGGCGGAGGCGCAGCCGGCGTGAGCATCTTCGAGAGGTACCTGACGGTCTGGGTGGCCCTGGCCATGCTCGGCGGGATCGCCCTTGGCGCCGCGGTGCCGGGGCTGGTGCAGCTCGTCGCGGCGGCGGAACTGGCGCGGGTGAACCTCGTCGTGGCCGTGCTGATCTGGGCCATGGTCTACCCGATGATGGTGGGCGTCGACCCCGGTGCGCTGAAGGACGCGATGCGGCAGCCGAAGGGGCTGGCGATCACGCTGGCGGTGAACTGGCTGATCAAGCCCTTCACCATGGCGCTGCTGGCGGTGCTCTTCTTCGACCATGTCTTCGCGCCCTGGATCGCGCCGGAGGACGCGGCGCAATACACCGCCGGGCTGATCCTGCTGGGCGCCGCGCCCTGCACGGCGATGGTCTTCGTCTGGTCGCAGCTCACCAGGGGCGACCCGAACTATACCCTGCTGCAGGTCAGCGTGAACGACGTGGTGATGGTGTTCGCCTTCGCGCCCATCGTGGCCTTCCTGCTGGGCGTCACCGACATCGCGGTGCCCTGGGAAACGCTCCTGCTCTCGGTGGTGCTCTTCGTGCTGCTGCCGCTTCTGGCCGGGGTCTGGACACGCAGGCGGCTGGGCAAGGCAGAGCGGATCGCCGCCTTCCAGGCGCGGGTGAAGCCCTGGTCGGTGATAGGGCTCATTGCCACCGTGGCCATCCTCTTCGCGCTCCAGGGCGGCACCATCCTGGCCCGCCCGGCGGTGATCGGGCTCATCGCGGTGCCGATCGTGATCCAGAGCTACGGGATCTTCGCGCTGGCCTATGCCGCGGCCTTCGCGCTGAAGGTGCCGCACCGGATCGCCGCGCCCTGCGCACTGATCGGCACGTCGAACTTCTTCGAGCTGGCCGTGGCCGTGGCGATCTCGCTCTTCGGGCTCAGCTCGGGCGCGGCGCTGGCGACGGTGGTGGGGGTGCTGGTGGAAGTGCCGGTGATGCTGTCGCTGGTGGGCTTCGCCAACCGGACGCGGGTGCGCTTCGGCTAGCTGGCGGGGCCGGCCTCGGTGGAGGCTGCCTCCGACTTGTCCGCCTGGGACGTCCCGGCATCGGCACTGGCCGTGGCCAGCTCAGGCCAACCCCGGTTGTGGGCGTTCTCGACCAGGCGCCGGATCTGGGTAAAGCCGTCCTGCGCCTTCAGCTCTTCGATATGGGCCCGGTGGTAGGCCACCGTCGCCGCGTGCAACTCGGCCAGCTCACCGTCCTGAAGCATCTCCGCGATTGCGGCCTTCACCGGCGCCGACCAGCGCTGGATCCGGGTGTCGCGCTGCTCGTTCATGTTGTGCTTGCGCCAGTACTTCATGTCGGCGGCCCGGTCGGCGTGGTTGGCATTTCCGCGGAAGACCTGGGTCAGGAAGCTGTCCATCGAGCGCAGCGCATAATGGTTGAGCTGCACGAGGTCATAGGCGCAGAGCTCCTCCTCGAACGACTTGATCTCCTTCACCAGCATCTCCTGCGGCAGCGGCTGGCCGGCGCCGTTCACCCAGGTCAGCTCCGAAGCTCGAGCCGGGTCGGGGCGGGGCGAATGATTGGTGATGGAGACCACGGGCGCACCGGCCCGGGTGAGCGATTTCACCCCGCGGCGCGGGCCCTTGGGGTTCTCGCCGCCGGTGTAGTGCTGGGCCCAGGTGAAGCGATCCATCTGCAGCGCGTCGGTAAAGTCGCTCTCGCCGCCGCAGCCGAAGTTCAGCTGGTTCATGCTGATCACGTCGGCGCCATCACAGGCCTCGATCAGCGCGCCCAGGGTGCCGTCGCCGGTGTTGACGCAGATGAACTCGTCGGCATCGAGCGACACCACCCAATCGGCCCGGCGCACGCGGGTGAGGGTGTTGAGATAGCGGATCACGGCAAGGTGGTGCCGCTCCACGTTCATGATCACCGAGGGGTTGCCGTAGTGGCGGATGTAGCCCAGCTCGTCGAGCCGGTCGAGCAGCAGGTCGGAGCCGTCGGTGCAATCGTTCGAGAAGATCAGCATGTCGTTCACGCCGATCAGGCGATGATAGGCCACCCACTCGAGGATGTAGGGGCCCTCGTTCTTCATCGGCGTGACGGACTGGATGCGACGGGCGCCGTAGTGCCCCGGCGTGGGGGCCACGGAGGCGGCGTTGCCCGAGGGGTCGCCCGTGTCGCGCTTCGCGGCGGAGGTCAATGCGACCAGGGTTCCCGGCGGGAGGTGGCGAAGTTCTCGCCATAGCCGCCCGGGCGCAGGTTGAACTTGCGCTTCTGCGGCTCGGTCACCACGGCGTCGATCCCGTGCTCCTTGGCGTAGTCCAGCGCCTCCTCCTTGGAGGAGAACCGCAGCCGCACCTGGGCCTGGGTATCGCCCGAGCCGGTCCAGCCCATCAGCGGGTCGAGCTGGCGGCTCTCGGCGGGCGCATAGTCGAGCACCCAGCCGCGGGTCTTGGCGGTGCCGGATTGCATGGCCGTCTTGGCGGGCTGGTAGATGCGGGCGCGCATGGGGCGGATCTCCTGGCTCTTTACGCCTGACATATGGGCGAAAATCCCCCTCCGGTGCAAGGCCGAAGCCGTGAAAAGCCCGGTTGCGGGGGCGAGGCGGCCCGCATTCGGGGGTCACCGGCGCCGCCCTGACAGGCTCCTGACATGACACTGTCAGGAGCGGGCCTTGAACCTCGCGCGAAAGGCCGCATCTTGGGAGCAAAGGAGCGCCGCTCATGCCCTATGCCCACAATGATGGCTCCGAGAGCCTGCCGCCGATCCTGCATTCGCCCGCGCCCGACGTGAAGACGCGCGAGAAGCTGGAGGGCGGCAAGACCTTCGTGATGCACACCGAGTTCTCGCCGGCGGGCGACCAGCCGACGGCGATTGCCGAGCTGGCCGAGGGCGTGCGCAACGGCGACCGCGACCAGGTGCTGCTGGGCGCCACCGGCACCGGCAAGACCTTCACCATGGCCAAGGTGATCGAGGAAACCCAGCGCCCGGCGATCATCCTCGCGCCCAACAAGACGCTGGCGGCCCAGCTCTACGGCGAGTTCAAGGGGTTCTTCCCCGACAACGCGGTGGAGTATTTCGTCAGCTACTACGATTACTACCAGCCCGAGGCCTACGTGCCGCGGTCGGACACCTACATCGAGAAAGAATCCCAGATCAACGAGCAGATCGACCGGATGCGCCACTCGGCCACCCGGGCTC
>CAYVQK010000264.1:0-4412 GCA_964454145.1 uncultured Oceanicola sp. | reverse complement strand
AGCTTCTTGCTCTCGTCATCGCCGGCGGCGTCGTTGTAGCTCTTCTGGTTCAGGATCGCGTCGAGCGCCACGGCGGTCTTGCCGGTCTGGCGGTCGCCGATGATCAGCTCGCGCTGGCCGCGGCCGATCGGGATCATGGCGTCGACCGACTTGAGGCCGGTCGCCATCGGCTCGTGCACCGATTTGCGGGGGATGATGCCGGGGGCCTTCACGTCGGCGATGCGGCGCTCGGAGGCCTCGATGGCGCCCTTGCCGTCGACCGGAGCGCCGAGCGCGTCAACCACGCGGCCCAGCATGGCGTCGCCCACGGGCACGTCCACGATGGCCTTGGTCCGCTTGACGGTGTCGCCTTCCTTGATGTCCCGGTCGGAGCCGAAGATCACGACACCGACGTTGTCGATCTCGAGGTTCAGCGCCATCCCGCGGATGCCACCGGGGAATTCGACCATCTCGCCGGCCTGGATGTTGTCGAGGCCGTGCACACGGGCGATACCGTCACCGACGGAGAGCACGCGGCCGACTTCGGCGACTTCGGCCTCCTGGCCAAAATTCTTGATCTGGTCCTTGAGGATTGCGGAAATTTCCGCAGCTTGGAGAGCCATTAGCCGACCTCTTTCATTGCGTTCTGGAGGGAAGACAGCTTCGAGCGGATCGAGCTGTCGATCATCTGCGAGCCGAGTTTCACGACGAGGCCGCCAATCAGGGCTTCATCGACGTGCATCTCGAGTTTCACGTCCTTGCCGACCTTCTTGGAGAGGGTTTCGGCGAGTTTCTTCTGCTGGGTGGCGGTAAGTTCCTTGGCCGAGGTCACCTCGGCGGTCACTTCGCCCTTCTCCGCGGCGATCATCGCCTTGAGAGCCTTCACCAGCTGGGGCAGGGCAAAGAGGCGCCGGTTCTGCGCCATCAGCCCGAGGGTCGAGGCGGTCAGGCCGTCGAGTTCCATCTTCCTGGCCACGGCCGTCACGCCGGCTTCCTGCTGGGAGCGGGAGTAGACGGGGTTGGAGATCAGGTCGCGGAAGGCGTCGCTGTCGTCCAGGGCCGCGCCGAGGGTGTCGGCGTCGGATTCAAGTGCGGAAAGTTTCTTGTCGCTCTTTGCGAGGTCGAAGAGCGCTGATGCGTAGCGCGCGGCGATGCTTGCGGATATCGAAGCCGTCTCGGACACGTCCACCCCTCGTTTTCGTTTTGGCCCGTTCGCGTGGGCTCTGGGCATAGATCGGGTGCTGCCGTTCCCGGCACCCCCCGAAGTCGAGGGGTGTCTAGCAGACGGTTTATGGGCTCGCAACTGCTTTAACAGTGGATTACTCGGGCGCAAAGGCGAGTGATTTCAGTAACTTGCCTCTCCTGCGACAGTTTGGTGTCATTTGACCCCGGCGGCAGCGAGGGAATCTCTGCGGGCGCGGCACGCAACCGTGGGACGGCGCGTGGTGGGGGATATTTCCTTTTGCGACGGGGCCTTAGCTGCCCGGTCACAGGTGGCGGGCGGTGTGGGGGCGCCGGACGGCGCCTTTTGCACCTGCGGCAAACGATCCGCTTGGCATGTCCCGGTCCAGGGCACGGTTTCGTTTCGATATCGTTGACGGATCAGCCGTTGAACTTCGTTATTCTGCGCTGCGGCGCACTTTCGTATGCATGGGTTGTGCATGGGCTGTGCATCAGTTGTGCATGGGATGTGCCCCTGCGCATTCGCACGCTCGGGTTCGGTAATGCACCGCACTCTCGCGCTGCGGTAGGGTTACGCCGGCTCGGCGCCCGAGGGGTCCAGCACCTCCAGTGGCGCCCGACGCCGCTTCGGCCGCAGCTCTCCGCCGGGCGCGTAGACCCGCTTGCTGGCCTCCAGGATGAACACGCCGCCGGCCATGTAGCTGGAGATCTTCCGACCGGTTTTCTCGAGGAAGTTCGAGGACTTGACCCAGAAGCGCCGGTGGCTCGGGGGGCTGAAGAGGGCGGCCAGGTGGCGCTCGGGCACGAAGCCGTGCGCCTTCAGCTGCGCCTCCAGCTGGGTCAGCGAGTAGGGCCGCCCGAAGCCGAAGGGCGTCACATCCCGCCGCGCCCAGAGCCCGGCGCGGTTGGGCACGATGAACATCGCCCGCCCGCCGGGGCCCAGAACCCTATGAATTTCCTCAAGAAGTCGGCCCGGGTTGTCGGTCGTCTCGAGCCCGTGGAGGCACACCAGCTTGTCGACCTGGCCGGTGGTGACGGGCCAGAGCGTCTCTTCCACCAGCACCGCATGGTTCGGCCCGCCCGCCGGCCAGGCTGCCACCCCCTGCGCTCCGGGCATCAGCGCCATGACCCGCCGAGCTTCGTCGAGATAGGGCCGCAGAAGCGGCGTGGCGAAGCCGTAGCCCACCACGGTCTGCGCCTGCGCCTCAGGCCAGAGCGACACCACCTGGTCACGGATTGCCCGCTGCGCCACACGCCCTAACTGGGTGCGGTAATAGAAGTTTCTCAGGTCGAGAACGTCCAGATGCATCGGTTGCCGGTGGCCCGCGGTTGGGTCAATCTGGCCAGACCATACCAGCGCCCCAAGGAAACGCCATGCCCCTAGAGATCCTCACCGTCCCCTGCCTCGCAGACAATTACGCCTATGTGGTGAAGGGCCCCGACGGCGTCTGCCTGATCGACGCGCCAGAGGCCGGGCCGATCATCGACGCGCTGGAGCAGAAGGGATGGAAGCCCGGCTCCCTTCTGATCACGCACCACCACCATGATCACGTGGGCGGGGTCGAGGAACTGCGCGAGCGTTACGGGCTGGAGGTGATGGGCCCTGCTGCGGAGCGGGCGAAGTTGCCGAAGCTCGACCTCGCGCTGGAGGACGGCATGGCAGGCGGCGAGGGCGAGGGGCGCACCGTGTCGCTCTCGGTTCCAGGGCACACCCTGGGGCACATGGCCTTCCATTTCCCCAACGGCGGCGCGCTTTTCACTGCCGACAGCCTCATGGCGCTGGGCTGCGGGCGGGTCTTCGAGGGGACCATGGAGCAGATGCACGCGTCGCTGCAGAAACTCGCCGCGCTGCCGCCGGAAACAATGGTCTACTCCGGGCACGAATATACCACGTCGAACGCCCGCTTCGCCCTGACGGTGGACCCGGACAACGCCGCCCTTCACGAAAGGGTTAAGAAAGTGGCAGCCATGCGCGAGGCCGGTGAACCCACGGCACAGGTTTCTCTGGCAGAAGAACTGGCGACCAACCCCTTCCTGAGGGCGTCCGATGCTGGCATCCGCGCCACACTCGGCATGGAAGATGCAACGGATGCTGAGGTTTTCGCCGAAATCCGACGGAGAAAGGATGCATTTTGAGATCGCGTCGCTATATTGCCGCCAGCACTCGGCAGCGGGGCCGGAGGTGGCCCGTGCAACCCGATCACAATTTGTGCGAATTGCGGACCGTCGCAAAAAACTTCTCAGAAAAGACTTGAAGGTTCGGGTTTTCCACCGAACTTTAAGCATATGAGGCCACGGTCAAGGACGGGCCTGTCCCCCCTCGGCCACCAGGGAAAGGAGCACATCGCGTGCCATCGTTTTCGAACACCCTCGAGCAAGCCATTCACGCCGCTCTGGCGCTTGCCAACGCACGCCGCCATGAGCTCGCCACGCTGGAACATCTCCTGCTGGCGCTGATCGATGAGCCTGACGCCGCCAAGGTGATGCAGGCCTGCTCGGTCGATCTGGACGAACTTCGCAGCACCCTCAACGACTTCATCGACGAAGACCTGTCGACTCTCGTGACCGAGATCGAAGGTTCCGAAGCCGTGCCCACCGCCGCCTTCCAGCGCGTCATCCAGCGCGCGGCCATCCATGTGCAGAGCTCCGGCCGCACCGAGGTGACCGGCGCCAACGTTCTGGTGGCCATCTTCGCCGAGCGCGAGAGCAACGCCGCATTCTTCCTGCAGGAGCAGGAAATGACCCGCTACGACGCGGTGAACTTCATCGCCCATGGCGTGGCGAAGGATCCGGCCTTCGGCGAGACCCGCTCCGTCTCGGGCGCGACGGACATGGAGGAAGAGACCTCTTCCGCCGAGACCGTCAACGCCGAGCCGGAAGAGAAGGAAAGCGCGCTCTCCAAGTACTGCGTGGACCTGAACGCCAAGGCGCGTCAGGGCGATGTCGATCCGCTGATCGGCCGC
Source organism: uncultured Oceanicola sp. (assembly GCA_964454145.1). Lineage (GTDB taxonomy): Bacteria > Pseudomonadota > Alphaproteobacteria > Rhodobacterales > Rhodobacteraceae > Vannielia. The sequence continues at coordinate 288 of CAYVQK010000264.1, read as the reverse complement.
GAGGCCGAGGTGGAGCGCTGCATCCAGGTGCTCTGCCGCCGCCGCAAGAACAACCCGCTTCTCGTGGGCGACCCGGGCGTGGGCAAGACGGCCATCGCAGAGGGCCTGGCGCGCAAGATCACCCAGGGCGAAACCCCAGACGTGCTCGCCAAGTCGACCATCTACTCGCTCGACATGGGCGCGCTGCTCGCTGGCACCCGTTACCGTGGTGACTTCGAGGAGCGGCTGAAGGCCGTGGTGACCGACCTCGAGAAGCACCCCGACGCGGTGCTCTTCATCGACGAGATC
>CAYVQK010000263.1:0-4563 GCA_964454145.1 uncultured Oceanicola sp. | reverse complement strand
GAAGAGGCCGAGGCTCGCGTGGAACAGGCCGCCGACCAGGATGCCGCCCATGAGCACGGCGATGGCGTCCACACCCTTGCCCGCCACCAGCGGGATCATGATCGGGATGAAGGCGAAGGACGTGCCCTGCACGATCGGCAGCCGCGCACCTACCGGACCCACGCCGATCGACTGGAACAGCGTGGCGATGCCGGCGAAGAACATCGACATCTGGATCATGTAGATCATCTGCGGGAAGTCCGGGCTGTTGGAGCCGAAGCCGAACCCCGCCGCACCGCAGACGATGATCGCCGGGGTCACGTTCGAGACGAACATCGCCAGCACGTGCTGGATACCAAGCGGTACCGCCTTTGCGATTGGTGGGGTGTAGTCCGGATCGCGGAGTTGCTCCGGCGTTCCGATGGATGCATCAGCCATGGTAAATCCCTCCCTCTGATGTGATGCGGGTGCCGGCTCCTCCTCCGGCTGCCCCTTCAGGTGTCGATCTCGCAGGCCTCGTCGAACCAGTGTTCCTCGAGGTTCTCGCCCTCGCCGATCCGGTCGATCACGGCGAAGAGGCCCGAGCCCGACAGCGGGGTGAGCACCCCGTGCCAGGTGTTGCGATGAAAGTTGATGCCCTGGCCGGGTGCGCTCAGGAAGGCCAGCGGCGTGCCGGGCCTGCCGCCCGCGTCCGGCGCGACGATGACGAGGAAGCTGTCCATCGACATCGGCAGGAAGGCCTGGCTGCCGAGTGGATGGCGCTCCATCATCTCGAGTCGGTAGGGCAGGCGGCGCAACTCGGCCTGGAACAGGCTCACGCCGGCGCGGCCGCCTTGGGTGAAATCGAGCTTGGCCCGGTCGTGGTAGCGGCCGCAGAGGCCCTGGTTGATCAGCTTGTCGGGTGCGCCCGAGGCATCGAGCACTTCACCGTAGGGGGCGAAGGCCTCTGCCGTCAGCGGCTGGATGCGGATGGTGCTCATGCGCCCAGTTTCTCGATCAGGCGCAATTCCGCAATCCGTTCCACCTGTCGGCAGGCCTCGGCGAACTCGATGTCGCGGCAGTTGTCGATCCGGCGATGGAAGGCCTCGAGGATCGAGGCCTTGGTGTTGTCCTTCACCGCGATGATGAAGGGAAAGCCGTGCTTCGCGGTGTAACGGTCGTTCAACCCGGTGAAGGTGGCGCGCTCCGCGTCGGTGAGCATGTCGAGCCCGGCACCGGCCTGTTCCGCCGTGCTTTCCGCCGTCAGCCGCCCCGCTGCCGCCAGCTTGCCGGCGAGGTCGGGGTGAGCGGTGAGCACGCCGAGGCGTTGCGCATCGCTTGCAGAGCGGAACACGCGAGCAAGGGCGTTGTGCACCCCCGCCGCATCGTCGCTGTGAGGCCCGAGCTCCTGCGCATGGGCGCCCTCCGCGATCCAGGCAGAGTGCTCGAAGATGCCGCCGAAGCTCGCGACGAAGTCCTCCCGGCTCATCTGCGACGGGCGTGTGCGCCCCGCGGGCGGATGGGCGGCGGCCCAGTGGTCGGCGATCTCCGCGCGGGTGGCAAACCAAACGTCCGCGTGGCTGCGCATATAGTCGAGCGCCCGCTTCAGCGCAGTGGCACGGCCGGGTCGCCCGGCGAGGCGGCAGTGGAGGCCGATCGAGAGCATCCTGGGCGCACCGGCCGCGCCCTCGGCGTAGAGCATGTCGAAGCTGTCGCGCAGGTAGCTCTCGAACTGGTCGCCATTGGTGTAACCCGCCTGGATGGCAAAGCGCATGTCGTTGCAATCCATGGTGTAAGGAACGATGAGCTGGTGCTTTCCGCCTGCCTCGACCCAGTAGGGCAGATCGTCGGCGTAGCTGTCGGCGATATAGGCGAAGTCGCCCTCCTGCGATGCCAGCTCCACGGTGTTCATCGAGCAGCGTCCGGTGTACCAGCCGCGCGGCGGGGTGCCGACCACCTCCGTGTGCAGCCGGATCGCCTCGCGGATCTGGGCGCGCTCCTCCTCGGCGGGCATGTCCTTGTGCTCCACCCACTTCAGCCCGTGGCTGGCAATCTCCCAGCCCGCCGCCTTCATCGCCGCCACCTGCTTCGGCGCGCGGGCCAGCGCAGTGGCCACGCCGTAGACAGTTACCGGCAGGTCGCCCAGCAGCCGGTGCAGGCGCCAGAAGCCGGCGCGGCTGCCGTATTCGTAGATCGATTCCATGTTCCAGTGCCGCTGCCCCGGCCAGGGCTGGGCGCCGGTGATCTCGCTGAGAAAGGCCTCGGAGGCGGCATCCCCGTGCAGGATGTTGTTCTCGCCGCCTTCCTCGTAGTTCAGCACGATCTGCACGGCGATCTTCGCCCCGCCCGGCCAGTCTGCCGAGGGCGGCGTGTCGCCATAGCCCGAGAGATCACGAGGGTATCGGTTCAAGTGCGGTCCTCCAGTTCGATACCCTCATAAACCAGAAAAACCGTTCGAATTTTCAAATTCGACTTGAAGCACTCTCAGATCGGCGCGCCTTCAATCCGTCCGCCCGCCCCGGCATAGAAGGAGGCAACAGCAAGCGAGGCTTCTCATGACCGGATATCTGACCACCCATGTGCTCGACACCGCGCGCGGCTGCCCGGCAGAGGGCATCCCCATCGCGCTCTACCGCGTGTCGGGCAATTCGCACAGGAAGATCGCGGAGACCGTGACCAATGCCGATGGCCGCACCGACAGCCCGATCCTGCCGGCCGATGCCTTCGAGACCGGCACCTACGAGCTGATCTTCTTCGCCGGCGACTACCTGCGCCGCACCGGCCAGGCGGAGGGCGAGGTGCTGTTTCTCGACCAGGTGCCGATCCGCTTCGGCATGTCGGAGCCCGACGCGCATTACCATGTGCCGCTCCTGCTTTCGCCCTACGGGATGAGCACCTACCGCGGCAGCTAGCTGGCCTCGGGCAACGTCTCTCGGACGGCTGCGCTGATGCGCTCCACCATGAACTCCATGAAGAGCCGCGCCTTCGGATCCTGCCCGCGCCGATGGGTGAAGAGGCAGGCCATCTGGATCGGCTCCGGCGGCGTCGCCTCGGCCACCGGCACCAGGGCGCCGGATTTCAGGTGCTCCGACACGGCAAAGACGGGCCGCAGGGCAATGCCGTGGCCGGCGAGCGCCCAATCTGTCAGCACGTCGGCATCGTCGCACTCGTAGCGCCCGGACACGCGGAACCGCTTCGGGCCCTCCGGCGTGAGCAGGTTCCACTGGAACTCGGTCGCCCCCGGGTAGCGCAGGTTCAGGCACTCGTGATTGCCCTCCAGCAGCGCGTTGCCGTCTTCGGGCATGCCACGAACCGCGATGTAGGAGGGCGCGGCGACAAGCACCCGCTGCACGTCGGCGATCTTCCGGATCTTCAGGTTGCTGTCTTCCGGCTGGCCGAGGAAGAAGGCGAGGTCGAGGCCCTCCGTCGCCAGATCCACCTTCCTGTCGGTCAGGCGCAGGCGCACGCTGATCTCAGGATAGATCTCGAGAAACTCGGGCACCCGTGGTGCGATGAGCCTTCGCCCCACCCCCAGCGGCGCGGCGACGAAGAGCGAGCCCCTCGGGTTGTCGGTGAGGTTCGCCACCTCCGCCTCGGCACCGGCCACGGCATCGAGGATCTCGGTCGCCTTGCGATAGAACACCTTGCCGTGCTGCGTGGGCGCCAGGCTGCGGGTTGTGCGCTGGAAGAGGCGCACGCCCAGGTGCTCTTCGAGCTGCCCGATCCGGGAGGAGGTCACGGCAGGCGAGATCCGCAGGTCGCGCCCGGCGGCCGACATGCTGCCGAGCTCGTAGACGCGGACGAAGGTGCGGATGTTATCGAGGTAGGACATTGTTCGGCATTATTTGATACTGCTTGGCTTTACCAAGCAATACCGGAAGAACCGCCGCGAAACTAGTATGCCGATCACGACATAAAGGGGAGCAAGACATGTTCGACATGGCGGTAATCTGGGACTGGATCGCCTTTTCCGTGCGCTGGCTGCACGTCATCACCGCGATGGCGTGGATCGGGGCCTCTTTCTACTTCATCGCGCTCGACCTCGGGCTTCGGCCCTCGCCCGACCGCCGCGCCGGCGTTTCCGGGGAGGAATGGCAGGTGCACGGCGGCGGCTTCTACCACATCCAGAAGTTCAACGTGGCCCCGCGCGAGATGCCGGAGCACCTGATCTGGCACAAGTGGCAGAGCTACATGACCTGGGTCTCGGGGGCGGCGCTGCTGATGATCGTCTACTGGGTGGGCGGCGAGCTGTTCCTGCTCGACCCGACCAAGGCCGAGCTGGCGCTCTGGCAGGGCATCGTGATCTCCGGCGCCTCGCTGACCCTGGGCTGGCTGATCTACGACTTTCTCTGCAAGTCGAAGCTGGGCGAAACGCCGACTCTGCTGATGCTGCTGCTCTTCGCCATGCTCGTCATCATGGCTTGGGGATACAATCAGGTCTTCACCGGCCGCGCCGCGCTCCTGCACCTGGGTGCCTTCACCGCGACGATCATGACGGGCAACGTCTTCTTCCAGATCATGCCGAACCAGCGAATCGTAGTAGCCGATCTGAAGGCGGGGCGCACGCCGGATGCGAAGTACGGCAAGATCGCCAAGCTGCGCTCG
>CAYVQK010000262.1:0-4582 GCA_964454145.1 uncultured Oceanicola sp. | reverse complement strand
CGTCGGCGGAATAGGTCCCCATGAAGGGCATTTCGAGGTGGGTGTGCGGGTCGATCCCGCCGGGCATCACGTAGCAGCCCGTGGCGTCCAGCACCTCGTCGCCCTTCAGCCCCTTGCCGATCTCCACGATCTGCCCACCTTCGACCAGAACGTCGGCCTCGTAGCTCAGGTCTGCGGTCACGACGGTGCCGCCCTTGATCACGGTGCTCATGGTCTAACTCCCTGTTTCAGTTGCAGGACTTTCCGCCTGCCGTTATCTCGTGGCTCTTCAGCAGCAGCTTGATGCCACGGGTCTTGCTGTCTTCGCAGATGGCCTCCCAGTCGAGGCCCGCATCGTCGTACTCGATCGCCAGCACATCCTTGCCGGCATCGACATAGGGCTTGAGATCGTCGCAGAAGTCGTAGGCGTAGCACTCCTCGACCATGATGAAATCCATCTGGGAGACAAGCTCCGGCACCAGCTCGGGCACGTTCTTCTGCGCCACCTCCAGCCCCTGCGCCTTCGCGAACGCGGCCATCTCGCGGATGTAGCCCAGCGCATCCTCGCGGGTCAGGTCGAAGCCCGAGTCGTTGTCGTAGACGTCCATGTTGTCCATCTCGACGGCCATGAAGCCACGCGCCGCGCAATCGGCGATACGGTCCTTCATGATCTGCCCGATCTCCGGTCTGCGGATATCGACATACCGCTCATCCGGCCACTCCCCGAGCGGCTTGCCCAGCGCCTCCTCGGGGAAGCGGCCGATGTCGTCGCGGTACTCCTCCCACGTCCCGATCGACACGTAGCACACGGGTTTCACGCCCCTATCGCGCAAATCCATGATCGTCTCCCGGTCATGGTCATCCTTGTCGAGCGCGAGGACTTTCACATTGATATCAAGGTCGTATGGGTGGGTCAGCTGCCAGTCCCAATAGGCCTGCTCGCCGCCACCGATGATGAAAATCCCCAATGCCGTCAGTGCCGCCGTGCTCGCCATCGTCTCCTCCTAGCCGATGCAATAGGGCTGCCCGTCGAAACCCGCATCGCGCATTCCCTGCGTCGTGACCGGGTAGACTGCGCCCTCGTAGAAGATGTAGTAGCAGCCGTCCCGCATCACGATCTGGTCCAGCCGCACATCCGCGGGAATGGCGGCCATGACCTCTTCGGGAATGGGTTGCCCCGCTGTCGAATAGCCAGCAGGCAGACCACCCGTGGAGGTCTGGCAGGCCGCCAGAAGTGGCAGACAGATCAGCGCCGCCCTCATTCCACGATCCCTGCCGTCTCGACCACGGCGTGAAACAGCACGTCCGCTCCGGCCGTGGCCCACTCCTTGCTGATTTCCTCCGCCTCGTTGTGGCTGAGGCCATCGACGCAGGGGCACATCACCATGGCGGTCGGATAGAGATCGTTGATCCAGCACGCATCATGGCCGGCGCCCGAGACGATATCCATGTGGCTGTAGCCCAGCCGCTCCGCCGCATCGCGCACCGCCTTCACGCAGCCTTCGTCGCAGGCGGGCGGCTCGAACTGCCCCACCACCTGGTGCTCCAGCGAGACCCCGATCTCTTCCAGCAACGCCGGCGCGCGTTCGTAGAACTCCGCCTCCATGCCGTGCAACTTCTCCGGCAGGTGCGAGCGGAAATCGACCGTGCAGACGACCTTGCCGGGGATGATGTTGCGCGAGTTCGGATAGACGTCGATATGCCCGATCGCGCCGACCGCGTTGGGCTGATTTTTCATCGCGATGTCGTGCACGAGCTCGGTGATCAGCGCCAGCCCGCGGCCTGCGTTCTTGCGCATGTGCATCGGCGTCGAGCCGGTGTGGCTCTCTTTGCCGGTCACCGTGCACTCGATCCAGCGCAGCCCCTGCCCGTGGGTGACCACGCCAATGTCCTTGCCTTCGGCCTCGAGTATCGGACCCTGCTCGATGTGCAGCTCGAAGAGCGCGTGCATCTTCCGTTCGCCCACCTTCTCCTCGCCCTTCCAACCGATCCGCTCCAGCTCGTCGCCGAAGCGCTTGCCCTTGGCATCCACCCGGTCATAGGCCCAGTCGAGCGTGTGCTTGCCGGCAAAGACGCCCGAGGCCAGCATGGCCGGGGCAAAGCGGGTGCCCTCCTCGTTGGTCCAGTTGACCACCACGATCGGGTGCCTGGTCTTGATGTCCATGTCGTTCAGCGAGCGGATCACCTCCAACCCGCCGAGCACGCCCAGCACGCCATCATACTTGCCGCCGGTGGGCTGGGTATCGAGATGCGAGCCCACGTAGACCGGCAGCGCCTCGGGGTCGGTGCCTTCGCGGCGGGCGAACATGTTGCCGATCTCGTCGACCCCCATGGTCATGCCCGCGGCCTCGCACCAGGACTGGAACAGCTTGCGGCCCTCGGCATCCTCGTCGGTCAGCGTCTGGCGATTGTTGCCGCCCGCGATGCCGGGGCCGATCCTGGCCATCTCCATGAGGCTGTCCCACAGCCTGTCTCCGTTGATCCTGAGATTTTCTCCTGGGGCGGCCATCGGCTCTCCTCGGGTCTTCCTGTCGGTGGGCGTGGCCTTTCCGGAGCACGCGGCGCCGAACCATCACCTTGTTGTTTGACCAAATGGTCAGGAAGACGCTACCACTCTCGGGACAAGGGTCAAGAAAATGCGCCGGACCGGCGGGTTTGCCCCATGGAATTTTAGGCGCAGACCGCGAGAACCGGCTGCATTTTGGGCGCTGGCAAAACGAGCGCGAGAGAGGACACGGATTTGGCAGCCAAAGGCACGCGGCCCCGCACGCGCATCCAGCAGAAGAACACCTCCGCCATCCTTGATGCGGCGCTCGACGTGTTCTCGGCCAACGGGTTCCGGGGCGCCACGGTCGACCAGATCGCCAAGGCAGCCGGTCTCTCCAAGCCCAATCTGCTCTACTACTTCCCCTCCAAGGAGGCGATTCACCAGACGCTGCTCTCCGGCCTGCTAGACGTTTGGCTGGCCCCGCTGAAGGCACTCGACCCAAGCGGCGATCCGGTCGAGGAGATCCTCGCCTATGCGCGCCGGAAGCTCGAGATGAGCCGCGAAATGCCGCGCGAGAGCCGGCTCTTTGCCAACGAGGTTCTGCACGGTGCCCACAACCTCGAGCTCATGCTGAAGGGCACGCTGAAGCCGCTGGTCGACGAGAAGGCCGAGGTGATCGCAGGCTGGATCGCGGCGGGCAGGCTGGCGCCGGTACACCCCTACCACCTGATCTTCTCGATCTGGGCCCTCACCCAGCACTATGCCGATTTCGACGTGCAGGTCCGTGCGGTGCTCCCCGGAAGCGAAGCGGGCGACCCCTTTCCGGAGGCCGCCCGCCATGTCGATGCGATGTTCCGCAATATGCTGGAGCCCTCGGGCTGATCAGCCGCTGTAGCTCCACTTGAAGCCGTTGCCGACCTTCGTCAGCGGCAGCATCGGGTAGTAGAGCGACTCATAGGCCTTCGGACGGTAGTCGCAGACGAGATGACCCTTTGCGTCACGGATGAAGCAGTAGGCCCCGTTCTTCGCCTTCCAGGCCACCCCGCCAGCCGCGGCGATGGTCATTGCGGTGATGTGGTTGTTCGAGGCCCAGAAGCTGTAGTCGTCGGTGCCGAGGATCGCCTGGCGGAACTCTGCCGGCTCTCCCTGTCTCACCTCCTCGACAAGGGTCGCGGTGTGATCGTCAACGGCCGCCTTCACGACGCCGGTCAGGATGGCAGGCACTGCCACGATTGCGCCGGCCACGACGCCCGCCACGCCAGTGCCATAGATGACGGCGTCGCCCGCATCCGGCCCCGTGCCGGTGGCGATCCATACGGCCGGCTGAACCACAAGGCCCGCCACACCGCCCCTGATGCCGCCGCCCAAGGCACGGGCGACGCCTTCGGACGAGACGGTTACCAGGATATTCGTGATCGAGTTGTCAGCACTCATGTGCGTTCTCCAATTATCTGGTCTTCAAAAGAACTTGGGCGTTGCAAGCATCGGCCCCGTCGAAAAATGCCGGCGCCCTGAAATAAGTGGCGCACGATCATGTCGTCTAAGTAATGAAACCGCCCGCGCCGATCAATAGGGCGGGCGGTTCAACGCAACGTTCGGTCTGCGATCACTCGGCCGCCTTCACCGCGCCGGGGTTGTTCGGGTGGGTCGTCCAGTTGGCATAATCGCCAACTTCGCGGCCTGTCCGTGGATCCGTTGCACCCTTCGGAAGCTGCTCCATCGTTATGCACCCTTCCACGGGGCAGACGTTGACGCAGAGGTTGCAGGCCACGCATTCGGCGTCGATCACCTCGAAGGTGCGGTCGGCGCTCATGCTGATCGCCTGGTGCGAGGTGTCTTCGCAGGCGGCATAGCAGCGGCCGCACTTGATGCAATCGTCCTGACTGATCCGCGCCTTGGTGACGTAGTTGAGGTTGAGGTGCTGCCAGTCGGTGACATTGGGCACGGCCATGCCGATGAAGTCGGCGGTGGAGGTATAGCCCTTCTCATCCATCCAGCTGGAGAGGCCGGAGATCATCTCCTGCACCACGCGGAAGCCATAGGTCATCGCCGCCGTGCAGACCTGCACGTTGCCGCAACCCAGCGCCATGAACTCCGCTGCATCGCGCCATGTGG
>CAYVQK010000261.1:0-4593 GCA_964454145.1 uncultured Oceanicola sp. | reverse complement strand
TTGAACGAGGCCATTCGGCGTCAGCACGCGCGGACGATGGTAGAGTGATCCGAGGCGAGGGAGATTTCTGGCGGACCCAAGAGGATTCGAACCTCTGGCCTCTGCCTTCGGAGGGCAGCGCTCTATCCAGCTGAGCTATGGGTCCGCGTAGGCGCCCGTATAGCGGCCCCGTCCCTGCCCCGCAATCGTGAAATTCAGGCGAAGAGCTCGTGGCAGAGTTCCAGCGCCGAGACGAGCCGGTCGACCTCTTCCTCGGTGTTGTAGAGCCCGAAGGAGGCGCGGCAGGTGGCGGTGACGCCGAGGTGCTCCATCAGCGGCTGGGCGCAGTGGTGGCCGGCGCGGACGGCGACGCCGCGCTTGTCGAGCACGGTGGAGATGTCATGCGCGTGGCCGGCCCCCTGGAGGGTGAAGGAGAAGATCGCGCCCTTGCCGGGGGCATCGCCCTGGACCGTGAGCCAGTTGAGGCCGAAGAGCTTTTCGCGGGCATAGTTGCGTATCCGGGCTTCGTGGGCAGCGATGTTCTCCATGCCGAGGCCCGTCATGTAGTCGAGGGCGGCGCCGAGACCGATGGTGGCGACGATGCCCGGCGTGCCGGCCTCGAACTTCATCGGCGGATCGGTGTAGCTGACGGCCTCGCGGGTGACCTCGCGGATCATGTCGCCGCCGCCCATGAAGGGGCGCATCTCGGCCATACGGTCCTTGCGGATGTGGATCGCGCCGGAGCCGGAGGGGCCGTAGAGCTTGTGGCCGGTGATGGCGTAGAAGTCGGCGCCGATCTCCTCGACGTTGACCGGCATGTGCACGGCGGCCTGAGAGCCGTCGACCAGGGTGGCCACGCCCTTCTCGCGTGCGGCGCGGCATATGGCGGCCACGTCGACGACGGTGCCGAGGACGTTGGACATGTGGGTGACGGCCACCAGTCTGGTTTTCGGTCCAATCGCGTCGATCACCTTCTGGGCCGGAAGAGAGCCGTCGGGCTCGGGCTCGACCCATTTGAGAACCACGCCCTGACGCTCGCGGAGGAAGTGCCAAGGGACGATGTTGGCATGGTGCTCCATCACCGAGAGCACGATCTCGTCGCCCGCCTCGAGGCGCGGCGCGGCCCATCCGTAGGAGACAAGGTTGATCCCCTCGGTGGTGCCGGTGGTGAAGACGATCTCGTGCTCGTCCTTCGCGCCGAGGAAACGGGCGATCCTGCCTCGCACCGCCTCGTACTTGTCGGTGGCGAGGTTTGAGAGGTAGTGCAGGCCCCGGTGGACGTTGGCATACTCCATCTCGTAGGCCTGCGTCACCGCGTCGATCACCGCGCGGGGCTTCTGGGCCGAGGCGCCGTTGTCTAGGTAGGTCAGCGGCTTGCCGTTCACCTCGCGGGCGAGGATCGGGAAATCGGCGCGGATGGCGGAGACGTCATACATTGGGCGGGGTTCCGGGGATGGTCACGCCGATGATGGCGAGCAGGATCGAGAGGCCGATGATGGCGCCGATCATGGTGAGCAGGATGCCGAGAAACACCAGCGGCGGCCGAGTGAACCCGTGCAGCGCGGTGGTGAAGCTGGTCAGCAGGTAGAAGAAGGCGAAGACGTTGAAGAGCAGGATGCCCGCGGCGAGCGCCGGCACGATGACGATCAGCAGCATCTCGATGCCCTGAAGCACGATCAGCGCAAACTGGAGCAGCGCCATGAGGAGGATGGCGTCTTCCATCCGCCCGGTGCCACCGAAGGCCCGGCCGACCCAGTGGAGGGCGAAGACCATGATCACCAGCAGGCAGCCCTGAATCGCGCCGAGCAGCATGGGGTTGAGGGCCAGCGCCGGGCCGAGGGCATTGTCGGGCACCTCAGTGGGGCCAAGCATGAGGCCGAGCAGATGGGCGAAGATTAGCTCGATCACCAGCACTAGCGCGAAGACCTGCCATGCCACGGGCGCCGGGAGCTGCATGTCCATCACGGTGTGCATCGCCTCGCGCGGGCGGCGGGCGGAGAGCTCGAGCAGCTTGAGCAGGCTTGGACGGTCGGTCATGGCCGGGCCTCCCGGGCGGCGGGGCCGAATTCGGCCTCCTTGAGGCAGAGGCCCCAGTGGATGAAGAAGCCCACCACCACGACGGTGCCCACCAGCGTGGCCTCGGGGCCGTCACCGATGAAGCCGCGGGTGAGGCCGTAGAGCAGCATCAGCGGCGAGACGACGAGCACCGTCCAGAACAGGGCGAGACGGGCGGCATAGCCGGTTCCGCGCCCGCCGAAGGGCTTGCAGGCGAGGTGCGAGAGACCCGCGAGGGCGTAGAAGACCACCGGCATGATGAAGAGCCAGGCCAGCAGGGTGCCGCCAATGAGCATCTGGAGCGGCTGGTCGGATTCGGCGCCCAGCGTCTGCAACTGCGCATCGCGCGCGAGCCGGGGCCATTGCGCAACGAAGATCACGAAGCAGCCGGCCATCAGCAGCATCAGCGCCCGATCCTCGCGGACCGGGCCGGCCAGCATCCGGCGCAGCGTGACGCGGGGTGCGCGCCAGCTGGCCAGCATGTTGGTGGTGACGGCCATCCCCTGCCCTCTCAGCCGCTGTGGCGCTGGAGCCAGGCGGCCAGCCGCTCGGTCAGCTCGCCGGCGAGATCCTTGTTCTCGATCTCCTCGATGGCCTCGGCCACGAAGGCCAGCACCAGCAGGCTCTGCGCCTCCTTGCGCGGAATGCCGCGCGAGAGGAAGTAGAACAGCGCGTCCTCGTCGATCGCCCCGGTGGTGGAGCCATGGGAGCAGGCCACATCGTCGGCGTAGATCTCGAGCTCGGGCTTGGCGAGGAACTGGCTGTCGTCGTCGAGCAGGAGCGACTGGCTGATCTGGTAGCCGTCGGTCTTCTGCGCGCCTTCCTTCACAAGGATCTTGCCCTGGAACACGCCCTTGGCGCCGTTGCGCAGCACCTTCTTGAAGACCTGCCGGCTTTCGCAGTTCACCGCGTCATGGGTGATGAACACCGTGTCGTCGTGGTGGAAGGTGCCGTCGCCGAGGCAGGCGCCTGCGATATGGGCCGTGGCATCGTCGCCGGTGAACTCGATCACCGCCTCGTTGCGGGTGAGCACGCCGTTCACCGTGAGGGTGAAGCTCTTGAAAACGCTTTCCCTTCCAAGACGGGCGAAGATGTGGCTGACGGCCCGGCGCTCGTGGTCGCGTCCCTGGGCACGGATATGATGGAAGGCGCCGGTATCGGCCACATCGACCTCGAGCACCTTGTTGAAGCGCGCGGCGGCGGGGCCGTTCTCGAGCAGGGTCAGCTCGGCGCCGGGCTCGACCTTGACGACGTGATGCAGGATCACGTCGGAGGCCACCTGCTGGTGCAGATAGGTGATGTGGACAGGCCGGCTGACCTTGCCGGTGGCGCGGATCAGGATGCCATCAGTCGCCAGCGCGGTGTTGAGTGCGGCGAGCGGGCGGGCCACCGGGCTCTGGCCGCGGGCTTCCAGCACGCCGTAGAGCGATTGGGCCCAGTGGATGTCGGCGGCTTCGGCCTCGGAAAGGCGCGAGATTTCAAGGCTCTCACCTTCGAGGCTGTCGGAGGCCTCGGCATCGAAGACGCCATCGACGAACACCAGGTGCAGCCGGTCGAGCGCGCCGAAGATCAGGCTTTCCTGCGGGTCGAAGGTGGCGGCCTCCACCGGCTCGGGCTGGCTGAGCGTGGTCGGGTCGGTGAACTTCCAGTACTCGTCGCGGCGGTGCGGCAGGCCCATCTCGATGACGCGGGAGAGCGCCTCCTGGCGGGGCGTTGCCGACCAGCCCTTGACGGCGGGCATGGGGGTGGCGGCGAGCCGGGCCTCGGCCTGGGCGCGGCGGTCGGCGGCCATGGCTTCCTTGCGGTTGGGGGCTGCCATCACGCCATCTCCGCGAGGATATCGGCATAGCCGTTGTGCTCGACCTCGAGCGCCAGTTCGGGGCCGCCAGTCTTCACGATGCGGCCATCGGCCATGATGTGGACCACGTCGGGTTTGATGTGGTCGAGCAGGCGCTGGTAGTGGGTGATGACGAGGAAGCTGCGGCCCTCGTCGCGCAGGGCATTCACCCCGTCGGCCACCAGTTTCATCGCATCGACGTCGAGACCGGAGTCGGTTTCGTCGAGGATGCACATCTTGGGCGCAAGCATGGCCATCTGCAGGATCTCGTTGCGCTTCTTCTCGCCGCCGGAGAAGCCCATGTTGACCGGACGCTTCAGCATCTCGGCGTCGATCTGGAGCGACTTGGCCTTGGCGCGGACCTCCTTGAGGAAGTCGGTGGCGCTCATCTCCGGCTCGCCGCGGGCCTTGCGCTGCGCATTCACGGCAGTCCGCATGAAGGTCATGTTGGAGACGCCCGGAATCTCGACCGGGTACTGGAAGGCGAGGAAGAGGCCGGCGGCGGCGCGCTCCTCGGTTTCGAGCTCGAGCAGATCCCGGCCTTCCATCACGGCGGTACCCTCCGTCACCTCGTAGCCGTCGCGGCCGGAGAGGACGTAGGAGAGCGTGGACTTGCCCGAGCCGTTGGGGCCCATGATGGCGTGCACCTTGCCGGTTTCGACGGTGAGGTCGACGCCCTTGAGGATCTGCTTGTCCTCTTCTTCAAGTTTGACGTGCAGGTT
>CAYVQK010000260.1:0-4638 GCA_964454145.1 uncultured Oceanicola sp. | reverse complement strand
ACCTTGCCGACGAGATCGAGGCGATCTGGCAGGCCGACCGCAAGACCTGCGTGCTCATCACCAACGACGTCGACGAGGCCATCGTGCTGGCCGACCGGATCATCGCCCTCAACCCCGACGGCTCGCTGGGCGAGGAGTTCCGCGTCGATATCCCCCGCCCCCGCGAGCGCGGCGAGATGAACCACCACGAAGGCTTCAAGGCGCTCCGGGCGAAGGTCACCAACTACCTGATGGATGCCGGCATCCAGGCCCAGACCGAGGGCGGCCGCGTGCTGCCCGACATCCAGCCGATCCACAACCTGCCCAAGGCCCAGGCCGACGCGCAGGAAGGCACGAAGGATCTGAACTTCCTGCAGTTCGACGAGCTGCACAAGATCTACCCGACGCCCAAAGGGCCGCTGACGGTGGTGGAAGACTTCAATCTCAAGATGAACAAGGGCGAGTTCATCTCGCTCATCGGCCACTCCGGCTGCGGCAAGTCCACCGTGCTCACCATGGTCGCCGGCCTCAACGAGATCTCGAAGGGCGCGATAAAGCTCGACGGCTTCCACGTCCGCGGCGCCGACCCCGAGCGCGCCGTGGTGTTCCAGGCCCCCTCGCTCTTTCCCTGGCTCACCGCCCGCGAGAACTGCGCGATCGGCGTCGACAAGGTCTATCCCAGGGCCAGCCAGTCCGAGCGGGCCGACGTGGTGGATTACTACCTCGAGCGCGTGGGCCTCGGCGACGCGATGAACAAGCCCGCCTCCGAAATGTCCAACGGCATGCGCCAGCGCGTCGGCATCGCCCGCGCCTTCTCGCTCAGCCCCAAGCTCCTGCTGCTCGACGAGCCCTTCGGCATGCTCGACAGCCTCACCCGCTGGGAGCTGCAGGAGGTGCTGATGGAGGTCTGGGACCGCACCAAGGTCACCGCGATCTGCGTCACCCATGACGTCGACGAGGCGATCCTGCTGGCCGACCGCGTGGTGATGATGACCAACGGCCCGCAGGCCACCATCGGCAAGATCGTCGATGTCGACCTGCCCCGCCCGCGCACCCGCAAGGCGCTGCTCGAGCACCCGGACTACTACCTCTACCGCGAGCAAGTGCTGAATTTCCTTGAGGAATACGAGCACGGCAAGGCGGGCAAGTCGGAGGCGCGCAAGGCGGACGGCGCGAGGAAGGCGGCGTGAGCGCGATGAGCGCCAGCCTCAAGGTCATACCGGGCGGACGCAAGAGCGCGCCCATGCAGCACAAGGGAGACGGCATCATGGATGTCGCAATCGACACACCGGCCAAGACCTTCATCCAGGTGGCCGAAATCTGGGTTCCCGAGGGCGAGACCCTCGTCCACGGCGGGGGCAGCTACGGCGATCTCGCCGCCTTCGAGGCGGCCTCGCGCCGCGAGAGCTTCGCCAAGGGGCAGGGCCTGCCCGGCAAGGCCTGGGCCGAGGCGCGCCCCGTCGTGCTCAAGGGCTTCGACGGCAGCTACTTCAAGCGCACCGAGGCCGCCACAGAGGCGGGGCTCACCTCCGCCGTCGCCATCCCGGTCTTCGCCGGCAAGACGCTGAAGGCGGTGCTCGTGGTGCTCTGCGGCGACGACGAAAACCGCACCGGCGCCATCGAGATCTGGAAGGAGGCCGAGGGCCTGCTGATGCTGGACGATGGCTACTACGGCGCCGCCAAGCACTTCGAGTGGGTCTCGCAGCACACCCATTTCCCGGCGGGCCAGGGACTCCCCGGCGGGGTCTGGGCCTCCGAAACCCCGATCCTGATGCGTGACCTCGGCTCCGGCTACCGCTTCATCCGGGCCGACAGCGCCGGCAAGGCCGGGCTCACCACCGGCCTCGGCGTGCCGATCCCGGTGCCCGGCGGCGCCTCCTACGTGCTCACCCTTCTGAGCGCCCGCGGCACCCCCATCGCCCGCCGCTTCGAGCTGTGGGATGCCCGCGCGGCCAAGGTCGGCAAGTCCGGCGGCGCCGCGCTGGTCGATGGCATCTGCGCCCGCGAAGGCGCGCTCTGGGATCCCGAGAACGCGGGCAACGAGCGCCGTGCAGAGGCCTGGCAGGGCAGTATCGGCAAGGTGCTGGGCTCCGGCCTTCCCGTGGTCGAAAGCGGCAAGCCCGGCCTCGCCGCAGGCTACGGTTCCATGGTGGCCCTGCCGATCTACCACGGCCCCGACCTCGCCCACATCGTCGCCTGGTACGTGTGAGGCCCGCGATGCTCCAGTTCGTCTTCGACCTCATCGTCTTCCCGCAGCCCGCGCCCACGCGCGTGGCCCGCGCAACCCCCTGCAAAGGAGGCAAGAAATGACCGAGAAACTCGTCGTCATCGGTGCCGGCATGGCATCCGGCCGGATGCTCGAGCATCTGACCGATGCCGCCCCCGACGCCTTCGACATCACCCTCTTCAACGCCGAGCCGCGCGGCAACTACAACCGCATCATGCTCTCCCCCGTGCTCTCGGGCGAAAAGAGCTACGAGGAGATCGTCACCCACGACGACGCCTGGTATGCCGACAAGAAGGTGACCTGCCGCTTCGGAGAAAGCGTCGTCGGGATCGACCGGGACCGGAAGGTGGTGATCGGCGAGAACGGCGAGGTGCCCTACGACAGGCTGGTGATCGGCACCGGCTCCGCGCCCTTCATCATCCCGGTGCCGGGCAAGGAACTCGACGGCGTCATCACCTACCGCGACCTCGACGACACCGAGGCAATGATCGAAGCCGCCGGCACGCCGGGCGCCAGGGCCGTGGTGATCGGCGGCGGCCTGCTCGGTCTGGAGGCCGCAGCGGGCCTGCGTCTGCGCGGCATGGAGGTGACCGTTCTGCACCTGATGGGCCACCTGATGGAACGTCAGCTCGACGAGAGCGCCGGCTACCTGCTGAAATCCGACCTCGAGCGGCGTGGCATCACCGTGCGCACCCGAGCCTCGACAAAGGCGATCCTCGGCGAGGGGCGGGTCGAGGCGGTCCTGCTCGAAGACGGCACCGTGCTGGAGGCCGACCTCGTGGTGATGGCGGTCGGCATCCGCCCGGAAACCCGGCTGGCCAACGACGCCCATCTGGAGGTGAACCGCGGCATCGCGGTAGACGCCCAGCTTCGCACCTCCGATCCCTCGATCTTCGCCATCGGCGAATGCGTGGAGTTCAACGGCACCCTCTTCGGCCTCGTCGCACCACTCTACGACCAGGCCAAGGTGCTGGCGAAGACGCTTGTCGGCGAGGCCGATGCCTTCCAGGTCCGCGAGCTCTCCACCAAGCTGAAGGTCACCGGCTGCGACCTGTTCTCCGCCGGCGATTTCGCCGAGGGCGAGACCCGCGAGGACATCGTCTTCCGCGACCCGGCCCGCGGCGTCTACAAGCGCCTCGTCATCGAGGGCGACAAGCTCGTCGGCGCGGTGATGTATGGCGACACCGCCGACAGCAACTGGTTCTTCGGCCTGATCAAGGACGGCACCGACGTCGAGGAGATGCGCGAGACGCTGATCTTCGGCCCCGCCTTTCAGGGAGGTGCCGCCGTGGACCCTATGGCGGCCGTTGCAGCCTTACCGGCTGACGCAGAAATCTGCGGCTGCAACGGCGTGTGCAAGGGCCAGATCGTCGCTGCCATCGAGGGCGGGGCCACGAGCCTCGCCGAGATCAAGGCGCAGACCAAGGCCTCGGCCTCCTGCGGCACCTGCACCGGGCTGGTCGAACAGGTCATGTCCGTCACCCTCGGCGACGGCTTCAAGATCCCCGCCGCGCAAAACGTCTGCAACTGCACCGACCTCAGCCACGAGGACGTCCGCCGCCTGATCAAGGCCCGCGAACTCAAGAGCCAGCCCGCCGTCTGGCAGGAGCTGGGGTGGAAAACCCCGAACGGCTGCCACGTCTGCCGCCCGGCGATCAACTTCTACCTGCTGGCCGACTGGCCGCTCGACTACCAGGACGACCCGCAGAGCCGCTTCGTCAACGAGCGCAACCACGCCAACATCCAGAAGGACGGCACCTATTCCGTCATGCCCCGCATGTGGGGCGGCATGACCGATGCGAACGAACTTCGCGCCATCGCTGACGCGGCGGAGAAATTCGGCGCGGCGGTGAAGGTCACCGGCGGCCAGCGGATCGACCTGCTGGGCGTGAAGAAGGAAGACCTCCCCGCCATCTGGTACGACCTCAACCAGGCCGGCATGGTCTCGGGCCACGCCTATTCCAAGGGCCTCCGCACGGTCAAAACCTGCGTCGGCTCCGACTGGTGCCGCTTCGGTACGCAAGACAGCACCGGCCTCGGCATCAAGCTCGAGAAGAAGCTCTGGGGCTCCTGGACCCCCCACAAGGTCAAGCTCGCCGTCTCCGGCTGCCCGCGCAACTGCGCCGAAGCCACCTGCAAGGACGTGGGCATCATCTGCGTCGACTCCGGCTACCAGGTCGGCGTCGGCGGGGCCGCCGGCATGGACGTGAAGGAGACCGAGCGCCTGGTGGACGTCAAGACCGAGGAGGAGGCGATCGAATGGACCACCGCCTTCATCCAGCTCTACCGCGAACACGCCAAGTATCTCGACAGGCCCTACAAATGGGTCGCCAAGGTGGGGCTCGACTGGGTCAAGGAAACCCTCGCCGACCCCGCCGAACGCGCCGCCCTGAACGAGCGCTTCGAGATCAGCCAGTCCGTCTACCGCAAGG
>CAYVQK010000259.1:0-4681 GCA_964454145.1 uncultured Oceanicola sp. | reverse complement strand
CCAAAGTTTATCAGGCGGCATCCGGTGTGCATTCCGTCAACCGTGTAAAACTCAAGAACCTCGGCGCTTTCAGCAAGTTCATCACGGTCTACGACTTGAAGTGCCACGAAGTCTCCTATGAACGCATTCTGGTGCCGTCAGGCACCGAAGTCGAGCTGGAGCTTTGCAGCGACTCCTTTACCGGTTACTCCAGCTTCATTGTTGCAAAAGTGAACGCTGAAACCGGCAATCCCATGGGTGAGACCCAATACAGCCTTGTTTCGGATGGCGAGACTAAAACGTTCTAGACCCGTTCCAAGCCGTTCCTTGCTATGCGCCATGAGCTGGAATTGACCGAACTGTCCATGTCCAGCGTGATCCACTTGGGCGGTATCTGTGCATGAAGCCGGTCGATCCAGTGCCCCGGCAGATCAGCCAATGCAGCGCGATTGTCACCCGTCGCCAGAACTTCGGTCTCGAACCGCCCCATTTGGCTCGCAACGGCGGCATTGGCATCGACGGCCCGCCTTGCGACCACCTGCCGCATCACCGGGTCGAGCGCCAGACGATCCGCATCATTTACATCCTCGTATCCGGCCAGCCGACCAAAGACGGACTGTCGTAGCAGGCCGTAGTACGCACGCCTTCTCACCCAAAAGTGTTGTATATGTCTTGAGATTGCGTGGCGGCGGGGTTTTCCGCCGCCACGCTGGTTGTGTTGGTCAGGGTGATGCGATTGCGAAGGTCTGGTGTCCCCTGACAGAGACGGAGACGGCGCGCAGGAAGTCCTCCACCTCGTCGCGGGCGCCGTCCTGCGAGACGGCATGGCTGGTCGAGTAGCTTGCGATATAGTCCTCGGTGTGGTCCCCGACCCAGAGAACGAAGGTGGGGGTGCGCGCGGCCGCCTTTGCGAGCGCGGCCTCCGGCTTGTCGCTGGGAGCGCCATCGGAGATGATGACGAGCGCGGCGATGGCATCTTCGTCTCCGAGATCGTGATAGGCGTCGGCCATTGCTTCGAAGAGAGGCGTGCCGCCGCCGGGTGACTTCATCTTGTAGCTTGCGAACAGCGCGCCGCAGGTCGTGCCGTCGGGCCGCTGAACTGCACGAACACGCTGGCCGAACTCGTAGAGCGCGCAGCGATCTTCGGGCGCGAGGGTTTCTGCCATCGTGCTCAGAGCGCTGCGGATCTCGTCGTCATATCCGGCGATGGATGCGCTGCGGTCGACCAGAAGCGAGACGACAGACGGGACCTGGGGGGCTTCTTTCAGATGCGCCTGGGATCCGTCTGCCCGAGCCAAGGCGATATGCGCCTGAGACAGGGCAACGAAATGGCCGTCCTCGTCCTTGGCGAGAACGAAGAGCCGGCCGTTGCGGATGGTGGCGGAGTGCAAGGTGTAGCCGGTCTGGAGGGCGAGGTAGTGATCTCCGACGCGATAGGCGTTGAAAGCGCCCTGGAAGCGGTCAGTGAAGAATCCGGGGGCAGGGCCATCAAGACGATGGAAATACACGTCGCGGGGAAACAGCGCCGGAAACAGCGCGATGTCACCGGTCTGGTCAACGAACATCCGCCTGGCCGGTGGCACGAAGAAGAAGCTGAGCCGCGCAGGCGGCGGCTCGAGGGTGAAGAAAGCTCCCGGCGCAGGCATATTCACCTGCTGAGCCTGTTCCTGGAGAGAGAAGCTCTGTGACGCGGCGGGCGTGGCGAGAGCGGTGAGGGCGATGGAAAAGATCGTGTTGCGCATGGTTCAATATCCCGTGGTCTGGCCCTGGGCGCGAAGCGTGATGCCGGTGCTCTGTACGTCGATGGCATCAAGCAGCGCGCGCCGCTGGGTTGCGGTGAGGTAGTGGATGGTGACGGTGTCGATCTGGCTTGCGGAGGCGCTGAGGGCCTCGGCGAGGGCCGGGTCGGCGGCCTCGACGAGCTTGACGTAGCCGTCCTGGTCGAGGTCGGCGCAGTCCGGGCCCGAATGCACGCCACTGGTGATGACATGCAGTTCGGTCTGGTCGGCCGGTGCCAGCCGGAAGTTTGCGCTGACCTCAGAGAGCGCTTCGGGCAGATCGTTGCATCCATTCGGCTGGCCGCTGAGGATGGCCTCGACCGCCTCGCTGCGGATGCCGTCGCGATAGAAGCTCGCGGCATCGCCGCTCCAGATGATGCGCGAGGGAGCTACAGCGGAGATCAGCACCACGCGGGTGTCGTCGCGGTCGCGCCTGTGGGCGCGGGCGAGATCATGCAGGAAGCTGTCCACGAAGCGGTTGAAGGCGGTCTTGCCCTGGGGGTCCTGCTCGTCGTGCAGGACCCCGGAATGGTCAATCACGACCTGGAGGAGCGTGTCCGCCTGCGCGGCCCGGGGGCTGAGCGGGAGGGTGATGGCGGCGGCGAGGGCCGCGGCGGCGAAGGAGAAGGTCGTGGTCATCTCAGAGATCCTTTTCTTCGGTGGTAAGGAAGAGCTGGCGCACAACGTTCTTCATGATCCAGAAGCTGGCGGCCTGGTGAGCCGCGACCATCAGGGCACCGAAGAGTTCGGGCGCACCGGCGATGCCGAGACTGTCGAAATCGTCGACGAGCATGCGGAAAAGTACGAATTCGAAGATCATCGCTGCGAGGTTGAAAACCCAGAAGGCGAACCAGGCGACGCGCAGCGCCCCGGTGGCATTCCGGCCCAGGTCATGCAGCCGGATCGTGCATTCCCACGTGGTGTAGGAGACAAAGATCACGATCATCACCCACAGCACGCCCATGAGGTGACTGCCGTACATGAAGCCGAGATCGACGTCGGCGATCTCAGGCAACACATCGAAGGCGAGCGCCTCCATGCGGACGTACTGGACGGCCAGGAGGGAGATCTCCAGTGCGACGATGAAGAGATGCACGAAAGTGGTGCGTGAGTTCGACGTAAGACGACGAAGCCGACCGGCGTATCCTGCGTATTCCTGCGTCGCAGCACCGGTGGCGGTATCTGCGAGTGGAGATCCTGAGGAGGGATCGCTCTTTGGCGTCGTCGACTGCCTGATGAAATGCTGTGTCATCGAGTGTTCCTTTGATGTGATGAGGGCTGATGGTGAAGGGCCGCCGCCCCGGGACCGGGGCGGCGGCAGGGCCACGGCCTGGGTGACCGTCGAGCCCGAAGGCTCTGCAGAAAGAGTTGCAGGAAGCCGGGCGAGGTCCCGACGCGCTGTGCGCCGGGCTGCTCGCCCCGGCTCTTCCCGCGGCTCCTGATGGAAGGTCGTGGAAGAGACTGGGTGTTCCCGACAGGCGGGCTCCTGGGCCGGACGCGGGTAGCCTGACCGATCGGTCGTCAGTCTCCGTCGATGACGGGCAGGTGGCCGATGCGATCGAGGGTGGCGAGGAGGCCAGAGAGGCGGTTGGCCTCGTGACACCCCGGGTCGCGCCGGGCCAGCTCGGCGATGGTATAGCGTTCGGGGCGATCCTGGCGGTGGCGGAACTGGCCGCCCTTGCGGGCGCGGCGATCCTGTTTGTGGTGCATGGTGATCTCCTCTGGCTGCGCCCCGACACAGGGGCCTGTGCAGAGAAGGTCGTGCTCAGCAGAGGCTGTTCCCGACGGGGAGCTGATGTCCCCGGAGCGTCCGGAGCCGGGCGGCGTAGCGCACGCCCGGCCTCGCCATTCAGAACATCTGAAAGCGCTGCTTCCGGCCCAGCCAAGGAGTGCGCAGGGGCACGCGCCTAGCAGCCGTGCGGGTCTGCGCAGGCTCCCCTGCCGGGGCAATCGTCTGCTTGAGCGCGTCCTCAGTCCGGGCGCTGACCTCCATCTGCTCGGCCAAGGCTGCGAGCGGCGCAAAGAAGCGATCCTCCCGGACCGCTTTCGGCGCCTTGGCAGCGTTCGGAAGCAAACCAAGTGCCCTGAGCTCGAATGAGAAATAAGTGACCGGGAGCGCCATCAAGTCCAGACGCGGGTCACAGGAAGAGGGGTTCCATTGTGCAGCATCCTTCCAAGGAAACTACGATCCGGCAGCGTCGAAAGCACGGTGGCTTCAACATCCGGCGCAAACCAGTCGCTGAGCCGACGCGCATCACTCGGGCCGGTGCGGAATGCGAGAATGGATCCGACGTTGGCGAGGATCGCGTGGGCAACGTCCGGGCGGTCTGCCCGGCCATCGACCTGATCCAGAGACTGGCCGGCGAGAACAAGCTCCAGTCCGAACTTGCGGCACTCGGCAAGCATCTGGGTCAGGGTGCCTGTTGCATAGGTGGCGAATTCGTCCAGATAGACACGAACAGGCCGACGGCGATCTGCGGGGATCGCGGTGCGCGCCATGGCCGCACAAAAGATGCGGATCGTGATGAGACCGCCGAGGAGCGCAGCGTCGTGCTCGCCGATCAGTCCCTTCGCGAGGTTGACCAAGACTGTATCACCACGAGACATCGCGCCCGGAATGTCGAGGGTGGTGCACGGGGCGGAGATGATCGGACGGAGCAGCGGGTTGCCAGTGAACTGGGTGAGCTTCGAGCAGATGTACGGCGCAATGTTCTCGAGCGCGGCCTCGCCACCCGCTTTCGTTGCGATGCCCTTCCAGAAGCGCACCACCTGTGGATCCGCGCAGCGCTCAAGAAGGCTGCGACGGTAGGCGGGCTCAGAAAAGACGCGATCGAAATCGGCGAAGGAGGCATTCTCGCCCTCGGCTTCCATGAGCAGGAAGAGGGCATTCCGGAAATAGGCAGCGAACATGGGGCCGAAGGCTT
>CAYVQK010000258.1:1507-4687 GCA_964454145.1 uncultured Oceanicola sp. | reverse complement strand
GGGCGGCAGCCCGGCGGTGGCGGGTCAGAAGCCGCCCGAGGCGGCGACGGCGGCGAGGGCCAGGGCGGCGCCGAGGCCGGTCCAAGCGAGGCGGGGCCAGAGCTTTCCGCCGGAGGGGCGGGGCGGCGGTGGCGTGGCCTGGGCGATGAGCGCGCGTTCGAGCAGCGCGGGCAGGCGCGGGCCGAAGCGGATGGCGACGCGGGCGGTTTCCTTCAGGTCGTGCAGCAGCGCGGCGGGGCCGACGTTGCGCTTGACGTAGTCTTCCACCACCGGCCGCGCGGCCTGCCAGATGTTGATGTTGGGGTGCAGCGAGCGGGCGACGCCCTCGACCACCACCATGGTGCGCTGCAACAGGATCAGCTCTGTGCGGGTTTCCATCCCGAAGCGCTCGGTCACCTCGAAGAGATAGGCGAGCAGCCGGGCCATGGAGATGTGCGAGGCGTCCATGCCGAAGATCGGCTCACCCACGGCGCGCAGTGCCCGCGCGAACTCGTCGACGTCGCGGTCGGCGGGCACGTAGCCGGCCTCGAAATGCACCTCGGCGACACGCTTGTAGTCCTTGCGGATGAAGCCCATCAGGATCTCGGCGTAGACCCTGCGGGTGTATTCGTCGATCCGGCCCATGATGCCGAAGTCGAGCGCGATGATCTCGCCGCCGGGCGCGACCTTCAGGTTGCCGTGGTGCATGTCGGCGTGAAAGAGCCCGTCGCGCAGGGCGTGGCGCAGGAAGAGCGAGAGCACCCGCTCGCCGAGCGCCACCCGGTCATGGCCTGCCGCGTCGATGGCGGCGAGGTCGTTGAAGGGGATCCCCTCGGCCCATTCCAGCGTCATCACGTGGCGCGACGACAGCGGCCAGAACGGGCGCGGCACGATGAATCCGGCATCGGCCTCGGTGTTCTCGGCGAATTCGGAGGCGGCGGAGGTCTCCAGCCGCATGTCGAGCTCGCCCTTCACCACGCCTTCGAAATGCTCGATCACGTCGCGCGGGCGCAGCCGGCGGGAGGCGGGCGAGAGTGCCTCGATCATCGCGGCGGCGAAGTAGAAGGCGTCGATGTCGCGGGCGAAGGCGCGCTCGATGCCGGGGCGGAGCACCTTGACCGCCACTTCGCGCCCGTCCTCGGCCCGCACGGCGCGGTGGACCTGGGCGATGGAGGCGGCGGCGACGGGCTCGGAGAACTCGGAGAAGATCGCCTCGACGGGCTGTCCGAGCTCGGCGGAGACCACGCGCATCGCCTCCTCGCGGGGGAAGGGCGGCAGCTTGTCCTGCAGGACCATGAGCTGCGCGGCGAGTTCGGGGCCCACCACGTCGGGGCGGGTGGAGAGGATCTGGCCGAACTTGATGTAGGCCGGCCCGAGGGCGGTGAGGGCGCGGGTGACGGGCGGCTGCGCCGGGTCGCCCTTGTGGCCCAGCCACTTGAAGGGCCAGCCCAGGATACGGGCGGCGGCGCGGAGCGATGGCGGTGCCTCCATGGCCTCCAGCGCCACGCCCATCGCGCCGGTGCGCTCGAAGGTGGCACCGGTGCGGATGAGCCGCCAGATGTTGTGGGGGCCGCGCATCGCGCCTCAGATCTTCCAGCCGGAGTGCAGCGCGGCGACCCCGAGGCTGAGGTTGCGATACTTCACCTGCTCGAATCCGGCGGTGCGGATCATCGAGGCGAACTCTTCCTGCGCGGGGAACTTGCGGATCGACTCGACCAGGTACTGGTAGCTGTCTCGGTCGCCCGTCACCAGCTTGCCCAGGGGCGGGATGACGTTGAAGGAATAGGCGTCGTAGGCCTTTTGCATCAAGGGGTTGGGAAGTTGCGAGAACTCCAGCACCATGAGGCGGCCGCCGGGGCGGAGCACGCGGTAGGCCTCGGAGAGGGCATCGGGGATGCGGGTGACGTTCCGTATGCCAAAGGAGATGGTGTAGGTGTCGAAGGTGGCGCTCTCGAAGGGCAGGGCCATGGCATCGCCCACCACCCAGTCGAGCCTGTCGGCTAGGTCGGTGGCCTCGGCGCGCTTGCGGCCCTCCACCAGCATGGCCTCGGTCATGTCGCAGACCACCGCCGTTGCCCCCTCGCCCGCGCGGCGCAGGAAGCGGAAGGCGATGTCGCCGGTGCCGCCGGCCACGTCGAGCAGCCGCTGGCCGGGGCGGGGCGCCAGCCAGTCCATCATCGCGTCCTTCCAGAGGCGGTGGATGCCCGCGCTCATCAGGTCGTTCATCACGTCGTATTTCGAGGCCACGGAAGAGAAGACTCCGTGGACCTTCCCGGCCTTTTCGGCCTCGGGCACCTGGGTGAAGCCGAAGTGCGTGGTTTTTCCGTCGTCTGCCATGGGCTTGCCCAACTCTGTTCGCAAACCGGATATAGGCAATTCGCACCGGATACAAACGTGCCAGATGGGCGCAGGAGGGTGCGAGATGAGCGAGGACGAACGGGCGATGCTCTGGCTGGTGGGCTTTATGACCGAGAATGCCGGGCTGGTAGTGGGCCTCGTGGCGGCGCTGTTGCTGGCCGTGGTGCTGCTGCTGGCCGGCTACATCGTGATCTTCTGTGTGCTGCCGATCATGGCAGCGCGGGCGATCGGCGGGAAGCTGCGGCAGGCGAGCACCGCGACCGATGCGCAGGGCCGCCGGGCGGAACTGAGCGCGGGTGCGAAATTCATGGGAAGCGACATCGGGCTGCTGTCGTCGCGCGGAATGGCGGCGAAGGCCGAGCAGTCGCTGGGCACGACGGTGATGCGGATGACCTGGGGCGCCCGGCTTTCGGCCGTTGTCTTCTCGGCCATGGCGATCGTGGCTTCGTTCAGCATGGGGGTGGTCGACCCGCAGACCGACATGATCCTGCGGCCTGTGATCGTGGGGCTTGCCCTGCTCGGGCTCGCGCATGTCTTCAGCTACGAGCTGCGCTACGACCGGGACGTGATGATCTCGCAGAGCCTGATCCAGGGGCGGCGCGAGATGCCATGGCGCGAGCTTGTGGAGATCAGGGAGGAGAGCAACGGGACCTATCGGATGCGGTTTGCCGACGGCAAAAGGGTCCGGGTTCAGAAGTACCTCGTGGGGATGAGCGACTTTCTGACCCGCGCGCATGGGGCGATCGAGGGCCGCAGGGGTCACGCCTGAGGGCTTGCAGGCGCGGGTTGGGCGGCTAGGTTTGGCGCCTGACCTTCGAGACGGAGCCCGCATGCCCGAACTGC
>CAYVQK010000258.1:0-1407 GCA_964454145.1 uncultured Oceanicola sp. | reverse complement strand
GGGCGGCTAGGTTTGGCGCCTGACCTTCGAGACGGAGCCCGCATGCCCGAACTGCCCGAGGTGGAGACCGTGCGCCGCGGTCTGCTGCCTGCCATGGAGAACACCGTTATCGCCCAGGCCCGGGTGAACCGGGAGGGGTTGCGCTGGCCGTTTCCGCCGGGGATGGCGGAGCGGCTGAGCGGTGCGCGGGTGTTGGGGCTCCGGCGGCGGAGCAAGTATATCCTGGCCGATCTCGATAGCGGCGAGACGCTGCTGATTCATCTGGGCATGAGCGGGCGGATGCGGGTGAGCGGCGAGGGGATCGGGGTGTTTCACCACGCCCATCCGGCACCGGAGAAGCATGACCACGTGGTGCTGGAGATGGAGAACGGGGCGCGGGTGACCTTCAACGACGCGCGCCGCTTCGGGGTGATGGACCTGGTGCCCACGGTGGGGGTGGAGGCGCACCGGTTGCTGGCGGAGCTGGGGCCGGAGCCGCTGGGAAATGCCTTCAACGAGGATCACCTGGTGGCGGCTTTCCGGGGGAAGAACACACCGGTGAAGGCGGCGCTGCTGTATCAGAAGATCGTGGCGGGGCTGGGCAACATCTATGTGTGCGAAGTGCTGCACCGGACGGGAATCTCGCCGCGCCGGAAGGCCGGACAGATCGCCGCGCCGCGGGTCGCCGCGCTGGTGCCGGCGATCCGGCAGGTGCTGGGGGAGGCGATCGAGGCGGGCGGCTCGAGCCTGCGCGACCACAGGCAAGCCTCTGGCGAGCTTGGATATTTCCAGCACCGCTTTGCGGCCTATGACCGGGAGGGCGCGCCCTGTTCTACCCCGGGTTGCGGGGGTGTGATCCGGCGGATCGTGCAATCGGGGCGCTCCACCTTCTACTGCGGGACATGTCAAAGATGACTTGCAGCGGTGCCTGACCCTGCTAACAAAGGGAGGCTTGGCATACCCGAAAGGACCGCCATCCCATGGCTTATGAAACCATCGTCGTCGACACCGCCGACCATGTCTGCACCATCCGCCTCAACCGCCCCGAAGCCCTGAACGCCCTGAACGCCGCCCTGATCGGCGAGCTGGCGGAGGCCATTGGCGATGCGGATGGCGACAAGAACGTGCGCTGCATCATCGTCACCGGCTCGGAGAAGGCCTTTGCCGCCGGGGCCGACATTTCGGAGATGGCGGAGAAGGATTTCGTCGATGTCTTCATGGGCGACATGTTCGGCCCGCAGATCGACAAGATCCTCGGCTGCCGCAAGCCGATCATCGCGGCTGTCTCGGGCTACGCGCTGGGCGGCGGCTGCGAGCTGGCGATGATGTGCGATTTCATCATCGCCGCGGATACCGCGAAGTTCGGCCAGCCTGAGATCAACCTCGGCGTCATCGCCGGGATCGGCGGCACCCAGCGGCTCACGAAGT
>CAYVQK010000257.1:0-4702 GCA_964454145.1 uncultured Oceanicola sp. | reverse complement strand
CCCCCAACGGAACCCCCGCCTCCCCTCCCCCGTTGTCCCCCCATGTGGCAATGGATCCTCGACAACCAACCCGCCCTGCAGGTCGTCGTCAGCCTCACCACCACCGTGGTGTGGATCGTCTACCTGCACATCTTCCTCTCCTCCTTCCGCCGCCAGACCCGCTCCGGCCTGCTGATCAACCGCGCCGGGCGTGACGGCCTCAGGGCCCGCTGCATCGTCTCCAACCTCGGCTCCGAGCCCGCCTATCTCACCGACGTGCTGGCCGAGGTCGAGATCGGCGAGCGGACGATCACCGCCAGCGTGGTCGACCGGCTGGAGATGTTCGAGGGCGGCGACACCAGCGAAACCGCGCAGGGCCCCATGGCCAGCGGCGCCTACATCGACATCGGCAGCTTCGAGGACATCTTCGAGCGGATCCGCCAGCGCAGCGGCGCCGAGGACGTGGCCCGCCAGGCCGAGCGGGTCAAGCTCATCGCGGTGGCCGCCACCAGCCAGGCGCGCGACATCGTGGCCGCCTATCGCAACTTCGACATCACCGGCAGCGACGAGGGCGCCGTCCTGCGCCCGCTCGAGGTCGAAGCCCCGCAGGTCCGCTCCTGGCTGCACCGGCGGCGGCTGAAGCGGCTGCTCTCCGCCATCCAGCGCGGCGCGCGGCTGGAGCGGTCGGCCTCCGCCCAGCTCTTCCCCCAGCCCGGCCTCCCGCGCCGCACGGCATGAAAAAGCCCCCCGCGCTCGCACGCAGGGGGCCCATCCGTCTCACGTCGAACCGCTTACGCGGCCTTCAGGCCGGCCCGCCAGTCGTCGACCTGCTTCTCGGCCTCTTCACGGGCATAGCCGTACTTCTGCTGCACGAGCCCCACGAGCTGCTCGCGCTCGCCCTTGGCCTCCTGCAACTCGTTGTCGGTCAGCTCGCCCCACTTCTCGCGGGCCGCGCCTTGCCACTCTTTCCAGTTGCCTTCGATGATATCCCAGTTCATGTCGAACCTCCTTTCGGTCATGCCAAATCAACGCCACCCCAAGGCCGGAAGTTCCTTTAAACTAAGACGTAGGCGCCCCTTCGCCGCGCCCCATGCAGCCCCCCGTAGGGTGGGCAATCTGCCCACCATCCCCTGGCCGCCGGACGGGCAATCCGCCCGCCACCACGCTACTTCTGCAGGGTCATCAGGTAGGCCACCAGGTCCGCCACCGACCGCGAGGTCAGGATCGGCTGGCCGCTCGGGGCCTTCAGCGCGGTGTCATCGCCCTCGAAGAGATCGCCGTAGACCGGCATCGGCGAGCCGTGGCTGACCAGCGGGTCGCGCCCGTCGATCCGCATCACCACCCGCTCGGTCGGAAAGACGTCGCTGTTGTTCATCGACAGCTCCGTCAGGTTCACCGGCTGCAGCACCAGCGCCGGGGCCATCGGCCCCTGCCCGTCGGCGTCGATCCCGTGGCAGGTGGCACAGTGCCGCTCGTAGAGCAGCCGGCCCTCGTGCACGTCCTGCGCCTGCACCGCGCCCGCGGCCAGCGCCGCCGCTGCGATCATCAATGCTCTCATCGCCTTCACTCCTCTGGCTGCCCCGTGCCGAGTCTGCGGCAGGCGACGGGGGTCCACCATGATCCCTGTCAAGCCACACCGCCCGGTCCGTTCATTCAATCACCTGTTTGAACATTCGTATGCATGGCCTGTGCATAGGCTGTGCATCAGCTGTGCATCAGATGTTGCCTCCCGATTTCGTGGTTAATCGCCCGCTTGCCGCCGCCGTGGCGCCCGCTAAACTCCCCCCGATGCGCCTGATGTTCCTCCTCTGTCTCGCCCTCCTCGCAGGCTCCTGCGGGCGCCCCCTGACCCAGGCGGAGAAGGGATTAATCAAGGAAATTCATGGCGATGGCGTCGACACCTCCCGCGTCCGCATCACCACCTGGGGCTCCGTCGGCGCCATCGAGCGCACCTACCTCGCCCGCCCCCGCACCACGTGCCGCGAGCTGATCCTGCCGCCGATGACCGAAAAGAGCTTCAAGTCCCGCACCGCCGGCCTGGTGCTGTTCAACAGGCTTTTTCTCAATCCCGACTGGTACTTGGAGGATTTCGTCGAGGGCTGGCCGGACGAGCTGAACCTGGCCTCGGCCATGTTCATCGCCCATGAGATCACCCACATCTGGCAGTGGCAGAACCGGGAGATCACCGGCTACCACCCGCTCCGGGCCGCCTCCGAACACAGGCGCAACGTCGACCCCTATCTGTTTGATGCGGCAAGCAATCCCCGGTTTCTCGATTACCCCTACGAGCAGCAGGCGAGCCTCGTGGAGGAGTTCGTCTGCTGCCGCGCGCTCGATCCCGAGGGCTCCCGCACCGCCCGCCTCCGCGCCCTGCTTTCCCAGGTGATGGACCCGGCCCCGATGGAGCTGTCGCGCCCGGTCGGCAAGGTCAACCTGCCCTGGCCGGAGGCCGAGACCAGGGGCATCTGCTCCTGAGCGCGCCGGTGTAAACCGATCTTTCATCTTTTCGGTCAGACTGCCCCCGTTGCCCCTGTCGCGCCCAGGGCCTAGCGTCGCCGCAGCACAGAGGAGACACGCCGATGGGATACACCACCTCCGCCGCCATCATGCTCGCCGCGGGCATCGGCATCCCGATCCTCGCCGCGCTGAACGCGGGGCTGGGGCGGCACGTCGGCTCTCCCGCCTCGGCGGCGGTGGTGCTCTTCGTGGTGGCCTTCGCGGCGGCGCTCGTGACCGCCCTCGTCACCGGCCCCGCACCGCTGGCCCGCTTCGCCACCGCGCCGCGCGAGGGCTTCCTGGCGGGCATCCTCGTGGCCTTCTACGTGCTCTCGATCACCTGGGTCGCACCGCACTTCGGGGTCGGAAACGCGGTGATCTTCGTGCTGCTGGGGCAGATGATCTCCTTCGCCGTGATCGACCATTTCGGCCTCTTCGGCGCGGTGCAGCACAGCCTCAGCCTCACCCGCGCGGGCGGGATCGGGCTCATGGCCCTCGGCGTGGTGCTTACGTTGAAGGGCTAGGCTCGACGCCCACGACCGCATCGGCGGGCAGTTCGGTGATGCCGGGCAGGAAGGCCTCCTGCCCCGCCATCCGCACGAAGAGCCCGTCCTCGGTGGCCTCGAACTCCGGCTGCGCCTCCGAGGCGCCCTCGGCCTCGACAACC
The DNA here is from genome assembly GCA_964454145.1 of uncultured Oceanicola sp. Lineage (GTDB taxonomy): Bacteria > Pseudomonadota > Alphaproteobacteria > Rhodobacterales > Rhodobacteraceae > Vannielia. The sequence goes on along the minus strand of CAYVQK010000257.1, from coordinate 1,560 downwards.
AGCACATCCTCCTCGGGGTCGAAGTCCTCGACCTCCTCGGGCCCGCCCTGTTCCGCCACGGCCTCCTCGGCTGGCGCCTCCTCTTCGGCACCTGCCTCCTCCGCGAGATCCTCGTCGCCGTCAGCCTCCGCCTCAGGCTCATCCCGCGCCTCGGGGGCGGCCTCCACGGGCTCTTCCTCCGGCAGCTCGCCCTCGTCGTCCGCTTCGACCAGCTCAGCAGGCTCCTCCTCCGGCGCCGAGGCCGCCATCATGGCCGAAAGCCCGTCGCCCGCCTCGGCCAAGCCCGCTTCGGGGCCCGCCTCCGCGGTCCCGGCCTCTGCCTGCTCGAGCCCCTGGCCGTCATCTTCCTCGCGGCTGATCGCGTCTCCGATGAACCCCAACAGGAGCATGAGCGGCATCGAAAGAACGATCGCCCAATCCATGCGGGCACATTAACCATGCGATGTGGCAAAAGGGGGCCCTCATGGCCCATTCGGCAGGAAACAGCCGGTTTCCCGCCCCGAAACAGTGCTACACCAGCACCCCGTTCTCCAGCCGGACCGTCCGGTCCATCCGGGCGGCGAGGTCGAGGTTGTGGGTCGCGATCAGCGCCGCCAGCCCGGTCTCGCGCACCAGCGTCATCAGCGCGTTGAACACCGTGTCCGAAGTGCCCGGATCGAGGTTGCCCGTGGGCTCGTCCGCCAGCAGCAGGGCCGGGCCGTTTGCCAGCGCCCGGCAGAAGGCCACCCGCTGCTGCTCCCCGCCCGAAAGCTCCGCCGGGCGGTGGCTGGCGCGGGCTTCCAGCCCCACCGTCGCCAGCAGTTCCATCGCCCGCGCATCCGCCGCCTCGCGCTCGACCGCGTTGGCAAGCTGCGGCAGGGCGATGTTCTCCAGCGCCGTGAACTCGGGCAGCAGGTGATGAAACTGGTAGACGAAGCCCACCTGCGCCCGCCGCGCCTCGGTGCGCCGGCCATCGCCCAGCGCTCCCATGTCCGCGCCCAGCAACCGCACGCTGCCCGCCGTGGGCGTATCGAGCAGACCGGCGATGTGCAGCAGGGTGGATTTGCCCGAGCCCGAGGGCGCCACCAGCGCCACCACCTCGCCCGCCGAAACCTCCAGCGCCGCGCCACGCAGCACCTTGATCTCGTTGGGCTTTCCCGCGTTGTAGGTCTTCTCGATGCCCTCGAGCCCCAGAACCTCACTCATAGCGCAGCGCCTCCACCGGATCGAGCCGCGCCGCCCGGCGCGCGGGGATGATCGTGGCCCCCCAGGAGAGCGCCAGCGCGAGCGCCACGGCAAAGATCACGTCGCCCGCCTGCAACTCGCTCGGCACCCGGTAGATGCCCCGGATCGAGGCATCCCACACGTCCTGCCCGCTCACCCAGTTGATGAAGGCCACCACGTTGTTCACGTTCAGCGCAAAGAGGCAGCCCAGCACCGTGCCCAGCGCCGTCGCCACCGTGCCGATCAGCGCGCCGCAGAGGAAAAACACCCGCAGGATCGCGCCCCGCGTCAGCCCCATCGTGCGCAGGATGCCGATGTCGCGGCCCTTGTTCTTCACCAGCATGATCAGGCCCGAGA
>CAYVQK010000256.1:0-4745 GCA_964454145.1 uncultured Oceanicola sp. | reverse complement strand
GTGGCGCGGCGCAAGGAGCAGGAGCTGCTGAGGGGGGCCTCGCTCTTCGAGCGGGCGGCGGAGTGGGTTGGCGATGTGACCGAGTTTCTCACTGCCTCCGAGCCCTCGCGGCTGCCGGAGCGCGACGCGGCGCTGCCAGGTGGCGGGTTGCTCTACAAGGCGCCGAAGCCGGGGCAGGACAGGCGGGCGGACCTGCCGGTGATCGGCCCGGCCACGGTGATGATGGCTGCCGAGGCGGAGCTGCGCGGGATCGTGGTGGAGGCGGGAGGTGTGATGGTGCTCGATCTCGAGACCTGCGTTGCCATGGCCGATGCGGTGGGCCTGTTTCTCTGGGTGCGGCCCCGGGGCGGAGCATGAGGATCTTCGTCATCGCCGGCGAGCCCTCGGGCGACAGGCTGGGTGCGGCGCTGATGGGCGGGCTGAAGGCGCTGGCGCCTGGGGTGGAGTTTCGCGGCGTGGGAGGCTCCGGGATGGAGGGCGAGGGGCTGGAGAGCCTCTTTCCGATGGAGGAGCTTTCGGTGATGGGGATCGCCGAGGTGCTGCCGAAGTATCGCCACCTGATGCGGCGGATCAGGGAATGCGCGGCAGAGGTGGTGGCCTGGCAGCCCGATGCGCTGGTGACGATCGACAGCCCTGATTTCTGCCTGCGGGTCGCCCGGCGGGTGAAGGCCGAGGCTGCGGTGAAGACCATCCATTACGTCGCCCCCACGGTCTGGGCCTGGCGGGCGGGACGGGCCGAGAAGATGGCCGAGGTGATCGACCATGTGCTGGCGCTCTTCCCCTTCGAGCCGCCCTACATGGAGGCCGCGGGGATGAGCTGCGATTTCGTCGGGCATCCGGTGGTGTCGGAGCCTGTGGCGGATGAGGCTGATGGGGTGGCCTTCCGGGCAGAGCATGGCATCGGGGAGGCGCCCTTGGTGATGGCGCTCCCGGGGTCGCGGCGGGGTGAAGTGAGCCGGCTCGCGCCGATCTTCGGCGAGGCGCTGCGGCCGGTGGTGGCGGCGCGTCCGGAGACGCGGGTGGTTGTCCCCTGCGTCAGCGGCACGGCGGGGCTGGTGAAAGAGTTGACGGCGCGCTGGCCGGGAGCGCCGGTGATCCTCGATCCGCGGGACAGGCCGTCGAAGGAGGCGCAGGCGGAGAAGCGCTCCGCCTTTGCCGCCGCCGATGTGGCACTGGCGGCCTCCGGGACGGTGAGCCTGGAGCTGGCTGCCAACGCGCTGCCGATGGTGATCGCCTATGACATGAACTGGCTGTCGCGCCAGATCATCGGCCGGATGCTGAAGGTGGACACGGTGACGCTGGTCAACCTGGTGGCCGAGAGCCGCACGATCCCCGAGTTCATCGGCGCCGACTGCAAGCCCGCGAAGATTGCGGAGGGGCTGAAGGCGGTGATGGCGGCGCCCGGCGCGCAGCTCGAGGCGATGGCGCTGACAATGTCGCGGCTGGGGCGTGGCGAGGAGCCACCTGGCCTGAGGGCGGCGCGCTCCGTGCTGGCCCGGATAAACTGACCCTGGTCATATTCTTGCTTCATGCCGGGGCAGGCCGCGGTGCTGACGGAACACTGGCCCGAGGTGGGGCGGCCCAGGCTGGAGCGGCTCAGGGCGGAAAGCCGGGTGGCGGACGGGGTCGATGCGCTCGATCGCGCGGCGGCCAGGCTCGCGGCCGATCTGGCGGTGGCGGGCCATTTGCCGACTGGGGGCGCTGCTGGTGATGATCCTGCGCATCTTGCGGGCGGAGGGTTCAGGCGATGCTTGTGGCGCTGGCGGAGGGATGAGGCTTTGCCGGCTGGCCAAGCGGGCCTAGACTGGACGGCATGACAGCAGCGGGGAGGAGGTTTTGCACCGGCTGGCCTGTATCATCGTTGCCCTGGTTCTGGGTGTCGCCCTGCCGGCGCGGGCCCAGGAGGCGGAGGCGGATGGCGCGCTTGCGGTGCTGCTCGACCTCGACGCCGCCGACTGGCCGCAGCTTCTGGCCCAACTCGATGCCGCCTGGCCCGGCACCCGGCGTATCGGCTCCGGTCCCGATCCGGTGACGGAGGGAGACCCGTGGTTCTGGAGCGCGGTGTTCCAGACGCCCGGGGCGGCGGAGGCCCCGCCGCACGGGATGACCCTGACCTGCACGCGCTACGGGCGGGACAGCCACCGCGCCCTGATTGCGATCCGGGCGCCCGACCTGCGGCCCTGGCCGGGCGGGGCGGATGTACGGCTGTTCTGCGAGGGGTTCGGCCAGTTCTGGGGCCGGGAGGTGGTGGAAGGCTTCGTGCGAGGCGCCCAGCCGATGCTCGAGACCTGGGCGGTGGATGCGATCCGGGGTGCCGCGGACCGGAGGAGCTATCGCGGCGGGGATACCGCTCCGCGCAATGGCCGGATGGTGGGGAGCTTCCGGCTCGATACCAGCCGTGCGGGCGGGCGGGTGCCGGGCGTGGTGGTGGAGGTTTCGTTGGAAATCTACGGGTTCTGAGAGAGAGGCGGGCCCCGGAGGGCCAGACCGCCGGCCCCGATCGAACCGGAGGGGCTTGGGGCGCGGCGGACGGGAGGACGCGGGAGGTGGGGCCACCCCGCGCCCGTGGGGTATGCCGGTCAGGCGGCGCGGGGGAGCGCGCGGTCGGAGACCAGCAGAAGCGGAGCCGCGGGAGTGCGCGCGGCGGTGTGCGGCACCTGCGTGGCGAGTTCGGGGCAGGCCATGCGGCGGGCGGCGAAGCTGAGCACCGGCAGCGGCGTGGAGCGGTCGCGGGCGGTGGCGAGGCTCACCACGTTGCCACTGCGGCGGCGGGCGAGACCCTGGAGGGCGAGTTGGCGGTTCTGGCGGGCGCGGAGTGCGAGAGTGGTCATGATGCGTTTCCTTTGATGTGTGTGGGGCTCGGGTCAGGCAGCCTGGGCAAAGGCGGGTGTGGCGTGCGGGGCGGTGGGCCGGGCTGCCGGGCGCAGGCCGAGGTCGGGCCGCAGCACCGGGCGGATGCGGGGGCTGCGGAAGTCGACCCGGATCACGTTGTCCCCGAGGAGGCGGCTGAGCGAGGCGAGGGCGGAGTGGCGGCGCTGACGGGCCAGGGGAGCGAGCTGTGTCATCGGTTCGGGTCTTTCAGGCAGCGTTGGACGCGGGTTCGGGGGTGCGGCGTGAATGCCAGCGCGGGTGGCGGTGGCGTTTCGGCCGGCGTCGGCGGTTTGGGGGTGAGCATTGGCAACTGACTTGCCGATGATGTTCGGCGACGCGGGCAAGCCCGTGGGGCTGCACGGTCCGGCCGGCTGGCTGGCGCGGCTTGCGGGCCGCGGGAGCCTCTATGTCGCGCTGCTGTTGCAGGCGCTGGGTGCCCTGTTCTTTGTCGGAGACCTGTGGAGCGAGATCCTCGGCCTGCGCACCGCGCCGATCCCCTATGAGTGGCAGGAGATCATCCAGCTTCTGGCCTCGGTCGGCCTTGTCATCGGGCTCGTCGTGTCAGGGCTCTACCTGCGGCGGAGCCAGCGCCGGGTGGTGGAGCTGAACCGTCAGGTCGATGTGGCGTCGGGCAACTTCTCGCAGCATCTGGTGGCGCTGTTCGACCAGTGGGATCTTTCCGACAGCGAGCGCAGCGTGGCGGTCTATGCCATGAAGGGCTTCTCCAACGGCGAGATCGCCGGGCTGAGGGGCACCAGCGCCTCGACGGTGAAGAGCCAGATGAACGCGGTCTACCGCGAGTCGGGGCTGAACAGCCGCGGTCAGCTCATCGCCTGCCTGGTGGAAGAGCTGTTCGAAGGCGTGGCGATGCCGCAGGTGATGAGCGACGCGCCGCGCGGGCAGATGGTGGGACTGGCGGCGCGCTGATCGCCTGTCGCGCTCAGGCGCCGCGCCAGATCCATCCGCCGCCCAGCACGCGGGTGCCCTCGGGGGCGTAGAAGACGCAGGCCTGACCGGGCGAGACGCCTTCTTCGGCGGCCAGAAGCTCGACCTCCGCCGTGCCGTCGGGCAGGGGGCGCAGGGTGGCTTCCGCCGGGGGGCGGGTGGAGCGGATGCGGCAGCGGATCTCGATTTCCTGACCCGCGGCGAGAGGCGCGTCTCCCAGCCAGTTGATCTCGCGCACGGGCACCACGCGCTTGGCGAGCGCCTCCTTGGGGCCGACGACAACCTGACGGGTCTCGGGGTCGAGCCGGACGACGTAGAGCGGGTCGGCAAGCCCGCCGATGCCGAGGCCGCGGCGCTGGCCGATGGTGTAGTGGATCACCCCATTGTGCTGCGCCAGCACCTTGCCCGCCATGTCGACGATCTCGCCCGGCTCGCCCGCACCGGGGCGCAGCTTTTCGATCACGCTGGCGTAGTTGCCGTTGGGGACGAAGCAGATGTCCTGGCTGTCGGGCTTGTCGGCCACGGCGAGCCCGTGCTTTTGCGCCAGTGCCCGTGTCTCGGCCTTCGAGGTCAGGTGGCCCAGCGGAAAGCGCAGGAAGGAGAGCTGCTCGGGCGTCGTGGAAAAGAGGAAGTAGCTCTGGTCGCGGTTGGGGTCGCCCGCCATGTGCAGCTCGGGGCCCGCGGCGCCGATCTTGCGCTGGATGTAGTGGCCGGTGGCCATGCAGTCGGCGTCGAGATCCTTCGCGGTTTCGAGCAGATCCTTGAACTTCACCCGCTCGTTGCAGCGGATGCAGGGCACGGGCGTGGCGCCGGCGAGGTAGCTCTCGGCGAACTCCTCGATCACGGCGTCGCGGAAGATGTTCTCGTAGTCGAGCACGTAGTGGGGGAAACCCATGGTTTCGGCCACGCGACGGGCATCGTGGATGTCG
>CAYVQK010000255.1:0-4757 GCA_964454145.1 uncultured Oceanicola sp. | reverse complement strand
CGACCAGCGGGTTGCCGTCGGGCGTGTAGCAGATCGGGCCGTTGAAATCGTCCTTGAGCCCGCAGGCCTCCGCCGAGGGGATGCGGTGGTTCATCGCCATGTATTGTTCTTCGATCCGGTCGAGATCGAGCTGGAACAGATCGGCGCGGAAACTGTCGGGCACACCGTATTCGAACCGGGCCGGCGCGTTTCGCTCATAAACGCCCAAGATCCAGCCGCCACGTTCCTCGCGGACATAGGATTGCGCATCGGCGTCGCGGATCACCGGATGTTCGACATTGCCTTCCTCGCGGCGGAATTTCACCAGTTCGGGGTCCTGATCCATCACGATGAACTGATGCTCGACCGGGATCGCGGGGATCTTGATCCCCAGCATTTTCGCGGTGCGCTGCGCGTGGTTGCCGGAGGCGGTGACGACATGCTCCGCGGTGATGACGATCTGGTCGTCCGAAGGCACGAGGTTGCCGCCCTTCTCCACCATCTTGGTCGCGGTGACTTCCCAATGGGTGCCGTTCCAGTGGAACGCATCGGCCTGCCACTTGCGCTCGATCGCCACACCACGCTGACGCGCGCCCTTGGCCATCGCCATGGTCACGTCGGCGGGGTTAATGTAGCCATCCGTCTGGTGGTAGAGCGCGCCCTTCAGGTCCTCGGTGCGGATCAGCGGCCATTTCGCCTTGATCTCCTCCGGGGTGAGCCATTGGTAGGGCACGCCGCAGGTCTCCGCCGTGGAGGCGTAGAGCATGTATTCGTCCATACGCTCATCGGTCTGGGCCATCCGCAGGTTCCCGACCACGGCGAAACCGGCGTTGAGCCCGGTTTCCTCTTCCAGCGTCTTGTAGAAGCGGATCGAATAATCGTGGATATGGGTCGTCGCGAAGGACATGTTGAAATAGGGCAGGAGGCCCGCCGCGTGCCATGTCGAGCCGGAGGTCAGCTCGTCCCGCTCCAGCAGCATCACGTCGTCCCAGCCGGCCCGGGCGAGGTGATAGGCGATGGAGGTCCCCACTGCGCCGCCGCCCACAACCAAAGCCTTCACTTGCGTTTTCATGTCCCGAATCCTTTGCGCCGTTCCCCGCCATTTCTACTGCCCCCGCCCGGCACCGGCGCGAGGAGGCCGACCCAACAGAGCAGAAAACCGACCTTGGCGCGGCGCGGGCGGCGAATTTGCCCGGTCGGAGCGGATCAGCCGGGCAGAATCTTGCCCGGATTCATGATGTTGTCGGGATCGAGCGCTGATTTGATCGCCGCCATCACCCCGGTTGCCGGCCCGAGTTCGCGGGTCAGATAGGGCTTCTTGCCCTGCCCGATCCCGTGCTCTCCGGTGCATGTCCCATCAAGCGAGATCGCCAGATCATTGAGCCACCCGACGAAGTCCGCGGCCTTTTCCTGTTCCTCGGTATCCTCGGGGTCGACCAGCAGCAGCGCGTGAAAGTTCCCGTCCCCGGCGTGCCCCACGATCGGCGCGATGAACCCCATCTCGTCAAGCCGCGTCTGTGCCGCCACCACCGCCTCGGCGAGCCGGGAGATCGGCACGCAGACATCCGTGGAGATCCCCTTGGCACCCGGGCGCAGTTGCAGCGTTGCCCAATAGGCGTCGTGACGCGCCTGCCAGAGCTTGTTGCGTTCCTCGGCGGTGCTTGTGGCCTCGAACCCGGTGCCGCCATGTTCTTCGGCCAGCGCACCAAAGACCTCGGCCTGTTCCGCGACACCGGCGGGGGTGCCGTGGAATTCCAGCAGCAGCAGGGGCGTGGCCGGCAGGTCGAGCTTGGAATAGGCGTTGACCGCCTTCACCGTCAGCGCGTCCAGCAATTCGATCCGCGCCACCGGCAACCCGTATTGCACGACGTTCATCACCGTCTGGCAAGCGGCATCGACGGTCGGAAAGGAGCACCGCGCGGAAGAGATCGCCTCGGGGATGCCCTGTAGCTTGAGCGTGAGTTCGGTGATGACGCCAAGGGTGCCCTCTGCCCCGACCAGAAGCCGGGTCAGATCGTAGCCGGCCGAGGATTTGCGCGCCCGTTGCCCGGTGCGGATCACCTGCCCGTCGGGCATCACCGCCTCGAGGCTGAGCACATTGTCCTTCATCGTGCCGTAGCGCACCGCGTTGGTGCCGGAGGCGCGGGTCGACGCCATGCCGCCAAGCGAGGCATTCGCGCCCGGATCGATGGGAAAGAACAGCCCGCGGTCGCGCAGATGCGTGTTCAGCGCCTCACGCGTGACACCCGGCTGCACCCGGCAATCGAGATCGCCGGCATTGACCTCCAGCACCTTGTCCATCTGGCTGGTATCGAGCGAAATCCCCCCCGCCGGGGCATTCACATGCCCCTCCAGCGAGGTGCCCGTGCCGAAGGGGATCACCGGCACCTTATGCGCGGCGCAGAGCCGGACGACCTCGGCCACCTCCTCGGTCGATTGCACAAAGACCACGCCGTCCGGGGCCTGCGTCTCGATCCAGGTGGTGGTGTGGCCGTGCTGGTCGCGGATCGACTGGCCGGTCTGGAACCGTTCGCCGAATTGTTGCTTCAATGCGCCCAGCACATGGGCGATGCCCGCCTCGTTGCGCGCCAGCCCTGCGGTTTCTGCCATGTCTCTGCCCCCTTGTCCCATCACGCGCGCCCCGGCCCGTCACTCGCCCAAGGCGATGCCTTCGCGGCGGGGGTCTGCGCCGCCCTGCAATTGATCTGCAATCGCGATCATGTGCAAGCCCGAGGTCAAGGCGCGGGTGTTGACCTCGTATCCCAGCGCCGCCAGCGGGTCGGCCAGATCGGCGGCGGCGGTGTCCGCCTCCAGATCGTAGGTGCCGAACCGATTGACCGCATGGGGCACGGAGACCGCCTGCTGCACGTCCATCCCCCAGTCGAGGTGCGCGATGATCGCCTCCGCCACATAGCCGATGATGCGGCTGCCGCCGGGCGAGCCCACGACCAGAACCGGCGCGTCGTCCTTGAGCACGATGGTGGGCGACATGCTCGACCGGGGGCGCTTGCCCGGCTCCACCCGGTTGGCGATCGGCACGCCCTCGGCATGGCTCTTGAAGGAGAAATCGGTCAACTCGTTGTTCAACAGGAAGCCCGCCGCCATCAGCCGCGAGCCAAAGCCGTTCTCGATCGTGGTGGTCAGCGAGGCGACATTGCCCATGGCATCGACAATCGACACATGCGACGTCGAGGGCAGTTCGATCGACGCATCATCGGCCCAGTTCAGCGCGTGGTCAAAGGCGGGTTGGCCGGGCGTGACCTCGGGCAGCGCGTCATCGCCTGACAGCAGCTCTGCCCGCGCGGCGAGGTAATCGGTGTCGAGCAGCCCCGAAACCGGCACCGGCACGAAATCGCTATCGGCGAGGTAGCGGCCCCGGTCCGCAAAGGCCAGCCGCGAGGCATCCCCGATCAGCCGGCGCACCTCCACATCCTGCGGCCCCGCGCTCAGGTCCTGCCCGTCGAGCAGCCCGAGGATCTGCCCCACCGCCACCGCGCCCGACGACGGCGGCCCCATGCCGCAGACCTCGTGGGCACGATAGCTGGCGCAGACCGGCGCGCGTTCCTTCACCCGGTAGATCGCCAGATCGACCTCGGACAAGGTGCCGGGCCGCGCTGCACCGGACACGGCGGCCACGATCTGCGACGCGATCTCGCCGGTGTAGAACGCCTCCGCGCCTTCTTCGGCAATGGTGCGGAGGGTGGCGGCATAGGCGGGATTGGTCAGGATATCCCCCGCCGCGACAGGATTGCCGCCCGGCAGGAAATAATCCGCCGTGGCCTTTGAGCGGGACAGCCGTTCCGCATCCTCGGCCACCAGACCGGCGAGCCGGGGCGACACGGCAAAGCCCGCCTCCGCCAGTTCCGCCGCAGGGGCGAGCAGCTCCGCCCAATCCTGATTGCCCCAGCGGGTGTGTACCTCTTGCATCAACGCCGGTGTGCCGGGGGTCCCGACGGAGAGCCCGCCGACCACGGCATCGAAGAATTTGAGCGGCGCACCCGCCTCGTCCTGAAAATGCCGGGGCGTCGCGGCCAAGGGGGCGGTTTCGCGCCCGTCGAGCGTCGTCACCGCGCCGGTCGCCGCGTCGTACCAGACAAGGAAGGCACCCCCGCCCAGACCGGAGCTTTGCGGCTCCACCAGCCCCAGCATGGCCTGCACCGCGACCAGCGCATCGGCGGCGGTGCCGCCCCGGGCCAGCACATCGGCGCCGGCCTCCACGGCATGGGGATTGGCCGCCGCGATCATCCAGTTCTCCGATGTGACCGGAGTGCCGCCCGCCTTGGCCTCGAACGCAGCCGCCACGCGGGGCGACATCGCGTCGAAGCCCCCTGCCCCGGCGGCTTCGGGGGCGATGGCATCCGCCGCCTGCTGCGCCATGGCGCCATTGGCCAGCACCATTGCGATGGTCGCGAATATCTTCCTCATGACGTCTCTCCTCCCGGTCAGGCAGCCTGCCGGCACCCGGTATGGGCACCGGCGTATCGACAGCCGTGTCGGGATCAGAGTAGCGGCATCAGAGCATCGAGGGCACCACCTGATCGGGTGGGCGGTGGCCATCGTCGAAGGTCTTGATGTTGATGATGACCTTCTCGCCCATCTCGATCCGCCCTTCGAGCGTCGCCGAGCCCATATGCGGCAGCAACACCACGTTATCGAGCTCCCGCAGACGCGGGTTGATGTCGGTCCCGTGCTCATAAACGTCGAGCCCGGCGCCCTTGATCTCGCGCCCGCGCAGCATCCGCGTCAGGGCGTTTTCGTCGATCACCTCGCCGCGGGAG
>CAYVQK010000254.1:0-4808 GCA_964454145.1 uncultured Oceanicola sp. | reverse complement strand
CGAACTCGTCCATGTTGAGCTTGCCCAGCATCACCGCGCCCGCGTCGAAGAGCTGGCTGGTGACGGTGCTCTCGTATTCCGGCTTGAACCCGCCGAGGATGGCCGAGGCCGCCTGGCTTTCCACGCCCTTGGTGCAGAACAGGTCCTTGATCCCGAGCGGAATGCCGCACATCGCCGGCGCGTCGCCCGCCGCAATCCGCGCATCGGCGGCCTTGGCCTGCTCCAGCGCGATCTCGGGCGTATGGTGGACGAAGGCATTCAGCGCCCCGGCGCCCTCGATGGCCTTCAGGCAGGCCTCGGTGATCTCCACGCTCGTGGTCTCGCCCTTGCGCAGCGCGTCCCGCGCGCCTGCAATCGTCAGCTTGGTCAGATCGCTCATCACTCAACCACCTTCGGCACGGCAAAGAAGCCCTCGCGGGCGTCGGGGGCATTGGCGAGAACGGCCTGCTGCTGGTTTCCGTCGGTCACCACGTCCTCGCGCCGCTTCAGCCGCATCGGGGTTACGGAGACCATGGGTTCCACGCCCTCCACGTCCACTTCCGAGAGCTGCTCGATGAAGCCCAGGATCGCGTTGAACTCGCCTGCCAGCGCAGGCAGGTCTTCCTCCGGCACGGCGATCCGGGCCAGGTGCGCCACTCGGCGGGCGGTTTCGGTGTCGATCGACATCGCGGGACTCCTATCGGCTTTCGTCCGCCCGTTTATCGCCCGCGCCGAAAGGCTGCAAGCGGTGGACGGCGCCTGACCCGCAGCCTACCTTCGCCGCAACACAACATTCGGAGGTGCCCCATGAAACTCACCTGGCTCGGACACGGCAGCTGGAAGCTCGAAGCCGAGGAGGCCGTGATCCTGATCGACCCCTGGCTGGACGGCAACCCCGCCTTCCCGGCGGACCGCAAGGAGGAGGCGCTCTCGGGCGCAACCCACATCCTGCTGACTCACGGCCATGACGACCACGTGTCGGGCGTGCCTGAGATGGCCGCGGAGAAGGGCCTGCCGATCTTCACCATGGTCGAACTCGCGGGTCAGCTCGAGGGCGTCGAGGCCACCGGCTTCAACAAGGGCGGCACTGTCGACCTCGGCGGCGTGAAGGTCACCATGGTCCCGGCCTCGCACTCCACCTCCTACAAGGGCGGCGCGGCGGGCACCGAGGTGGGCTACGTGCTGAAGGGCGACGGCAAATGCGTCTACTTCTCCGGCGACACCGGCATCATGGCCGACATGGAGTGGATCGGTGCCTATTTCGAACCCGACGTCGGCATCCTCTCCTGCGGCGGGTTCTACACGATGGACATGGACCAGGCCGCCTGGGCCGCGAAGCGCTTCTTCGACTTCGACCTCGTGCTGCCCTCGCACTACAAGACCTTCCCGGCGCTGGCGCAGGACGCCGAGGCGCTGAAGAAGGGCCTGAAGGGGGTCGACGTGGTGGAGCCCGAGGTGCTGGTGGCGATCGAGCTCTGAACCGGGGGCCGTGTTTCCCGGTGGCGGCGTCAGGCGATGGGGGGCCAGCCCCCCACACCCCCCGGAGTACTTGCAGCAAGAAAATGAAGCGGCCGGTCGCTAGCTCCGGCGGTCGGCGAAGAAACTCCGGAGCAGCGCCGCAGCCTCCTCCTCGCCAATGCCGCCGATGACTTCCGGTGCGTGGTGGGCCTGGGGGTGGCAGAATACCCGCGCGCCATGGTCCACCCCGCCGCTCTTGGGGTCGGGGGCGCCGTAGACCACGCGGGCGATCCGCGCGGCGGCGATGACCGCGGCGCACATCGCGCAGGGCTCCAGCGTGACGTAGAGCACATGGCCCGGCAGCCGCTCGCTGCCCGCTGCCGCGCAGGCCGCGCGGATCGCCAGCATCTCGGCATGGGCCGACGGGTCGTTCATCTCCCGCGTGCGGTTTCCCGCGCGCGCCACCACCTCGCCGACGGGGCCCACCAGCACGGCGCCTACCGGCACCTCGCCGCGCCCGGCGGCCGCCCGCGCCTCCTCCAGCGCCTCGTCCATGTGACTGATGAAGCTCATACGCTTCCCCTGCCCCGCGCCTGCGCCCTTGGCAAGCCCCTCGCGCGCGGCTAGAGCGGACCCATGGCAGACACACCCCCTCCCGGCGACCGCATCGCCAAGGTGCTGGCCCGCGCCGGCATCGCCTCCCGCCGCGAGGCGGAGAAGATCGTCGAGGCCGGCCGCGTCACCGTGAACGGCAAGAAGATCGACAGCCCCGCGCTGAACGTCACCGAAGCCGACGCGATCACCGTCGACGGCAAGCCGCTCGCCGCGCCCGAGCCGCCGCGCCTCTGGCTCTACCACAAGCCCGCCGGGCTGGTGACGACCGAGCGCGACGAGAAGGGGCGCGACACCGTCTTCGCCAACCTCCCCGAGGACATGCCCCGGGTGATGAGCGTGGGCCGGCTCGACCTCAACTCCGAGGGCCTGCTGCTGCTCACCAACGACGGCGAGATAAAGCGCCGCCTCGAGCTGCCCTCCACCGGCTGGCTCCGCAAGTACCGGGTCCGGTTGCACGGCACGCCGAAGGACGAGGATTTCGAGCCTCTCCGCCGCGGCATCACCGTCGAAGGCACGGCCTACCAGCCGATGACCATCACGCTCGACCGCCAGCAGGGCGCCAACGCCTGGGCCACCGTCTCGCTCCGCGAGGGCAAGAACCGCGAGATCCGCAAGGCCATGGAGGCCGTGGGCCTCACCGTCAATCGCCTCCTGCGCGTCTCCTACGGCCCGTTCCGGCTGGGCGAGCTGAAGGCCGGGCAGGTGGAGGAGATCAAGGCCCGCGTCCTGCGCGACCAGCTCGGCCTCGACCCCGAGTTCAAGCCCGCCCAGGAACCGAAGAAGAAGCCCCAGCGCCGCCGTCCGCCCGCGAAGTCGCCGCGCAAGGACAGATGAGCGGCCCCGCCCCTTGCCGGGCGATCCATGCTGGCCCGCAGAAATTCCTTCGCCTATAAACGACCTCGCGTGCCAGGACGGTGCAGGTGGGTGAGAGATGTCCGGAGACGGTTTGCAGAAACTGAGCTTTGCGTTGCTTCTGGCGCTGATGCTCTACGCCGCGTTCACCGGCGGAGGCGCCTGATGGCCGAGCGCTACGGTGGAAAATACAGCCCGCAGGGCTCGAAGGCGGGCGACACCGGCGTGCGCGCGGCGCCCGAGGCGCCCAGGGCCTCCAGCCTCGCGCCGAAATTCGCAGGCGCCACCCGGGCCCGCGCAGGCATGCGCTCCAACCTGATGTTCGTCGTGCCGCTGGTGTTCCTCTGGCACGCCTTCACCTCCGGGGCCACCGGCCTCGCGCTCTATCTCATCGCCGTGGGCGTGCTTCTGGCCGCTGCCTGGCTCACCCGCGAGGGGCTCAAGGCGCAGGAAGCCTGGGAGGCGCGCAAGGTCGCCCGCCGCCCCGCCGTGCCGCGCAAGATCTTCGGCTCGGTGCTCACCGGTGCGGGCCTCGGGCTGGTGGGGCTCGCGGGCCACGGCGTGCTGGAGGCAATCATTTTCGCCGTCCTCGGCGCCGGTCTCCACAGCTTCGCCTTCGGGCTCGACCCGATGTCGGACAAGGGGATGGAAGGCATCGACACCCACCAGCAGGATCGCGTCGCCCGCGCCGTAGACGAGGCCGAAGCCCACCTCTCCGCCATGGCCGACGCGGTGAAACGCGCCGGCGACAGGGGCGTGGCCGACCGCGTGACGCGCTTTTCGCAGACCGCCCGCACCATGTTCCGCACGGTCGAGGAAGACCCGCGCGACCTGACGGCGGCCCGCAAGTTCATGGGCGTCTACCTGATGGGGGCCCGCGACGCGACGGTGAAGTTCGCCGACCTCTACAGCCGCAGCCACGACCCGAAGGCAAAGCAGGATTACCTCGCGCTCCTCGACGAGATGGAGAGCAATTACGCCCAGCGCACCGAGAAACTGCTGCTGGATGACCGGACGGACCTAGACATCGAGATTGAAGTGCTGCGCGATCGTCTGCAGCGTGAAGGGGCGCGCTAAGCGCCGCGCAACAAGGAGATCAGGGACAATGGAAGAGCAAGTTCACGCCAAGGCGAAGGAGACGCTGGCGCAGGTCGAGGAGATCAACGCCGTGATCCTGCCCGAGCCCGTGGAGGCCAACGCCGTGGTGCCGCTCGCCGAGGCCGACCCGGCGCTCTCCGCCGAGATCACCCGGCGCATGGCCGAGCTCGACATGACCGACACCGGCTCCATCGTCAACTTCGGCTCCGCCGCCCAGGCCGAGCTGCAGACCATCTCCCAGGCCATGCTGGCCGACGTGAAGAACAAGGACACGGGCCCGGCCGGCGACGGGCTGCGCAAGATGGTCACCACCATCCGCGGTTTCTCCGTCTCCGAGCTCGACGTGCGCCGCAAGCGCAGCTTCTGGGAGAAGCTGCTGGGGCGCGCCGCGCCCTTCGCCAATTTCCTCAGCCGCTTCGAGGACGTGCAGGACCAGATCGACAAGATCACCGCCGAGCTGGAGAGCCATGAGCACAAGCTGCTGAAGGACATCAAGTCGCTCGACCTGCTCTACGAGAAGACGCTGAGCTTCTACGACGAACTCGCACTCTACATCGCCGCGGGCGAGGCGAAGATCGCCGAGCTCGACGGCACCACCATCCCCGCGAAGGAGGCCGAGGTGGCGGCCGCACCCGAGGAAGAGGGCGTGATGAAGGCCCAGGAGCTGCGCGACATGCGCGCCGCCCGCGACGACCTCGAGCGCCGGGTCCACGACCTCAAGCTGACCCGCCAGGTCACCATGCAGTCGCTCCCCTCGATCCGGCTGGTGCAGGAGAACGACAAGAGCCTCGTCACCAAGATCAACT
>CAYVQK010000253.1:0-4831 GCA_964454145.1 uncultured Oceanicola sp. | reverse complement strand
GGTCGGCGATGGTGGCGTCCTCGGTCTCGCCCGAGCGGTGCGACATCACGTTGGTATAGCCCGCGCGATGCGCCATCTCGACCGCCTGGAGCGTTTCCGTCAGGCTGCCGATCTGGTTGACCTTGACCAGCATGGAATTGGCCACGCCACGCTTGATCCCGTCCGAGAGGCGCGCGGGGTTGGTCACGAAGAGGTCGTCGCCCACCAGCTGCACCTTGCCGCCGATCTGGTCGGTCAGCGCCTTCCAGCCGTCCCAGTCATCCTCGGACATGCCGTCCTCGATCGAGATGATGGGATAGTCCTGCACCAGCCCCGCCAGGTAGGCGGCGTTCTCTTCGGGCGACAGGGATTTTCCTTCGCCGGCAAGCTCGTACTTGCCGTTCTTGAAGTATTCCGTGGCGGCGCAGTCAAGCGCCAGATAGATGTCCTCGCCGGGTTTGTAGCCCGCTTTCTCGATCGAGCGCAGGATGAAATCCAGCGCATCGCGGGCCGAGGCGATATTGGGGGCAAAGCCGCCCTCGTCGCCGATGCCGGTGGACAGGCCCGCGCCGGAAAGCTCCTTCTTGAGGGTGTGGAACACCTCGGCGCCCATGCGCACGGCGTCGCGGATGTTGTCCGCGCTGACCGGCATGATCATGAATTCCTGGATGTCGATCGGGTTGTCGGCATGTTCGCCGCCGTTGATGATGTTCATCATCGGGACGGGGAGCACGCGGGCCGAGGTGCCGCCGACGTAGCGGTAGAGCGGCTGGCCGGTGAACTCGGCGGCGGCCTTGGCGGCGGCGAGGGAGACGCCGAGGATGGCGTTGGCGCCGAGGCGGCCCTTGTTGGGGGTGCCGTCGAGCTCGATCATCGCGCCGTCCAGCGCCACCTGCTCGGTTGCCTCGAATCCTACCAGCGCCTCGGCGATCTCGCCGTTTACTGCGGCCACGGCCTCGCGCACGCCCTTGCCCTTGTAGCGGGACTTGTCGCCATCGCGCTTTTCGACCGCCTCATGGGCGCCGGTTGACGCGCCCGAGGGCACCGCGGCGCGGCCCAGGGTGCCATCCTCGAGCGTGACGTCGACCTCGACGGTGGGATTGCCGCGGCTGTCGAGGATCTCGCGGGCGTGGATGTCGATGATGGTGCTCATGGGGCGGCCTCCCTTGGGGCATGGGTTTGCCTTACGTCATAGCAGCCGCGGGGCGCGGCGCAAGCGGGGAGGGACGGAAATGTTTGCGCTAACGGCGGGGCGCAGAGACAGCGGCGTTCGCCGCGGGTTGCGGGCGCGCGCGCTGGCGCTCGCGCAGGAAGGCATAGAGCCCGGCGGCGATGATGAGGAGCGAGCCGGCGATCGTCCAGCCGTCGGGACGTTCGTGGAAGAAGGCGACGCCGATCACGGTGGCGAAGAGCAGGCGGGAGTAGCGGAAGGGGGCGATGGTGGCCAGTTCGCCCACGCGGACGGCGGCGGTGAGCGCCAGGTAGCCGCCGAGGGTGAAGGCGATGCCGAGCGGGGCCCAGACCATCGCGGCCGAGGGGAGCGGCTGGAAGCCGGGGCCGAACAGCAGCGCGATGGTGGCGGCGAGCGGGACGAGGGAGAAGCCCCAGGCGGCCAGCGTGAGGGAGGGGATCGAGCGGGGGGCGCCGCGGGTGGTGAGATCGCGCGCCGAGAGAGCGATGGCGGCGGCGACGGCGACGAGGGAGGCCGGGTCGAAGGCCTCCATGCCCGGGCGGACGATCATCAGCATGCCGACCATGCCGGCGGCCACGGCGGACCAGCGCCGCCAGCCCACGTGCTCGCCGAAGAAGAGGGCGGCGCCGAGGGTGACGAGGATGGGATTCATCTGCATCAGGGCTGAGACGGTGGTGAGCGGGGCCAGCGCGATGGCCAGGGTGATGCAGAGCGAGGCAACCGCCTCGGAGAGGCTGCGGCCGACCACGGCGGGGTGGAAGAAGGCGCGGGAGAAGAGCGGCTCGCCCCGGATCAGCGCGGCGGCGGCGAAGATCAGCGCCGTCGCGCCGCCGAGGATGAGGATGACCTGTGGCGCGGGCAGGTGGGCCGACATCAGCTTGACCACGGTATCGGTGCAGGCGAGGCCCAGCATGGCCGCGACCATCAGCGCGATGCCCTTGAAATTGTCCGACACCTGCCTGCCTCTCGTTCCGCCTCTGCCCGTGCCCTACAGGCTCGGGTCGGGGAGGAACAGGGGGTCAGTTCTCGGTGGTGCCGTCGTCCTGGGGCGGATCGTGGTCGACGATTCCGAAGGTGGAAGAGGATTTGGAGGCACGCGCGCGGTCGAAATAGCCCTCGGCGGCCAATCCCCGCCGAAGCAATTCACGTACCGCTGCGGAGCGGCTGGGCATGCGGACCTTGAACCGCCAATCGTCGAGCGCGCGGGTTTCCTCTTCGGTCAGCATGATCTGCAGCCTGTCCGTGCGCTTGCTGGGGTCGTTCTCCATCTGCCCGATCTCCGAATTGGGGCTCAAAACCGGCGTTTTGCTGGGAAAACCTGCAGGTGCGCCGCAATCCCCTATTTTCACCGAAACTACATGCTGTGAGCAGATTTGGCAATATGAGCATAATTGGCATGATATCAAGAATGAGTAGGTTAAACATTTGATATAGCACAATAAATTGGTAGTCACGACGCTCCTGTGCTACCCTTGGGGTGGAGGTATCGAGACAATGAACGAGCAGATCAATCGCACATTCGGCGCAAGGTCACCGCAACCCGGACGGGTGGCGGTGATGAGTGACGACCGTGTCCTGGCGCTCGACCTGGAGATGATGCTGCGGGAAGCCGGCTACGAGGTGCTGGAGCTTTCCCTTCTGACATCCTTCCCGGCGGGGGAGGACAACGTGTCGTCCGCGATCGTCGATATGGGCGACCGGCCGGAGGAAGCGCTGGAGGCGCTGATCCGGCTGTCGAGCGAGAAAATCCCGCATGTTGTGCTGAGCGACGATGCGGCAGATGTGCCGCTGGATCTGACCGGCGGCATGATGCGCGGGGCGCTTGCCAAGCCGATCCGGGTGGACGAACTTCTGCCGCTGCTCGGCCAGAGCGTGCCGGTTCAGCGCGGCTTGCGGCGCACCCCGTAAAGCTCGAGCCGGTGGCCCTTGAGCTCGTAGCCGAGCCGGGCCGCGATCTTCTCCTGCAAGGCCTCGATCTCGGGGTCGACGAACTCGATCACTTCGCCCGAGGCGAGGTCGATCAGGTGATCGTGGTGATCGCGCTCGGCGTCCTCGTAGCGGGCGCGGCCATCTCCGAATTCCAGTTTTTCCAGCAGGCCCGACTCCTCGAAGAGCTTCACCGTGCGGTAGACCGTGGCGAGGGAGATCCTGGGGTCGACGGCGGAGGCGCGGGCGTAGAGCTCCTCCACGTCGGGGTGATCGGAAGCGGCGTCGAGCACCTCGGCGATCACCTTGCGCTGGCCGGTGATGCGCAGCCCCTTGGCCGCGGAGCGCTCGATCAGGGTGGGGGTCGTCATGGCGTTCTCCGGCTGGTGGAACGGGTTTAGCCGGGGTTGGCGGCGATTTCCAGCGCGACGGGGATGAGGCGGGTTGGGCGGTGGCGCGGTCGGGGTCAGAGTGCGAGCGTGCCCTGCATCACCGGCACAGCGGCGCCGGAGATGGTGACCGAGGTGGCGGTGGTGGACACGCCGATGCGGGAGGGGCGGCCCATGTCGTCGCCCTGATGGATCGTGGCAGTGAGCGGGCCCTCGGTGGAGGTGAGGAAGGCCGCGAGCGCCGCGGCGGCGGAGCCGGTGGCCGGGTCTTCGGGGATCATGTCGAGCGGGGCGAACATGCGGGCGTGGATTGTGCTGCCGTCGCGGACCCAGGCGTATTGCGCGAAGTCGAGCCCGGAGGGGTGGGCGGCGTGGCCGTCGCGGAAGGCCTGGGTGTCGGGCGTGGCGCGGGAGAGGGCGGCGCGACTGGTAAGCTCGGTGAGGGTGAAGGGAAGCCCGACGGAGGCCATGACGGGCGGCGCGGCGATGTCGCTCTCGGACAGGGAGAGCGCCCGGGCGACGAGAGCGGGGGCCGGGTGAGCGAGGATTTCCAGCGCGACCTGCGTGGTGAAGCGGGCCTCGGTGGCGGTGGCATGGGCGCGGATCGGGCCGACGCCTGTTTCCAGGATGAGGTCGGGGCCGTGGTCGGCGCGGGCCAGGGCGACGGCGGTGCCGATCAGCGGGTGGCCAGCGAAGGGGATCTCCATGGTGGGGGTGAAGATGCGGACCTTCGCCGTGTGGGCCGGGTCGTCGGGCGGGAAGACGAAGGTGGTTTCGGAGTAGTTGAACTCGGCGGCGATGCGCTGGAGGGCGGTTTCGGGGAGGGATGTGGCATCGGGGATGACGGCGAGCGGGTTGCCGGTGAAGGGGGTCGAGGTGAAGACGTCGAGGGTGAGGTAGGGGGTCATGGGCGATTGGTGGGGTGCACCCACACTACGGGTTGCGGAGGAGGTGCGGGCGGGTGTCGTAACAGGGACGTGGGCAGATTGCCCACCCTACCGTTCCCGCCGAGCCATGAAGGCCAGCCGTTCGAAGAGATGCACGTCCTGTTCGTTCTTCAGCAGCGCGCCGTGGAGCTTGGGGAGGGCGTTGGCGCCGTCGCGTTTGAGGTCTTCGGGGGAGAGGTCTTCGGCGAGGAGGAGTTTGAGCCAGTCGAGCACCTCGGAGGTGGAGGGCTTCTTCTTCAGGCCGGGTTGCTCGCGGATCTCGTAGAACTGGGTGAGCGCGGTGGTCAGCAGCTCGCCCTTGATGCCGGGGTGGTGGACTTCGACGATCTGACGCAGCGTGGCCTCGTCGGGGAAGCGGATGTAGTGGAAGAAGCAGCGGCGCAGGAAGGCGTCGGGCA
>CAYVQK010000252.1:0-4863 GCA_964454145.1 uncultured Oceanicola sp. | reverse complement strand
CTCGTCGGCGATCATCGGCGGCTGGCTGCGGATGGTGCTCACCACCGAAACCCGCACACCCTGCCGCTGCAGGCTCTCCACCAGCGGGCGGAAGTCGCCATCGCCGGAAAACAGCACCACGTGGTCGACGTGCGGGGCCAGCTCCATCGCATCGACGGTCAGCTCGATGTCCATGTTGCCCTTCACCTTCCGGCGACCCTGGCTGTCGACGTATTCCTTGGCGGGCTTCGTCACCATCGAGAAGCCGTTGTAGTGCAGCCAGTCCACCAGCGGGCGGATCGGCGAATATTCGTCGTTTTCCAGCAGCGCGGTGTAGTAGAAGGCGCGCAGCAGCTTGCCGCGGCGCATGAACTCCTGGCGGAGCAGCTTGTAGTCGATGTCGAAGCCCAGGGCTTTTGCGGCTGCATACAAATTGGAGCCATCTATGAACAGCGCAAGGCGCTCGTCACGGTAGAACATGAAATACCCTTTCTCTATATGCTCGCGGGTCCCCGGATGAGTGGTGGTGGTGGTGGGGAAAAGCTGACTTGTCCCGTGAGCGTGGCGGAAAATAGTGTAAAAAAGCCGGGTCGCAACCCTCCAAATGTCATATGACGGTTACAAAAGCACTCATTGCCGCCGGGTCAAACGCTGCATCACCGGCCGGTTCTCCAAATGTAACGATCCTCGCGGCGATTTCCGCCCTTCAGATCGATTCGTTTACCATCTTGGCAAAAAGCCGCCTCTTTGAGACCCCCGCCTTTCCGCCCGGGGCCGGTCCCGACTTCGTGAACGCCGCGCTTCTTGCCGAAACCACGCTGTCTCCCGAGGAGGTGCTGCGGCATCTGCATGCCATCGAGGCGGCCCATGGGCGGGTGCGCGACAAGCGCTGGGGGCCCCGCACGCTCGATCTCGACCTGATCGGCTGGGGCGATGCCGTGCGCCCCGACAGGCCGACCTGGCGGCGATGGGCCGGGCTTTCGCCCGACAGCGCCGCGCGAGAGACGCCCGCCGAGCTCATCCTGCCCCATCCCCGGCTCGCCGAACGGGCCTTCGTGCTCGTGCCGCTCCTCGATGTCGCCCCCGACTGGCGCCACCCGGTGACCGGGCTCAGCGTGGCCGAGATGGCCGCGGCTCTGCCCGAGGCCGCGCGGGCCGAGGTCAGACCGCTGTCATAACGCCGCGACCCCTGTAAAACCGGGGTCAGGCCCCTTGCCAACCCGCCGTGCCCCCGTTACATAGCGGCCTTCACCGCCCAACCCTCCCTGCAGGAGACCTCCATGGCCCGCGTCACCGTTGAAGATTGCGTCGATAAAGTCCCCAACCGCTTCGAGCTCGTGATGCTCGCCGCGCACCGGGCCCGCGAGATCGCTGCCGGTGGCGCGATCACCGTCGACCGCGACAACGACAAGAACCCGGTCGTCTCGCTCCGCGAGATCGCCGAGGAGACCCAGCAGGCCGAGGATCTGCGCGAGCGCATGATCGAGAGCTACCAGACCCAGATCGAGGTCGACGAGCCCGAGGACGACGCGATGGCACTGCTCATGGGCGCCGAGCACGACAAGCCCGCCGACGACGATATGTCGGAAGAGAAGCTGCTCCGCGCGCTGATGGAAGCCCAGGAACAGAAGTAACCGACAAGCAAGGGCGACAGGCATGGACTCCGACGGTCTCGTCGCCCTCGTTTCCTCCTACAACCCGAACTGCAACGCAAAGCGGATCGCCGAGGCCTTTGTCTTCGGCGAGAGGATGCACGAGGGTCAGAAGCGCCAGTCGGGCGAGCCCTATTTCACTCACCCCGTTGCCGTGGCCGAGCTGCTGGCCCGCCAGAAGCTCGATGACGATACCGTCATCACCGCCCTCCTGCACGACACCATCGAAGACACGATGGCCAGCTACTCCGACGTCTCGTCCAGGTTCGGCCCCGAGGTGGCCGAGCTGGTCGATGGCGTCACCAAGCTGACCAACCTGCAGCTCTCCTCGACCGAGACCAAGCAGGCCGAGAACTTCCGCAAGCTCATCATGGCCGTCAGCCGCGACCCGCGCGTGCTGCTGGTCAAGTTGGCCGACCGGCTGCACAACATGCGGACGATCAAGTTCCAGCGTCCGGAGAAACAGGCCCAGAAGGCCCGCGAGACGATGGACATCTTCGCGCCCCTCGCCGGCCGCATGGGCATGCAGTGGATGCGCGAGGAACTCGAGGATCTCGCCTTCAAGGTACTCAACCCCGAGGCCCGCAACTCCATCATCCGCCGCTTCATCATGCTCCAGCGCGAAAGCGGCGACGTGATCGACTCGATCACCCGCGATATCCAGAAGGTGCTGAAGAAGTCGGGCATAAAGGGC
This sequence comes from uncultured Oceanicola sp., assembly GCA_964454145.1. Classification (GTDB taxonomy): domain Bacteria; phylum Pseudomonadota; class Alphaproteobacteria; order Rhodobacterales; family Rhodobacteraceae; genus Vannielia. The sequence goes on along the minus strand of CAYVQK010000252.1, from coordinate 2,538 downwards.
GAGGTGCTGGGCCGGGCGAAAAAGCCGTTCTCCGTCTGGCGCAAGATGCAGGAGAAGCAGAAGAGCTTCTCCCGCCTCGCAGACATCTACGGCTTCCGCGTGATCGTCGGCTCCGAGGACGATTGCTACCGCGTGCTGGGCGCCATCCACGCCCGCTGGACGGCGGTGCCCGGGCGCTTCAAGGATTACATCTCCGCCCCCAAGAACAACGGCTACCGCTCGATCCACACCACCGTCGCGGGCCGCGACGGCAAGCAGGTCGAGGTGCAGATCCGCACCCGCGAGATGCACGACGTGGCCGAGGCCGGCGTTGCTGCGCACTGGAGCTACCGTGACGGCGTGCGTGCCGAGAACCGCTTCGCCGTCGACCCGGCGCAGTGGATTCGCTCGCTCACCGACCGGCTCGACGTGGAGGATCACGACGAGTTCCTCGAGCACGTGAAGCTCGAGATGTACCAGGACCAGGTCTTCTGCTTCACCCCCAAGGGCGACGTCATCAAGCTGCCCCGCGGGGCGACGCCGATCGACTATGCCTACGGCATCCACACCCGCATCGGCGACAGCTGCGTTGGCGCCAAGATCGACGGGCTTCGCGTGCCGCTCTGGACCCGGCTGAAGAACGGCCAGCAGGTCGAGATCATCACCGCCGAGGGCCAGCGCCCGCAGCCCACCTGGCTCGATATCGTGGTGACCGGCCGCGCCAAGTCGGCCATCCGCCGCTCGCTGCGGGAGGAAGACCGCGAGCGCTTCATCAAGCTCGGCCGCGAGCTGGCCCGTGTGGCCTTCGAGCACATCGGCAAGAAGGCCACCGAAAAGGCGCTGACGACGGCGGCCCGCACCCTCGGCCTGATCAACCACGAAGAGCTGCTGGCCCGGCTCGGCTCGGCCGAGCTGACCGCCCGCGACGTCGTGGGCACCCTCTACCCCGACCTCGCGGAGGCCCACCGCGGCGAGGTCGTCGACGAGGCCCGTTCCGTCGTCGGCCTGCCCGAGGGCCAGATCTCGAGCCGCGCGCAATGCTGCCAGCCGGTGCCGGGCGAGCGCATCGTCGGCATCACCTACCGCGGCAAGGGCGTGATCGTCCACGCCATCGACTGCCCGGTGCTGGTCGAGTTCGAGGACGAACCAGACCGCTGGGTCGACCTGCAGTGGCATTCCGGCCAGCACGGGGCGGTCAACACCGTCACCATCGAGATCACCATCTCCAACGACGCAGGTGTGCTGGGCCGGATCTGTACCCTGATCGGCGAGCAGAAGGCGAATATCTCCGATCTGCACTTCATCGACCGGAAACAGGATTTTTATCGTCTTCTGATAGATGTTGACTTGCGTGACGTGGAGCACCTGCACATGGTGCAGACCGCGCTCGAGGCCGACAGCGACGTGGCCGAGATATCGCGGGTCAAGAACACGGACCGCAAGCCATGAACACGCGGCCCCGAGGCGGGCCGCGACAGAAGGGAGCGAGCATTGGTATTCAGGCGCAGGGATAGGCGAAGCTGGGGGCGGTTTGTCCTCGAGTTCTTCTATCCGCGTGGGGGCTGGTACCGCGCCGCACAGTACGTCCGTCACCGTCTGCGGCGGCTGCCCGACGCGCCAAACCGCATCGCCCGCGGCATCTGGGCCGGGGTCTTCGTCAGCTTCACCCCGCTCTACGGCTTCCACTTCCTCTCGGCCTTCATCATCGCCAAGGTGATGCGCGGCAACATCCTCGCGGCGATCCTCGGCACCTTCTTCGGCAACCCGATCACCTTTCCCATCATCGCCGCGCTCTCGCTGCGACTGGGCCACGCCATGCTGGGCACCCGGCCCGTGTTCGGACGCAATCCCAACCCCGATGACAGCCGCGGCCTGGTCGAGGCCTTCTCGGGCGCGATGTCCGATCTCTGGCACAACCTGCTGATCGTCTTCACCGGCGGCACCGCCCACTGGGGCAAGCTCGCGGGGTTCTACCACGATGTCTTCCTGCCCTACCTCGTCGGCGGGATCATCCCGGGCGTCATCGCCGCCACCATCTGCTACTACGTCTCCGTTCCGCTGATCACCGCCTACCAGCAGCGCCGCAAGGGCCAGCTCAAGGCCAAGCTCCAGGAGATCGCGGCCAAGCGGAAGAAGCAGGAGACCGAGGTGGCGGGCGAGTAGCGCGCCCGGCAACGGCGCAGGGCGCCAACCGACCGGCCTTCCAACCCGGCGCGTCCCGCCCTAAGGTCCGCGCCAGAGAGGGCCCGCACATGACCAACCAACTCCGCCTCGGCGTCAACATCGACCACGTCGCCACTGTCCGCAACGCCCGCGGCTCGGCCTATCCCGACCCGCTGCGCGCTGCCAGGCTGGCCGAGGAGGCCGGTGCCGACGGCATCACCGCGCACCTGCGCGAAGACCGTCGCCACATCTCCGACGCCGACATCGAGGCGCTGATGGAGGCCCTCACCGTGCCGCTCAACTTCGAGATGGCCGCCACCCCCGAGATGCAGGCCATCGCGCTGCGCCACAAGCCGCATGCCGTCTGCATCGTCCCCGAGAAGCGCGAGGAGCGCA
>CAYVQK010000251.1:0-4875 GCA_964454145.1 uncultured Oceanicola sp. | reverse complement strand
GAGCGTACTTGATCGGCGCAGGAGCGCGAGAATCAATGGACTCGCAAAGGCATTCGCGTTCAAGTTGCACTCCATAGGGTATTTTCATCAGTGCATTCACAACAAGATTGAACCAGCAGGAGCTGATATGGCCCAGTCACTAGCTATCGCGCGCGCGGCAATGAACCTCATAGTGGGACGTCTTCCAGCGCAAACGCTTTCGCGCACCAGTTACTGCGCGATGGTCGTGAAACTCACGAACGGGAATCGCGCCATTCTGGTTGCCGAGGCCGGTCGCTCGGCAGGCGGCGTGAATGGGCCTCTATTGGAGTACCTCCAAGCGTCCCTGAACATTGCCGTTGCTGGCTGTGCATTTCCCATACAAGGGCTGGGAACATGGCACATGAACGATGCCGAGCAGCAAGCGCTGCGCATTCACAGTCAGCAGGAGGGCGCGCTGGCCGGGTCCAGGATCAGAGCCGTCGTCGCAAACCGTGATATCTGCGCCTCATGCAGTCACACGCTGACGACTATGGGGATGGTCGTTAATGGCGCGGATGCTTGGGTGCCCTGATCAAAGAACCGTCAAGGCGGACCGGGTGGCTTGGTTGCCTAAAACAGCGACCAGATCAGCCAACCGATCCCCGCCCAGAAAGCGAGGCCAAAGATAGCCGCTGGCAGAATCCACCAGCCCGAGGGCTAATCGTTGGCCTCACTGGTGTCAGCCTCTTCCTCGTGCCGGAAGAAGCGCAAGCTTTGTAAGTACATGTCGTAGTCCCCATCCCTGGTCACCACTCTGGACCACGAGGGATCGGGACTGCGAGTTTCAGGCGCGAATGGGTCGAGGATGAACCGCAGAGCATGGTCTTACCGGCATCAAGCTACAGCCCCAGATGGCCACTCACCAAACCTCCAAAGGTGGACTGAGGGGTGGATACATTCGGCAGTCAGTTCGCCAAACAATTGTTTTTATTTAAAACTTTTGAGAAAACTGGTGCCGCTGAAGGGACTCGAACCCCCGACCCCATCATTACGAATGACGTGCTCTACCAGCTGAGCTACAGCGGCAACCGGCGCGGTCTATAGCGCGGTCGGGCGGCGCGGGCCAGCCCTATTTTGCCTTCTCTTCCACCGGGCCATCCTCGGCTGCGGCCGTCTCCGGCTCCACCGTCTCGGCCTCCTCCACCTCGCCTTCGTGCAGTACCACCGGAGCGTCCTCGGGCTCGGGCTTCGGCGCCGGGCCGACCAGCAGCGGCAGCATCTCCACCCCGCCGGGCATGGTCACCTCGGCCTTCGGCGGCTCGCGCCAGCTGAGCGTGTCGAAGGCACCGCAGTTGTCGCAGGTGGGCGACCACTGGCCATGGATGTTCTGGCACTTGTCGCAAACCCAGGCCGGGCCGCGCGGGGCGGTCAGGGCACGGGCGAGCCAGGCGCGCACCACGTGGTCGTCGCCCCCCTCGCCACGCTCCACGGCGGCCATGATCGTCAACGCCCGGGCATTGGCGCCCTCTGCACTGGCAAGCGGCGCCACCGCCTTGCGGGCAGCGGGGAAGTCTTCCGCGGCGAGGTTCAGCTCGGCCAGCAGCAGGCGCGTCTCCTCGTGATCGGGGTTCGAACGCAGCAGCGGCTGGAACCGCTTCAGCCTTGCGACCGGTTTCTCGTCGGGTTCGATCGCGGCGAAGGCGGCCGCAAGATCGGGATGGGGCTGCACATCCCACGCCTTCTTCAGCAGGCGGGTCGCATACTTGGGCTTGCCCTGGTCGATATAGCCATGCGCGGCCATCACCGCCGCCGGGATCAGGTCGGGCGAGAGCCGGTTGGCTTCGATGGCCGCCTCGCGCGCCTCGATGCTGTGCCCCTCGTCGATCACGCCCTTGGCCTCCGACAGCGCCAGCACCGCGTCACGGCGGCGGTGCACGTCGCGCGGCAGCGAGCCGTGCTTCAGCTTGGCACTCAGTGTCTTCCTGGCCCCGGCCCAGTCGGCATTCCCGGCCTGAAGCTGGAGCAGGGTGTCCTGCACCTCCTCGTGGCCGGGCTTCATCGAAAAGGCCTTCTCGGCGAGCTTCAGCGCCAGTTCGGTCTCGCCCGCGGCGAGCTTCTGCTTCATCAGCCCGCGCACGCCCACAAAGCGGGTGCGGTCGTCGGTGAGCATGGCCTTGTAGGCCTCCTCGGCGGTCTTCCTGTCGCCCACCTGCTCGGCGGCCTGGGCGGTGAGCAGACGGGTCAGCTCGGGCTTGCCGAGGTAGCGCTCGGCCCGGGTGGCCTTGGTCAGGGCAAGCTGCCCCTCGCCCGAGGCCAGTGCCATCATCCCGTCGGCCAGCGCCTCGTAGCCCCGCTTCTCGCGGTGCCGGTCGAAGTAGCGGCTCATCGCCGTCTCGTCTCCGTTCAGGAAGCGCACGATCGCCACCAGCAGGCCGGCGAGCTTGAGGATGACCCAGACCGCGAGCAGCAGCAGCAGCGCACAGATGATCGCCACCAGCGGGCTCGGGGCAAATTCGTAACCGCCGATCTGCAGGAGCACGTCGGGGCCGTTTTCCATCACGAAGCCCGCGCCCAACGCCAGCGCCGCCACGATCACGACAAAGAAGAGGATCTTGAGAACCGACCAGAGCATGCGCCTCTTGTCTCCTAGTTGCTGGTGAGCGCGGCGGCCAGGGTCTCGGCCCCGGTCACGGCTTCGTTGCGGCGGGTGGCGTGGGCGATCCACTGATCCATCGCGGCCTGTCCCGAGGCGGGCAGGGCGGAGAGCTCCTCCAGCACGGTCGCCAGGTCGCCCCCGGACAGGGCCGCCTCGGCACGCGACAGCACGGCATCCGGGTCATCCCCTTCCTTCGGCTCGAGTGACCGGGCCCCGACCTGGCGTGTCAGCCATGAGCCGAACCCGCCGCCATCCTCTCCCGCCACTTCCTCGCGGGAGGCGCGCAGCGCCGAGCGCGCCGCCTCGGGAAAGCTGTCCTTCAGCGCCTCGAGTGTCATCACGCCCTCACCGGCATGGGCGGCCAGCCCTTCCGGGATCTCGGCCGAGGAGATCCGCCCAAGCGCCTCGCCGTAGGCCGTACCGTTGTCGAGCGCCTGCTGCACGTCGAGCAGCGCCTGCTGCTCGGCGGCACGGGCCGCGGCGGCTGCGGCCTCTTCCTGGCGCGCGGCGGCCTGTGCCTCGGTTTCCTTTGCGGCCTCGAGTGCCGCGTTCATCTGGCTCATCTGCTCCGCCACTTCCGCCCGCAGCGCCTCGACCTCGCGGCCATAGGCGGCGAGGGCCGCCTGGCTCGCCTCGTCGGAAGAGCCTTCCACCGGCGCCTTCTCGATCGCATCGACCCGGGCCGCCAGTGCGGCAATCGCCTCGGCCTGGCTCGCCACGGCGGCGTCGGTCTCGCCGGTGTCGGTGGCGGGGGCGGATTCGAGCGCGGCCACGCGGGCATCCAGGGCGGCGAGATCTTCTGCCCCGGCCTTGCCCTCAAGCGCGGCGGTGGCGCCGGCCGAGGCCTCCTCCTGCTGGGTAAGGCGCAGGCCGAAATCGGCGGCAGTGTCATCCCGCCCCCATAGAAACCACGCGGCAGCAAAGCCGATGAGGCCGGCAATGATGCCGCCGAAGATCATCGGAATGGCGCTGGTCTTCTGCGGGGCGGCGGCGGGCGCGCGCGACGACGGTGCGGCAGCCTCGGGTTCCGGCGCGTCCGTGAGGTCGGGCACAGGCTCGGGCGTGGGCCCGGTATCGGCGGAGTCGAGCCCCTTGTCCTTGTTGCGCGCTCCGGCCTTCATCGGCTCGGCCTGCACCAGCCCCGCGCCTGCAGCGGCGGCCTCGCCGCTGGGGGCTTCCTTCGCCGAAACGGGCGCAGCCTTGCGACCGGTCGTCTGCACCTTCGTACGCGACCTGCTCTTCACCCGGGGGGTCTCTTCCGCGCTGCCCTTGTCTTCCGGCTTGTCGTCCGAACCCGCCACGTTCATTCCTCTCGTCCCTTCGCTGCGTTGCCGCAAGATACCCTAGCGCGCCACCCGCAGCGGCTCAACCGACCTCGCCCTTCACCGCCTCGAGCATCGCCGCGGCATCGGGGCGCGCGCAGATCACCGCTCTTCCGGGCCATTCCCGTGCCACTGCTCCACTCAACGCGACAACCCGCAGATTCGCACCAATGTTTTTGATCTCTGCGGCCAAAAGCCCTGCCGACCGGGGGGAGAAGAGCGGCGCAACCATGGGTTCACCTGCCGCCAGGCGCGCCTTGATCGCCGGGTCGAGCGGCTGTTCGGGCTGGTCGTAGATCACCACGCTGCGGCAGTCGTAGCCCAGCACGCGCAGAACATTGGCGACATCCCCGCGCTGGTGCCGGCCGCGCATGTGCCACAACAGCGGCACCGGCTGCTCGCGGCAGATCACCTCCGGCAGCCGCACAGCCGCCCCCTCTCCGGCCCGCGCATCGAAGCCCGCAGCCCGCGCGGCCTCGGCGGTGCGCTCGCCCACGCACCAGGCCCGGCGGCCGAGCCCCGGCTGAAACTCGGCGAAGGCCTCGACGCCGTTCACCGAGGTGAAGATCACCGCATCCTCCGGCCCAGGCAGGGCCTCGGGCTTCACCGGCACGATCTCCATCAATGGGCTCACGAGAATTTCCACCTCGCCCAGCGCCTCGCGCAGCATGGCGGCAAACTCGGCCGCGCCCCGGGATGGGCGGGTCAGGAGGATGGGCAGGCGGTTCACAACGCAACCCGGGCGGGATAACAACGGTCAGCCATAGCCGCGGGTGATGCCGCGCGACCCCTGAAAAGGCAAGAGATGAGCGTGCTGACCGTCCTTGGCATCGAATCGAGCTGCGACGACACCGCCGCTGCCGTCCTGCGCTGGGATGGCGCGGCGGAGGTGCTCTCTTCCGAGGTTTCCGGCCAGACCGATCTGCATGCGGCCTT
>CAYVQK010000250.1:0-4883 GCA_964454145.1 uncultured Oceanicola sp. | reverse complement strand
CCTCAGCCCTCCGGGTAGGCCTGCCGGCAGGCGGCGATCTGGGCCTGGGCCTCGCGCTGGAGCTGGTCGCGCTTGACGATCATGTTGCGGAGCTTCTGCTGTTCTGCCGCCGGGTCGATGGCGACCTGGCGGTCGCGGTAGCGGGTTTCGGGGCGGTGGCACCAGCGGACGGCGGCCTTGTCCTTCGAGGTGCCGACGCACATCTGGAAGCCGGTGGTGACATAGGCCTCGCGCTCGATCGCGTAGCCGCGGTCGACGTTGGCCCGGGTTTCGGCGATGAGCTTGTTCATCACCCGCAGATCCTTGGTGGCGCGGGCCTCGCAGGCCTCGCGCGGGGTGGCGCATGCGGCGACCAGCGGGATGAGCAACAGAGGCAGAAAATGCCGCATCGGGCGTCCTTTCAATGGCTTGGGGCTGAGGATACGGTCGCTGCGACGAGAGGTAAAATCACTTATTTCGCAGGAGGGCCGCATGGGCGAGGGAATGGAGAGCGAAAAGGCCCGGGCGGCGGCGTGGTTCAGGGCATTGCGCGACGAGATCGTGGCGGCTTTCGAGGGGCTGGAGGACAGCCACGGGGGTGGTGGCGAGGCGGGGCGCTTCGAGGTGACGGAGACGAAGCGCGCGGCGGAGGATGGCGGCGATGCGGGCGGCGGGCTGATGAGCGTGATGCGCGGCGGCCGGGTCTTCGAGAAGGTCGGCGTGAACGTGTCGGAGGTGTTCGGCACGCTGGGCGCGGCGGCGCAGAAGGCGATGGCGGCGCGGGGCGTGCCGGGGGTGGCGGAAGATCCGCGGTTCTGGGCCTCGGGGATATCGCTGGTGGCCCATATGCAGAACCCGCATTGCCCGGCGGTGCACATGAACACGCGCATGTTCTGGACCCCGTCGGCCTGGTGGTTCGGCGGCGGATCGGACCTGAACCCCTGCATCGAGTACGAAGAGGACACGGCGCATTTCCACGGCGTGCAGAAGGCGCATCTGGACCCGCACGGCGCGCAGCTCTACCCCGAGCTGAAGGCCTGGGCGGATGAGTATTTCTTCATCCCGCACCGGGGCCGGGCGCGGGGCGTGGGTGGCATCTTCATGGATGACCGCAATTCCGGCGACTGGGAGGCGGATTTTGCCCTGACGCAGGACATCGGCCGGGCCTTCCTGCCGGCCTATGTGCCGCTGGTGGAGAAGCGCCGGGACACGGCCTGGGGCGATGCGGAGAAGGACGTGCAGCTGGTGCATCGCGGGCTCTATGCCGAGTACAACCTCGTCTACGACCGGGGGACGAAGTTCGGCCTTGCCACCGGGCACGACGCGAACGCGGTGCTGATGAGCCTGCCGCCGCTGGCGAAGTGGGTGTGAGCTAGCGCTCGGTATCCAGCGCGCGGGTGACGAGCAGCAGGGCGAGGATCGGCAGGTTCTTCAGCAGCGCGCCGTAGGGATCGAGCCAGAGGTGGGGGGCGATCAGCGTGAGGCCCACCGTGTATCCGCCGACGAGCAGGATCTGGGCCCAGAAGGTGAGGCTCGGGTGCCAGTTCCGGAACAGGGCGGCGGCGAGGGCGAGGTCGAGCACCCCGAAGGCGCGGGCGGCGGTGATGAGCGTCTCGTCGGGCAGGCCCGTGGCGGCGAGGTCGGGCAGGTAGGCCTGCGGCGGGGTGAAGAGGCCGAGCAGGCCGGAGACAAGCCAGAGCAGCACGAGGGTGAGGCGCAGGAGGGGGCGCAGCAGGTAGAGGCGTGCGTGCCAGAGATCGGCGGGCGAGGGCGGGCGACGGGCGAGGAACTCCGAGGCGCCGGGCAGGGGCCTGGGCGTTTCGGCGAGGACGCCATGTTCGAGTTGGCGGATCGCGGTGGTCGAGAAGGGGCCGGCGCGCATGGCATCCCCGAGCTTTCCCATCAGGCGGGCGACGGCCATGGGGATGGGCAGCGCGGGCGCGGGGCGCAAGCCGAGGTGGGCGCGGGTGGCGGCGGTGAGTTCCTTGAGCGTGAGGGTGTCGGCGCCGCCGATGGTAATTGGCTTTGGGCCGTTGTCTTCCTCGGTGGCGGCGAGGAGGCGCTGGGCGAGATCCTCGGCGTGGCAGGGGTTGAAGCGGTGCTTGCCGCGCCCGAGCACCGGGGTGACGAGCGGGAAGGCGGAGAGGCCGCGCAGCACGGCAGAGCCGCCGTAGGCGCCGTCGGAGAGGACGAGGCCGGCGCGCAGGATGGTGAGGCGGTGGCGGGTGTTCTCGGAGGCGAGCTTGGCGACGAGTTCGCCGGTGCGGCGGGCCTCGGCGAAGGGGGTATCGGCCTCGATGCCCACGGCGGAGAGCAGGACGAGGAAGCTGCCGTGGGGCAGGGCATCGTAGAGCGCGGCCGGGGCGTGCTCGTGGACGGCGGCCACGGCGGAGGGCGAGCCGGTGAGCAGGCCCGCGCAGTTGATGACGCCGTGGGCGGTGCGGGCGAGATCCTTCCATTGCGAGGCGGCGTGCCACTTTTCGGCGGTGAGGTCGGCCTGGAAGGTGTCGAACCCGAGCGCCTTCAGGGCCGCGGTGTGCCGGGCGATGCAGGTGACGCGGTGGCCCGCCGCGCGGGCGGCATAGGCCACGTGACGGCCGATGAAGCCGTCGGCGCCGAGGAGCAGGATGTGGCGCGGCTCGGTCACGCGCGGCGCAGGGTGGCGGTTGCGGCGGCCATGGCGAGCAGCGCGCCGCCGCCTGCGCGGGTGAGCCATGTCAGCACGGCGGGGCGGCGGATGGTGCGGCGCAGGCGGTCGGCCGCGAGGGCGTAGGCCAGCGCGTTGAGCGCGGCGAGGGTGACGAAGGTGGCGGTGAGGATGGCGAACTGCGGGAGCAGCGGCTGGGTGGGCGTGACGAACTGCGGCACGAAGGCGATGAAGAAGGCGATGGACTTGGGGTTCAACGCGGTGACGGTGGCCGCGTGGCGGAAGATGGTGGCCGGGCGGGCCTGCGCGGCTTCGGGGCGGTCGAGCGCGGCGGCGGGCGCGCGCAGGAGCTTGAGGCCCATCCAGGCGAGGTAGGCCGCGCCGATCCACTTGAGCAGGGTGAAGGCGGTGGCGGAGGCGGCGACGAGGGCGCCCAGGCCCGCAAGGGAGGCGGACATGGCGACGAGATCGCCGAGAGCGACGCCGCTGGCGCAGGCCAGCGCGGTGCGCCGGCCTTGGGAGAGGGCGTAGGAGAGCACCAGCAGCACGGTGGGGCCGGGGATGAGAAGCAGGGCGGTGGAGGCGGCGGCGAAGGCGAGCCAGAGGTCGAGGGGCATGGGGTGTCTCCTTTGCGGGGAGCAAGCCATGGGGGCGGCGGGGCGTCAACGGGGCAGAGCGGGTGCGCCATGACTGCGCACCCTACGGGGCTTGCGCGGCTGAGGTGCGCGGGGTCAGGTAGAGGCAGGAGGGCGGCACATGTTCGAGACGGTGACGGCGGTTCTGGATTGGTTCGGGCTCTGCGTCTTTGCGGTGACCGGGGCGCTGGTAGCCTCGCGCAAGGAGATGGACATCGTGGGCTTCGTGCTGCTCGCGGTGGTCACCGGCGTGGGCGGGGGCACGGTGCGCGACCTGGTGCTGGGGCTGGGGCCGGTGTTCTGGGTCGAGGCGCCGGAGGTGCTGCTGGTCTGCGCGGGCGTGGGGGCGGCGGTGTTCTTCGTCGCCCATGTACCGGCCTCGCGCTACCGGGTGCTCTTGTGGTTCGACGCCATCGGGCTGGCGCTCTTTGCGGTGACCGGCGCGGAGCGGGCGCTGGAGGCGGGCGCGGCGCCCTCGGTGGCGATGGCGATGGGGGTGGCGACGGCGAGCTTCGGCGGCATATTGCGCGACCTGCTGGGCGGGGAGGAGCCGGTGATCCTGCGGCGGGAGATCTACGTGACGGCGGCGTTGGCGGGGGCGGGGGCCTTCGTGCTGCTCGACGCTGCGGGCGTGGCGCGGGAGGCGGCCTTGGGCGCGGGCTTTGCCGTGGCGCTGGCGCTTCGGGCGGCGGGGCTCTGGTGGGGGCTCTCGCTGCCGCGCTACAGGGCACGGAAGGGGCGCGAGGTGTCGGAGATCGAGGGGGAGCGCTGATGCTGCTGCAACTGGTGCTGGGCTCGGCCATCATGGGGGCGACGGTGGTGATCTCGGCGCTGTCGCTCTGGGGCCTGGAGGCCTTCTTGAGCCGGGCGCACGACTGGGTGGTGGTGCCGCCGCACGGGCCGAAGCTGGTGGCGGTGCTGACGGCGGTGATGCTCTGGACGGTGCTGCTGATGACCGTCTCGGTGTGGATCTGGGCCTTCGCGCTCTGGGGGCTGGGCGTGTTCGTGACGCTGGAGGCCTCGGTCTACTTCTCGCTGGTGGCCTTCACCACGCTGGGCTTCGGGGACATCCTGCTGCCGGTGGAGTGGCGCCTGCTGGGCGGGCTGGCGGCGGCGAACGGGCTGCTGGTGTTCGGGTTGCTCACGGCGATGATGGTGGAGACCCTGCGGCAGACGCGGCTGAGGCAGCGGGGGAAGTGGGGGTAGATGCGGGCCGGCAAGGCGCCGTGATGGGTGCGGAGGAAGGGGCGGGACAAGTCCCGCCCTACGGCGCGCGGGAGCCGGGGTGGCGGGACAAGTCCCGCCCTACAACACGCGCCCGGCGATGCTTTTGAGCCTGTCGACCATGGCGGGGGCGCGGGCCTCGGGGGCGGTCATGATGGCGTGCTCGAGGGCCGTGTCGCAGCCGTGGGGGCAGGGCGCGTGCTCGGCGCCGAGGCGGGCGGGCAGGCCCGCGACCGTGGCCTTGGCGCGGGCGGAGTTGCCGTGGAGCGTGGCGAGGATCGCGGTGATGTCGACGCTGCCGTGCTCGGGGTGCCAGCTGTCGTAATCGGTGATCATGGCCAGCGAGGCGTAGCAGAGCTCGGCCTCGCGGGCGAGCTTGGCCTCGGGCATGTTGGTCA
>CAYVQK010000249.1:0-4918 GCA_964454145.1 uncultured Oceanicola sp. | reverse complement strand
CGGGTCTGCTGGTCGAGGTTCACGTCGAGGATCTCGGCCCGCGTCACCTCGATGCCCCAGTCATCCACGGCGCTCTCAACGAGGGACTTTATGGAAGCGATCAGCGCCGACCGGTTCGATTGCACCTCGTCCAATTCCATCTTGCCGATCTCCGATCGGACGATACCTGCCACCGTGGTGGCAATGGCTCCGTCCACGTCACGAATCCGATATACCGTCTTCTCGGGCTGCAGGATCCGGTAGAACACGCTGGTTTCGACCTGCACCAGCACGTTGTCGGCGGTGATCGCATCCTGGCTCGAGTTCGGAAGCTGCCGCTCGAGGATCGAGATCTTGTGCCGCACCCGGTCGATGAATGGAACGATCAGGTTGATGCCCGGACCGAGCACGCTCTTCAGGCGCCCGAAGCGCTCGACCACGAACTTCTCCGACTGCGGCACGATCCGTACGCCGAGAAAGATCGAGATGATGACGAAGAGGGCAAGCAGCCCGACGACGACCGCGCCACCGCTGATGCCCGATAGGAAATCCATGAAGTTCATGTCTAAATCCTGTAACCAAATGCCCCTTCACCATCACATATGGGGACCGTTCACGCCGTTTTGAAGCGTTTTCCGAATCACCCCATCCCGGGGTGCAGCAAGCGTGGCCGCTTGGACACGCGCCCCCACAACGCTACCATGCGTGTGCCTGACGAGTGCCACACACCATGCCCGCCCTCTGCCGCGATTGCCTGACCACGTTTCAAACCGGCGCCCGGTGTCCGGCCTGCAGGTCGCCGCGCGTCACCGCGCACCCCGAGCTTTTCTCGCTCTCCATCGCCCACATGGATTGCGACGCCTTCTATGCCTCGGTGGAAAAGCGCGACAACCCGGAGCTGGCCGCCAAGCCCGTCATCATCGGCGGCGGAAGGCGTGGGGTGGTCTCCACCGCCTGTTACATCGCCCGGATCAAGGGAGTCCGCTCCGCCATGCCGATGTTCCAGGCCCTCAAGCTCTGCCCCGAGGCCGTGGTGGTGAAGCCGCGGATGGAGGTCTACGTCGAGGTCTCTCGCCAGATCCGCGCGATGATGGAGGATCTCACCCCCTCAATCGAGCCGCTCTCGCTCGATGAGGCTTTCATGGACCTCACCGGCACCGCCCGCCTCCACGGCCACCCACCCGCCGTCATGCTGGCAAAGCTGGTGAAACGGATGAAGACCGAGCTGGGCGTCACCGGCTCAATCGGACTGTCCCACAACAAGTTCCTCGCCAAGATCGCCTCCGACCTCGACAAGCCCCAGGGCTTTTCCGTCATCGGCGAGGCCGAAACCGAGGATTTCCTGCGCGACAAACCCGTGCGCCTGATCTGGGGTGTCGGCCAGGCCTTCCAGGCCTCGCTTGAGGGGGCCGGTATCCGCACCTTTGCCGACCTCCGCCGCTGGGACCAGAAAGAGCTCGCCACCCGCTTCGGCTCCTCAGGCGCCCGTCTCTGGCACCTCGCGCGGGGGCAGGACAAGCGTCGGGTCAGCCGCGACAGCGGCCTGAAGTCCATCTCCAACGAAACCACCTTCTTCGAGGATACCGCCAGCGCCGACATTCTGGACGGCCACATCTGGCGCCTCTCCGAAAAGGTCTCGGCGCGGGCCAAGGCCAAGGAGCTCTCGGGCCGCACCGTGACGCTGAAGCTGAAAACCGCGAAGTTCCGTTTGCTCACCCGCCGCACCACCCTGCGCGAGCCCACGCAGATCGCCGACAAGATCTACCGCACCGCTCGTGAGCTCTTTGACCATGCGGGAAATGGCGGGCCCTTCCGCCTCATCGGCGTCGGCCTTTCAGATCTCGCGCCAGAATCCGCCGCGGACCTCTCGGGCGACCTGCTGGACCCCGCCGCCGGCAAGCGTGCCGTGGCGGAAAAGGCCACCGACGCGATCCGCGCCCGTTTTGGCAAGGACGCCATCCTGAAGGGCAGGGCGCTCCGGTAGCCGGAGGGCTGACGCCTGGAATGGCGGAAGGGCCCGCCTAGCTCTCGACCTTCACGATCGTTCCCTGCGCCGCCGCGCAGAGCTTCTCCTCGCCATCCACGACAGAATAGATCTCGCAGCGGGTCACCGCCTGCCGTCGCCCGTGACCCACCACCTCGGCCCGTGCCACGAGCCTTTCGCCGTGCCCGGGGCGCAGGTAGTTGATCTTCAGCTCGGAGGTAATGACCGGCCCCAGCACCGCGCCGCCCACGAAGGTCAGCGCCATGTCGGCCAGTGTCGCCAGCACCCCGCCGTGCGCGATCCCCATATGCTGCTTGAGATCGTCCCGCATCGGCACCGCGATCTCGCAGCGCCCCTCGCCGAACTGCTCCAGCGTCACACCCACCAGTCGGGAAAACGGCTGGGCGTCCAGAATGGCCTGAGCCTGCTCCGTCGGTAGCATCCGGCGCCTCCTTCTCCTGTCGGCAACAGGATGAGCGCCCGGCCCGGCCGGTCAAATCTTACGTCGCGTCCTGAGACCCTATTCCGCTGCCAGAGGCATCGCGGTCGCGCCCCGGCCGATCTCGGCGATCTCTGCGATCACCTCGCTCAGCCGTGCCCGTATCTCCTCGAACCGCGGGCCCGGCTCGATGGTTTCCTCGTTCATGTAGAGCGATCGGTCGATCTCCACCTGAATCGCGTGCTGGCCACGTGCCGGGCGCCCGTAGCTCTGCGCCACGTATGCCCCGGCGAAGGGCGCATTGCGCGCCACCCGGAAGCCCGCGCGGGAGAAGGCACTTTCCACCAGGTCCATCATCTCGGCGCCGCAGGCGGCGCCGAACCGGTCGCCCAGCACCACCTCCGGCAGCTTGCGACCGCCCTTGCGGCTGCCTGCCGCGTCGATCGCTTCATGGGGCATTGAATGGCAGTCGATCAACAGAGCCAGGCCAAACCCGGCCCGCGCCTCGTCGATCTCGCGCTGGAGCGCCCTGTGATAGGGCCGCCACACTTCGGCGATCCGGCCGCGCGCCTCCTCGAGGCTGATCTTGCCCCGGTAAATCGCCCGCCCCCCGGCCACCACGCGCGGAATCACTCCCAGCCCCGAGCTGACGCGCGGGTTGTGCGTCACCGTGGCGACGCCGCGGATCAGGGCCGGGTCCAACTCGTCGGCCGAGCGATTGAGGTCGATGTAGGCGCGCGGCGCCCGGGCGGCGATGAGCGGCGCGCCATGGGTCGGTGCCGCGCCAAAAAGCTCGTCCACAAAGGCATCTTCCGAGCTGCGGATGCTGCGCTCGTCGAGTACCGAGGCCCGCAGGAAGGCCCAAGGATAGTCTTTCCCCGAATGCGGCGAGGCAAAGACGGCGCCGGTGGTCCGTAGCCCCGGGTGCTCGATCCGAAATGCCTGTTCCTCGGTCCTGTTCATGGCGGAAACTATAAGGGCAAAGCATCGGCTGCCAAAAGCCCTTGAACCGCACGCAGCTTCACTTTATACGCACCGCACCGACGCGGACCGCCCCGCGTCTTTTGCTTTGAGAACGGGGCGATTCGAGGAGGACAGGGCGATTAGCTCAGCGGTAGAGCACTTCGTTGACATCGAAGGGGTCACTGGTTCGATCCCAGTATCGCCCACCATATGAGCCGACCCTTCCAGGGTCATGTTGAACTTGGCACCCAACTGCCGCGTTAGGGGCCGCAAGAGAGGAAAGGTTGAAGATATGAAAGTCCGCAACTCGCTCCGCTCGCTGAAAAACCGGCACCGGGATTGCCGTATCGTGCGCCGCAAAGGCCGCGTCTACGTGATCAACAAGACCCAGCGCCGCTACAAGGCCCGCCAGGGCTGAGCGTTTCAGCGCGCTACAAACGGAAGGGCCGCCCAGAGGGCGGCCTTTTTCTTGCGTGGGTGAGAAGGGGCGCTATCCGTTCACAGGGCTCGCATGACGGTGCACCCGCTGCCACTCGCCCCCGATCCTCCGGTAGATTTCCGTCACTCGAAGCCGCTCCACGCGCCGGGTTTCGCTGCCCTCCAGTACCACGGCCGAGGTCTGGAACCCGGTCCAGAAGCCTACATCGCCTTCCGCAGCGCTGTCCTCGATTTCGAGCACGGTCGATCCACCATCGACGGCGTGATCCTCGGCCTGCCGGATGTTGGCCTCGTTCACGGAGCGGGCCCCGCGCGCGAAACCGCCGTCCCGGGTGAAGGCCGTGGCAACACCCGACAGCGCGGTGATGTTCCGCATCGGCTCGGCATCGCCGTTCGCATAGGCCATTGCCGCCTCCCGCCGACGGGCGAGAAAACTGTCGAAGCTCTCGGTCATCAGGCTTGCGCCGCCGAAACATGTCGGTGGATTCGTACCCAGCCAGAGCCGTCGCGCCGGAACACCTCGCTCACCCTTAACCGCCGGGCTGCCCCCTCCGGCGGTTCCGAAACGCTCTCGTAGCCGATCCGGTAGGCCAGCGCGCCGTTCGTGTCCTCCGCCCCTGCGCCGCAGTCCAGCATCTCATATCCTATCGCACTCGCCGTGCGCGCCACTTCGGCGGCGCCGAGCGCCCCCGGAATCTCTTCGAAATCTCTGGGCATATGCCACCCCCAATCCTGTCGGTATGGGGGTGAAACAGCGGCGGTGCGGCAACAGTTCCATCACGATCGCCGCTCCGTCCTTCCAGTCGGTTGCCGCCGGCTAGACCTTGCTCACCGCGATTCCGCCATCGGCAAACAGGGCGGTGCCGGCGACGAGACTTGCCTCCTCCGACAAAAGGAACAGCGCCGCCCGGGCGGGCTCCTCGGGTGCGGCCAGCTGCTTCATTGCGTGCAGCCCGCGACCGAGGTCGAGAAAGGCCGGGTCGTCGCCCGCCATCTCCGTCAACGTCCCACCCATGCCGCTTGTCCACCCGCCTGCCCGATCTCTCCCGCCAGCGCCTCCAGCCGGGCCGCACGGCGCACGCCCAGCACCACTGCGGCACCTTCGGCCGCCGCCA
>CAYVQK010000248.1:0-4934 GCA_964454145.1 uncultured Oceanicola sp. | reverse complement strand
AGGACCGCTACCGCGCCTACCACGTCGCCCGCGCCCGCGGCGGCGTCGCCCTCACGATGACCGCCGGCTCCGCCGTCGTCTCGCCCGACAGCCCGCCCGCCTTCGGCAACATCCTCGCCTACAAGGACGACTGCGTGCCCTGGATGCGCGCCCTCGCCGACGAGTGCCATGAACACGGCGCGGCGGTGATGATCCAGCTCACCCACCTCGGCCGCCGCACCCGCTGGGACCGGGGCGACTGGCTCCCCGCCCTCTCCCCCTCCCACGCCCGCGAGCCCGCCCACCGCCACTACCCCAAGCAGCTCGAAGACTGGGACATCGCCCGCATCATCTCCGACTACGCCGACGCCGCCGAGCGGATGCAATCCGCCGGTCTCGACGGCATCGAGCTGGAGAGCTACGGCCACCTGATGGATGCCTTCTGGTCGCCCGACCTGAACAGCCTCGAAGGCCCCTACGGCCCCGAAAGCTACGACTCCCGCCTGCGCTTCACCTTCGACGTGCTCGAAGCCATCCGCGCCCGGGTGGGCCCCGAGTTCATCGTCGGCATCCGCTACGCCGCCGACGAGGTCCGCCCGGGCGGCATCACCGCCACCGACGGCATCGAGATCACCCGGCGCCTCAAGGCCAGCGGCCACGTCGACTTCCTCAACATCATCCGCGGCCACATCCACACTGACGCGGCCCTCACCACCGTCATCCCCGTCCAGGGCCAGCGCTCCGCCCCCCATCTGGACTTCGCCGGCGAGATCCGCGCAGCGGCGCAGATCCCCACCTTCCACGCCGCCAAGATCCAGGACGTCGCCACCGCCCGCCATGCGGTGGCCTCGGGCAAGCTCGACATGGTCGGCATGACCCGCGCCCACCTGGCCGACCCCGACATCGTCGCCAGGATCATGGCCGGCGAGGAAGACCGCATCCGCCCCTGCGTCGGCGCCAACTACTGCCTCGACCGGATCTACATGGGCGGTGCCGCGCTCTGCCTGCACAACCCGGCCTCGGGCCGCGAGCTGCACCAGCCGCACCACGTCGCCCCTGCCGAAACCCCGCTGACCATCACCATCGTCGGCGCCGGCCCCGCCGGGCTGGAGGCCGCCCGCGTCTGCGCCGAGCGCGGCCACAAGGTCACCCTCCACGAGGCCGCGCCCCACCCCGGCGGCCAGATCCGCCTCACCGCCCGCTCGCCCCGCCGCGCCGAGATGATCCAGGTGATCGACTGGCGCGTTGCCGAATGCACCCGCCTCGGTGTCACCTTCCACTACAACAGCTGGATCGAGCCCGAAGACATCCTCTCCGCCCCGCCCGACGTGGCCATCATCGCCACCGGCGGCCTCGCGGCGGAGGATTACCTGCCCGAAAACAACGAGCTCGCCGTCACCCCTTGGGATATCCTCTCCGGCGACGCCACCCCCGGCAAGCGCGTGCTGGTCTACGACGAAGCCGGCGACTATGCCGCGCTCCAGGCCGCCGAGATGATCGCCGAGGCAGGTGCCGAGGTCGAGATCATGACCCGCGACCGCAGCTTCTCGCCCGAGGTCATGGGCATGACCCTGACCCCCGCCATGCAGGCCCTCCAGCGCCTCGGCGTCGCCACCACCATCATGTGGCGGCTCGACGGCCTCACCCGATCCGGCAACGCGCTCACCGCCCACATCGGCTCCGACTACG
The DNA here is from genome assembly GCA_964454145.1 of uncultured Oceanicola sp. GTDB lineage: Bacteria > Pseudomonadota > Alphaproteobacteria > Rhodobacterales > Rhodobacteraceae > Vannielia. The sequence goes on along the minus strand of CAYVQK010000248.1, from coordinate 3,266 downwards.
GCGGCACCGCCACCCGCGAGGTCGACCAGGTCGTCATCTCCAACGGCACCCGCCCCCTCGACGACCTCTACTTCGCCCTCAAACCCCTGAGCCGGAACCTCGGCGAGATCGACTACGCCGCCTTCCGCGAAGGCCGCCCGCAAGCCATCGAAACCAACCCCGACGGCGCCTTCCGCCTCTTCCGTATCGGCGACGCCGTTGCCTCCCGCAACACCCACGCCGCGATCTACGACGCGCTGCGGCTCTGCAAGGTGCTGTAGGGCGGGACTTGTCCCGCCGCCCCACCTCCCCATTGAATAGTTATGAGATATAAGCAATTCTCCCTCACACAGCGGAACGACCGATTCCGCACCACATCACGGCGCTGCCTACGGGGGAGGAGCCCCGGGCGCCACGGGAGGAGAAAACCGATGAAGATCAAGGCCCTGCTTGCAGGGGCGGCGCTCGCTGCCCTCACCACCACCGCCGCCTCCGCCCAGGAGGTCACCCTGCGGCTCGCCCACTGGCTGCCGCCCACCCACCCGGTGCAGACGCTCGGCATCGAGCCCTGGATCGCCTCGCTGAAGGAGGCCTCCGGCGGCCGGATCGACGTGCAGATCTTCCCCGCCCAGCAGCTCGGCGCCGCGCCCGACCACTACGACATGGCCCGCGACGGCATCGCCGACATCACCTACACCAACCCGGGCTACCAGGCCGGCCGCTTCCCGATCTACTCGCTGATCGAGATCCCCTTCCACATGGACAACGCCCCCCGCGGCGCCAAGGCGATGCACGAGTGGTATGCTCCCATCGCCGAAACCGAGATGTCCGACGTGATGTTCTGCATGGCCAACCCGCATGATCCGGGCACCTTCCACTCGAAGAACCCGATCCTCGAGCCCGGCGACGTGAACGGCCTCAACGTGCGCCCCGCCCATGCCACCATGGCCCGCTTCGTCTCCATGCTCGGCGGAGGCCCGGTGCAGGTGCCCGCCCCCGAGGCCCGCGAGGCCATCGCCAACGGTGCTGCCGACGCGATGACCTTCCCCTGGAACTCGATCTGGATCTTCGGCATCGACAGCGAGCTGAAGCAGCACCTCGACATGCCCTTCTACGTCTCCGCCCAGCTCATGCTGATCAACAAGAGCACCTACGACGGCATGCCCGACGACCTGAAGGCGGTGATGGACAGCCACTGCACTCCCGAGTGGAGCCAGAAGTTCTCCGAGGGCTGGGCCGAGAACGAGGCCTCCGGCCGCGACAAGGCGCTGGCCGACGGCTCGGGCCACACCGTGAACGTGCCCACCGAGGAGCAGGTGCAGATGTGGAAGGACGCCGCCGCGCCGCTGGTCGACACCTGGAAGTCCGAGGCCGGCGCCGATGCCGAGGCGATCTACCAGGGCTACCTCGACGCGCTCGACGCCAACGACGCGCGCTTCTGAAAGAGCTCTCCGGGCGGCGCTCCCCGCGGGGCGCCGCCCCCCGCCTTCGCCTGAATACCGGGGCCCACCGATGCGCAGCCTGCAACGCGCCCTCGAGCGCTTCTCCCACCTGACCGAAATCGTGGCGGGCCTGATGATGGGGTTCATAACCCTTCTGGTGGTAGCCTCCGCCGTCACCCGCTACCTCTTCGCCTGGCCGCTGCCCGATGCCTTCGACCTGTCGCGCTACCTCTTGGGCGCGGCGATCATGTGGGGGTTCGCCTGCGTCGGCTTCCGCGGCTCGCACATCAAGGTCGACCTGCTGGCCGAGGCCCTGCCCCGCCCGGTGCGCCGCTGGGTCGATGCCCTCGCCTGGTCGGTGCTGCTCTTCTTCACCGCGCTCCTGGCCTGGAAGCTCCTCGGCCGTGTGATGTCGGCCGCAGGTTCCGGCGAAAGCACGATGGACCTCCGCCTGCCCGCCTGGCCGCTGATGGCGCTGATCTGGGCCGGGGTGGCCGTGAGCCTCGTCACCATCACCGCCCGCCTGCTCATCATCCTCTTCGGCCAGGGCTCGCTCGATCACTTCGACCCCGCCGATGCCCCCGAAGACCCGTAGGGTGGGCAATCTGCCCACGCCCCGTCCGCAACAAGCGCCCAGGCCCTCATGACCCCCGACCTCATCGCCATCGCAGGCTTCGCCGCCCTCTTCGCCATGATCCTCCTGCGGGTGCCGATCGGCGTCGCCATGGGCCTCGTCGGCGTCTTCGGCTTCGCCGGCATCACCGGGCTGAAGCCCGCGCTCAACCTGCTGGCCCAGTCGCCGATCCGGGTGGTGACCGACTTCAACCTCACCCTGATCCCCTTCTTCGTGCTGATGGGCGTGCTGGCCACCAACTCCGGCATGAGCTCCGAGCTCTTCCGCGCCGGGCAGAAGTGGCTCGGCCAGTTCCGCGGCGGCATGGCGCTCTCCACCATCGGCGCCTGCGCCGGCTTCGCCGCCATCTGCGGCAGCTCGGTCGCCACCGCCGCGACGATGACCAAGATCGCCCTCCCCGAGATGCGCCGCGAGAACTATCCCGACCACGTCGCCACCGGGGTCATCGCCGCAGGCGGCACCCTCGGCATCCTGATCCCGCCCTCCGTGGTGCTCGCCGTCTACGGCTTCATCACCGAGCAGGACGTGGGCAAGCTCTTCATCGCCGGCATCGTGCCCGGCGCGCTCGCCGTGCTGATGTACATGCTCACCGTCCGCCTCGCCTACGGCCGCATCCTGCCCGCCTCCGGCAGCTTCCAGCTTCGCCCCGCGCTCTCCGCGCTGAAGGGCATCTGGGCCGTGCTGCTGCTCTTCGTCGCCATCATCGGCTCGATCTACATGGGCGTGGCCACCGCCACAGAGGCCGCGGCGGTGGGCTCCTTCCTCACGGCGCTCATCGGCCTCGCCCGCGGCAAGCTCTCGCCCCGCGCCCTGCTCTCGTCGCTGGTCGAGGCCCTGCGCACCTCGGTGGCGATCTACACCATCCTGATCGGCGCCATCCTCTTCGGCTATTTCCTCGCCGTCACCCGCGCACCGCAGAAAGTGACCGAGTGGCTGGTCAGCCTCGACATCGGCGCCTACGGCACCCTGGCGCTGATCCTCATCGCCTTCGTGCTGCTGGGCTGCATTCTAGACGCCATGGCGATGATCATCCTGATGGTCCCCATCGTCTTCCCGGTCATCACCGCGCTCCAGTTCGACCCGATCTGGTTCGGCGTCATCATCGTCATGACCGTCGAACTGGGGCTGATCACGCCGCCCGTGGGCATGAACGTCTTCGTCATCAACTCCATCGCCCGCGAGGTGCCGCTGACCCGGATCTTCCGCGGCGT
>CAYVQK010000247.1:0-4942 GCA_964454145.1 uncultured Oceanicola sp. | reverse complement strand
GCCCATCTGGGTGATGCCCGCCACCTCGGTGGTGAAGCGCACGCAGCGGGTGCAGCTGATGCAGCGGGTCATGTGAGTCTCGACCAGCGGGCCGAGGTTCAGATCGTCGCTGGCGCGCTTCGGTTCGCGGTAGCGGCTGAAGTCAACGCCATAGGCCATCGCCTGATCCTGAAGGTCGCACTCGCCGCCTTGGTCGCAGATCGGGCAATCCAGCGGGTGGTTGATGAGCAGAAACTCCATCACCCCCTCGCGGGCCTTCTTCACCATCGGGCTGTTGGTCTTCACCACCGGCGGCTGGCCCTCCGGCCCCGGCCGCAGGTCCTTCACCTGCATCGCGCAGCTGGCGGCCGGCTTGGGCGGGCCGCCGACGACCTCCACCAGGCACATGCGGCAGTTGCCGGCAATGGACAGACGCTCGTGGTAGCAGAAACGCGGAACCTCGATCCCGGCCTGTTCACAGGCCTGGATGAGCGTCATCGCGCCCTCTACCTCGATCTCCTGTCCGTCGATGATGATCTTGCGCAGGTCGCTCATGCAGGGCCCTCTTGGCTGCCCCGAAAGGGCGCCTGCAAAAGGCCCTCTGCCCCGCCGCGCCGCATCCGGGTGATGCTGCGCTCTTGTAGGCGTCTCGGGGGGTGAGTTTCAACCCTCACGCCCCCGAAAAATCCTTAACACTGGCCGCGCCTTATGCGGCCTGCCGCAGTGCAGCGTCCAGCCGGGCTACTTCGCCCGCATCAGGCCGCCCGCCGTGGTGTTCGCGGCAATCTCCTCCCGGCCCAGCTTGCAGTAGCTGGCGGTGCTGCCATCCACGCCCTTCGAGGCCATATAGGCCTTGGCCTTGTCGATCAGCCGCGCCTTCTGCGCCTTGTCGTCCACATAGGCGTCGATCTCGTCGTCGGAAAAGCCCTCCGACCGCGCCTGGTTCTTCAGGCTGTTGAGAAACGCATAGCCCTTGATCGTCCGCGTCGAGATGTCCGGGCACTTCTCCGCGATCTCCAGCGCGATGCCCACCGAGATCAGCCCCGAGTTCACCGCCCGGCTGTCGGCCAGCGATTTTGCCGCAGCCGCGCCGGAGAATCCCAGCGCCAGGATCACCGCGATCACCGCGCCGCCCAGCATCTTGCCTGCATGTGTCATTGCTCTCACCTTCTCTGTCCTGCGGGGCACGTTCCGCGCCTCCGTGTCGGTGATCCAGATGGGGCCACCCCCACCGCTATGCAATAACACATGCCCTGTCATCCACTGACAGGGTCTCACATGTCCTTGATTTTCATGAAACTCAGCGATCTTCCGCCGTGTCGCGCGGCCAGGCGATCACCGCGAGGATGAGCAGCGTCAGCATCGCCAGGAGCCCGCAGATCGGGTGGATCAGGATCATCAGAACCGGGTCGAATCCCGGCACCCAGCGAAAGAAGACGCCCAGAACCGTGGGCAGGACCGGGTTGATGACGAAGAGCACCGCGCCAAGGGCCAGCGCAGCACCCGGGCCAAAGCCCGCCCGCCCGCAGATCAGCGACGCGGCGACGACGAAGGCGATGGCGGCGAAGAATCCGATCGCCTGGGCGATCGTCACCATCGTCTGGACGTCGCTCACTCGGCGGCGATCGCGCCGCGCTTGCCGGCGATGCGATCCTCGATCACGTCACGGAAATTCCGGATAAGGCCCTGGATCGGCCAGGCGGCGGCATCGCCGAGGGCGCAGATCGTGTGGCCCTCCACCTGCTTGGTCACGTCGAAGAGCATGTCGATCTCCTCCACGGAGGCCTCGCCCTTCACCAGCCGCTCCATCACCCGCATCATCCAGCCGGTGCCTTCCCGGCAGGGCGTGCACTGGCCGCAGCTCTCGTGCTTGTAGAACTTCGACAAGCGCCAGATCGCCTTGATGATATCCGTGCTCTTGTCCATCACGATCACCGCCGCGGTGCCGAGGCCGGAGCCCAGCTCGCCGCGCAGGTAATCGAAGTCCATGATGGCGTCCTTCATCTTCTCGCCGCGCACGCAAGGAACAGAAGAGCCACCCGGAATCACCGCGAGCAGGTTGTCCCACCCGCCGCGGATGCCGCCGCAATGTTTTTCGATCAGCTCCTCAAAGGTGATCGACATCGCCTCTTCGACGACACAGGGGTTGTTCACGTGGCCCGAGACGGCAAACAGCTTCGTGCCCGCGTTGTTCTGGCGGCCGAAACCTGCAAACCAGGCGCCGCCCCGGCGCAGGATCGTCGGCACCACGGCAATCGATTCCACATTGTTCACCGTGGTCGGGCAGCCATAGAGCCCCGCACCCGCCGGGAACGGCGGCTTCATCCGCGGCATCCCCTTCTTGCCCTCGAGGCTCTCCAGCAGCGCGGTTTCCTCGCCGCAGATGTAGGCGCCCGCGCCATGATGCAGGAACAGGTCGAAATCCCAGCCGGAATCGGCGGCATTGCGGCCGAGCAGACCGGCGTCATAGGCCTCGTCGATCGCCGCCTGCAGCGCCTCGCGCTCGCGGATGTATTCGCCGCGGATGTAGATGTAGCAGGTGTTCGCGTTCATCGCGTAGCTGGCGATCAGGCAGCCCTCGATCAGCGTATGCGGATCGTGGCGCATGATCTCCCGGTCCTTGCAGGTGCCGGGCTCGGATTCGTCGGCGTTCACCACCAGGTAGGCCGGACGCCCATCGCTTTCCTTCGGCATGAAGCTCCACTTCAGCCCGGTCGGAAAGCCCGCCCCGCCCCGGCCGCGCAGGCCGCTGGCCTTCATCTCGTCGATGATCCAGCTCCGCCCCTTCTTGATCAGGTCGGCCGTATTGTCCCAATGCCCACGCTTCTGCGCGCCCTTCAACGAGCGGTCATGCATCCCGTAGATGTTGGTGAAAATGCGGTCGCTGTCCTGCAACATGGGCTGGCTCCAAATTCGGCTTCGCAACACGGGAGATAGCTGAACCCCCGCACCAATGCCAGTCCGTTCTGGCACCGGCAGACTTCCATTCCCCCGCCTCGCAACCCCTTGGCCGCAAGGCGTCTTCTACTTTCTCTTCCGCCACATCGCCGCGAGGTTCACCATCGCGAAGATGAAGCAGGCCATGGCCACGAGGTAGAAGAAGATCTCGTAGCGCGGCGCGATCCCCAGCTTCACCACCAGCCAGGGTGCCAGCACCGCCAGCACTCCCGCCGCCGCGATCAGCAGCGCGATCCGCCGCCCGCTGCGGGCAAAGGCCCTCTCTTCCTCGGGGGTCACGCGGCCCGCCTCAGTAGACGTCGCCCTTCTTCACCCGGCCCGAAAACTCGGTCTCGCCACCCGCGGCCAGCGTCTTGGCCTGGCTCACCCAGTCGTCGCGCCGAACGCGGCCGCGGAAGCCTTCCAGGTTGTCGTCCACCCAGTCGATCTCGTCCTCGCTCCAGCGCGCGATCTGGTCGAAATGGTAGAAGCCCATCGAATGCAGCAGCTGCTCCAGCTTGGGGCCCACGCCCTTGATGGCCTTGAGGTTGTCGGGCTTGCCACCCCGGGCCGCCGCCAGCGTGCCGGGCTTCTGCCCCACCGAGCCGCTCGCCGTCCCGGCCTCGTCGCCTGCCTTGGGGCCGGGCTTGTCGGCCTGCGCCTCCGAGGCCTTGCCGCCATCGGCAGAGGTCTTGTCCTCGCCCGCCGCCCCCGAAGGCGCGGTGGCCTGACCCTTCGCATCGGGCGAATCCTTGCCCGCATCCGCCGCGCGCTCGGCATCGCCCGCACCGTCCACCTTCTCCCGGTCGGCCTCGGCCTCGGCCTCCTTGGCGGCAACCTTCTTCTTCGCTTCCGCCTCCTGCTGCACCGCAGACTTCGGCGTCTCCGCCTTGGCGGGCTTTCCCGCCTTCCGCGCCGCATCGGCCCGCGCCTTGCTGGTCGGGGTCGCGTTCTTGCCGCTCCAGGGTGTGAGCAGCGGCACTTCCTCGCCGTCGATCCGCTTCACCGTGTCGCCGATGTCGGTCGCCAGCTGAACGCTCGCGTTGTACTTCGTCTTGCCGCTGTCATGCTCGGTCAGGCTGGTCAGCCCGCTCAGCGGCTCGGCCGCATAGCGCCCGTTCTGCGGTCCCGGCACCGGTACCTTGCCCGCGCGCAGCTCCTCGATGATCTCGCCGAAGCGCTCCGCGGTCAGATCCTCGTAATAGTCCTTGCCGATCTGGGCCATCGGCGCATTCGCGCAGGAGCCCAGGCACTCGACCTCCTCCCAGCTCAGCTTGCCGTCGTCGGAGAGCTGATGCGCGTTCGGCGCGATCTTCTCCTGGCAGACGGCGATCAGGTCTTCCGCGCCGCAGATCATGCAGCTTGTGGTGCCGCACACCTGGATATGCGCAATGCTGCCAACGGGTTGCAGCTGGAACATGAAGTAGAAGCTCGCCACCTCCAGCACCCGGATGTCGGCCATGCCCAGCATGTCGGCGATGTGCTCGATCGCCGGACGGCTCAGCCAGCCCTCCTGCTCCTGCGCCCGCCACAGCAGCGGAATCACCGCGCTCGCCTGCCGCCCCTCCGGATACTTTGTCACCTGCGCCTCGGCCCAGGCCTGGTTGGCCGGGGTGAAGGCAAAGCTCTCGGGCTGGTCATGGTAGAGGCGGCGAAGCATCGGCTTACTCCGTGATCGGGAATGTCGGCATCTCGTTCAGCAGGGCGAACGACAGCGTGAAGGTGAAGAGCAGGAACAGCGCGATGAAGGTCGCGCCTCCTGCAACGATGGCCACCGGATAGGCCACCAGCGCACTCGGCACCCGCCGCGCCACGAAGATCGTGACCGACAGCGATGCAATGAGCATCAGGAGGGAGACGAGCGCGGGGGTCATGGCCTCAGCGGTCCACCTCGCCGAACACGATATCCATCGTGCCGATGATGGCGGCAATGTCGGCCAGCTGGTGGCCCTTGGCGATGTGGTCCATCGACTGCAGGTGCAGGTAGCCCGGCGCGCGCAGCTTGGCGCGGTAGGGCTTGTTGGTG
>CAYVQK010000246.1:0-4976 GCA_964454145.1 uncultured Oceanicola sp. | reverse complement strand
CCTGATCGGCGTGCTGACAAAGCGAGCTGTCGCGGCCGCGAAATAGCTTCCGGAAAATACAGCATCTCAAACGCCCCGCCTTTTCGGCGGGGCGTGTTCTTTCGCGCACCAATAAAAATTTGATAGCCGCGGCGCATTATCTCATGGCCCAGTGCGGGCCACTGTGCCACATTTTCCGCCGATCTAAGGTTTTCATGTTTCTGGGAGGATCAAATGAAAACACGTCGCAATTTTCTCAACATGGCTTCAGCTGCAGCTCTCGCAACGATCGGTTTTTCGGTCCAGGCGCAAGCGCAGGAAACCCTGAACCTGCATCAGATGCTGCCGCCGCAGGCCGCCGTCCCCAGCCAGATCCTGGAGCCGTGGATGGCGAAGGTTGCAGAAGAATCGAATGGCACTCTGACAATCCAGCACTTCCCCTCAATGCAACTCGGCGGCACGCCCCCGGAGCTGATGGACCAAGCCAAGGACGGCGTGGCGGATATCGTCTGGACCGTCATCGGCTACACCCCCGGGCGCTTCCCGCGGACCGAGGTCTTCGAGCTTCCGTTCATGGCCACCACGGCTGAAGCCACCTCCATGGCGTTCTGGGACATGTTCGAAGAGCACATGAAGGACACGGAGTTCCAGGATCTGCACATCATCGGCACTTGGGTGCACGGCCCCGGCCTGATCCACACGAAGGAACCGGTCGAGACGCCCGAAGACCTGCAGGGTATGAAAATTCGGGGCGGCTCGCGCCTGGTGACCCAGTTGGTCGAGAAGCTCGGTGCGACCGCCGTGGGCATGCCCGTGCCAGCCGTTTCGGAGGCACTGTCCAAGGGCGTGATCGACGGCACCACCATCCCGTGGGAGGTGACGACCGCGGTGAAAAGTTCGGAACTCGTTCACAATCACACCGAGTTCACCGGCAACGCGCTGTATGTTCTCGGCTTCGTTCTTGCCATGAACAAGGATAAGTACGAGTCGCTTCCGCCCGAGGCGAAAGCTGCTCTCGATGCGAACTCCGGCGCCGAGTTCTCGGCCTGGGCCGGGAAGATGATGGACGAGTTGGATGCCCCGGGCCTGAAGATCGCGCAGGATCTCGGCAACAACATCATCACGATCGACGCAGAAGGAACCGAAGAGTGGAAGGCCCTTGCAGAGCCGATCTACGCCGAATGGGTGGCCGACATGGAGAGCAAGGGCATTGATGGGCAAGCCCTGATTGACGAAGCCCGTGCCAAGATCGCCGAGTACAGCAAGTAACCAGCTCTGATGAGCGATTAGACGCCCCGCCCAACGCGGGGCGTTTTCTTTTGGGAAAGCTGTGGTGATCCGAACGAATCCTCTGGATCAGTGATGCGATATACGGCAAAGTCGGCACTATAATGCAAAACCATCGTACCAACGGGAGGAGTTAGGGATGGATCGCAGAACTATTTTGGGGGCCCTGAGCGGTGTCGCCTTGGCCGCTTTTGGAGCGACGAGCGCGGTTGCGCAGGAGGTGACGCTGCGGCTGCACCAGTTCTTGCCCCCGCAGGCCAACGTGCCGAAGCTGGTGCTCGACAAGTGGGCGGCCGACGTCATGGAGCAGTCGGGCGGACGCATCAAGGTGGAGCACTATCCCTCGATGCAACTTGGCGGCACGCCGCCCGAACTGATGGACCAGGCCAAGGATGGCGTCGCCGATATCGTTTGGACGGTTGTTGGCTACACGCCCGGCCGCTTCCCCCGCACGGAGGTCTTCGAGCTTCCCTTCATGGTGACGACGGCCAAGGCCGCCAGTCGCGCCTATTGGGAAATGTTCGAAGAGCACATGAAAGATACCGAGTTCGCCGACCTGCACATCCTGGGCACCTGGGTGCACGGGCCCGGCCTCTTCCACACCAAGACTGCTGTTGAAGCCCCCGAAGACCTCGAAGGCATGAAGATCCGCGGCGGCTCGCGCACCGTCAACATCCTGCTCGAACGCCTTGGCGCCACGCCGGTTGGCCTGCCGGTGCCTGCCGTTTCGGAAGCCCTCTCCAAGGGCGTCATCGACGGCACGACGATTCCGTGGGAGGTTACGGCATCACTCAAGGTGGCCGAGCTGGTTCAGAACCACACCGAGTTCAAGGACGTCTCACTCTACACGCTCACCTTCGTTCTCGCCATGAACAAGGCCAAGTACGAAAGCCTGCCCGATGATCTCAAGCAGGTGATCGACGACAATTCCGGGCTGGAGTTCTCGATGTTCGCTGGCGACACGATGGAAGCCTCCGATGCCCCCTCGCGCCAGATCGCGGTCGACTTCGGCAACAACATCATCACGCTGGACGAGGAGGCCACCGCCGAATGGCGTGCGCTTGCCGAGCCGATCTATGAAGAATGGGTGGCCGATATGAATGCGAAGGGCATTGACGGTCAGGCTCTGATCGACGAGGCACGCGCAAAGATCGCTGAATACACCGAATAACCCGCGATCAACCCAGGAAACGGGCCGCGACGGTGACGTCGCGGCCCTATTTTTCTTCGGCAACGGTCAGTCGCCAATCGACTCCAGCGTGCCGGCATCCATCGCGGCGACCAGTTCCTCATCGCTGAGCAAACCATCGGCATCGGTGTCTATCGCCGTGAACTGCTCTTGTGTGAAGCCCTCATACACGGCCATCATCTCGTCGAGCGAGGCCATGCTGTCGCCGTCGGTGTCGATCAACTCGACTTCGGCAAGGGCGGGAAGGGCCGCGAACGCGGCGAGAAGAGCGCCGAAAGCCACTCGTCTCATGTGCATCTCCATAGTTGCAAGCAGCGGCCAAATCGGCCGCCGCGCGGGAGATTGCCAGATTTGTGGGCAGGCGCCAGAGCGGGCCTTGAGCAAATTGCCGTGATCGGTCAGAGGCTCCGTCGGACGGCCTCTGACACTGCTTCGGGGGTGATATCGAAGTGGCGGAACAGGTCGGGATAATCACCTGACGCGCCAAACCCGTTCATCCCGATGAATACACCATCAGCACCGATGTACCGGTCCCAGCCGAACCGTACAGCCGCTTCGACCGCCACGCGTGGGGCGGTTCCCAGAACCTCCGAACGGTAGGCTTTGGGCTGCTGTTCGAAAAGCTCCCAGCACGGCATGGAGACGACTGCGGTTTCAATACCCTTTGCCTTGAGAAGTCCACGTGCCGCGAGTGCAACAGCCACCTCGGACCCAGTTGCCAGTACGGTTGCCTGGCGAGAGCCATCGGCTTCGGCGATCACATAGGCACCTTTGGCCGAGCGGTTTTCCGGGCCTGCATCTTTGCGCAGACAGTCGAGTGGTTGGCGCGAGCAGATGATTGCCGTGGGTCCATTACGGTGTTCCAGGCCGAGTTCCCACGCTTCCGCCATCTCCACCGCATCGGCTGGACGGATTGTCCACATATTGGGATATGCACGAAGTGAGGCAAGGTATTCCACAGGCTGGTGCGTAGGGCCGTTCTTCCCGATGCCGATGGAGTCGTGGCTGAACACAAACAGGCCCGGGATCCGCATCAGCGCCGCCATCCGCAGCGTATGACGCATGTAATCACTGAAAACGAGGAAGGTCGTGCCCAAGGAAACAATGCCACCGTGCACCGTCATCCCGTTCATCACCGCGCCCATCGCGTGCTCACGAACGCCATAGTGAATGTACCGGCCTGACCGGTCTCTGGCAGTGAAGGGCTTCAACTGGCGCTTGTGCTGTGTGGCCGCCTCGAGATCAGGCGCGCCCGCGATCAGCTCGGGGATGGCGTCTGCCAGAGCGGCGACCATTTCGCCTGAGGCGCGAATACCCGGGAGCGGCCCGGCTTTCCCCAACTCGGCCTTCTTCTCGTTCAGCGCGTCACGCCAAGAGTGTGGCAGCTCACCCGCCATCAGCCTTTCCCACTCGGCGCGCTTCTCGGGTGAGAGCGCGTTCAGGCGTGCCTCCCAAGCTACACGCTCCGAAGCACCTCGCGCCCCAGCATTGCGCCAAGCCGCGTCGACCTCGTCCGGGATTTCGAAGGGAGCATAGGGCCAATCGAGATTCTTTCGGGCGGCGTCGGTATCCTCAACGGTGATCTTGCCACCATGTGCCACACGATCGTTCTGAATGCGCGGGATGCCGTACCCGATGAAAGTTCGACAGGCGATCATGCTTGGGCGAGCGTCCTTCTTAGCGGCCGCAATCGCAGCTGCAACGGCTTCCGGATCGTGGCCGTCGACCTCCTGCACGTGCCACCCATTGTTCTCGAAGCGGACGACCTGGTTCTCTGTGACCGCCTGATCCGTCGGGCCATCGTCGGTCATGCGATTGTCATCCCATAGGAACACTAGCTTGCCGAGCTTGAGGTGGCCGGCGAGCGCGATGACCTCAGCCGCGATGCCTTCCATCAGGCAACCGTCACCGGTGTAGGCGTAGGTATAATGGTCGACGATATCGTCCCCGAAGCGGGCGTTAAGGATTCGCTCGGCAACGGCCATACCAACGGCATTCGCGATACCCTGGCCGAGGGGGCCGGTCGTGGTTTCGATGCCGGCCTCTTGGTCGAACTCCGGATGACCTGCCGTGTGAGAGCCGAGCACACGGAAGTTCTTAACTTGCTCGATGTCGATCTTCTCGTATCCCGAAAGGCATAGAAGCGAATAGAGCAGCATCGAACCATGGCCAGCCGAGTGCACGAAGCGATCGCGATCCGGCCAAGTCGGGTGCGCGGCATCGAATTTCAGGTGGCGCGTAAAGAGTGCCGTCGCGATATCTGCACCGCCGAGGGGTGTACCTGGATGCCCGTCAGCTGCTCGTACGATTGCATCCATCGACAGGAAACGGATCGCCTGCGCCATACGGCGAAGATCGACGGAAGTGGTCGATTGGGTTCGAAGGTTCATGGCCGGGCTCCTCACGGTCGTGCGGATTTCGTGCCCGCGCCCGTTGGTAGCGGGCAACCCCGGATCTGACAAATTCGAATACTGAACCTTTCTGTAAGCTGCCCTTAAATCAGAGAGTAGATACAAAAAAA
>CAYVQK010000245.1:0-4981 GCA_964454145.1 uncultured Oceanicola sp. | reverse complement strand
GCGACGGTGGCGACGACGATCAGCCCGTCCTCGGCCTGGAAGCGGCGCTCGACCTCGCGGCGCGGCTCGGGGTCCATCCCGGCGTGGTAGGACACGGCGGCATGCCCTTCGGCAGCGAGCGCAGCGGCGATGCTCTCGGTCCGGGCGCGGGTGCCACAGTAAATGATGCCGGCCTGCCCGCGCCGCGCGGCGGCGAATGCGAGCATCTGGGCACGCGGCTTGTCCTTGGCCTCGAAGGCCAGGCGGATGTTGGGCCGGTCGAAACCGCGCAAGAAGGCACGTGGCGGGGTGCTGCCGAAGAGCCGGGTGACGATCTCGTCCTGGGTTTCGGCATCTGCGGTGGCGGTGAAGGCGGCGAGCGGCACGCCCATGCGAGCACAAAGCGGACCGATCTCGAGGTAGTCGGGGCGGAAGTCGTGCCCCCATTGGCTGACGCAATGGGCCTCGTCCACCGCGATGAGTTGCACACCCGCTCGGCGCAGCAGGCGCTCGGTGCCCGAGGAGCGAAGGCGCTCGGGGGCCATGTAGAGGATCTTCAGCGTGCCCGCGTCGATGGCGGAGAAGACCGCGTCGGTCTCTTCCTCGGTGTTGGCAGAACAGAGCGCGCCTGCCTCCACACCGAGGCCGCGCAGGGCGGCGACCTGGTCGCGCATCAGGGCGATGAGCGGGGAGACGACGAGGGTGGCGCCTTCACGGCAGAGGGCGGGGAGCTGGTAACAGAGCGATTTGCCGCCACCGGTGGGCATGATGGCGAGGGTGGGCTCACCGGCGAGCACCGCCTGCACGATCTCCTCCTGTCCCGGGCGGAACTCGGGGAAACCAAAGACGGAATGGAGGAGCTCTGAAGGCGACGCGGCGGGCATGGGCTCCCATACCCTCAGCGTCGTGCGGGCTTCAAGCGGGCTCCGGTCAAGGTCAAGAACAAGAATCTTTACGCGCTGCGGTTGAATATGCCGTTTTCATTCCCATCTGACGTAGCGTCAGGGCAAGATTGTTCGCCTACTGACCCTCAAAGCCGGCGCGCCATTTTCGCGCAGCACACCACGGCGCCCCGGATGCCACGGCTCCGCGGCGATTCCTCACAATCCATTCGTCATCACGGGAGATGAGTCATGCCTACTCTGTTTCGCTGGGTTCCTTCGCAATACGCCGAGAAGGCCAAGGATGCCGGCAACCTGCTGGCCCACAACGGCGGCGCCCTCTGGGTTTTCGACATCAACAAGTCATATCGTCCGGGTGAGACCATTACCCATGGCGCGGTGCTGATCGCATATGATCTGGACGACCACGCCTGGATCAACATCACCACGCGCGACCATCAGGATTTCGAGAAGGGCGGCTGGCTTGGCGAGACCAAGCACCCCCGCCAGATCATCGTGAAGAGCAACGAGCCGGGCGCCTACGGGATCGGCTGGATGCGGTCGGCCAACACCTTTCCGCACCTCAAGGCCGTCCGCTATGCCACGCTGGACGAGACCGGAAAGGCCATCGGTCTGAGTGCCACGGAGATCAAGATGCAGCGCACCGACACCAAGGCGAAGATCCACAAGTACAAGCCCACGGGAGGCTGGACCCACTGAGGCTGTACGGCGGGGCTGCGCCAGACCCGGCGCGGCCCCATCGGGCCGATCAGATCAACTGCTGGAACACCCCGGGAAGGATGATGTTGCGCAGCGCGATAACGATCACGAAGGCCACGAGCGGCGCCAAGTCGAGCGCGCCGGTGTCGGGCAGGACACGGCGGATCGGGCGGTAGATCGGCTCGAGAAGGCGATTGAGACCGTCCCAGATCTGGTAGACGAGCGGCTGGCGCAGGTTCAGGATCTGGAAAGAGATCAGCCAGCTCATGATGACGTGCACCAGCATGATGAAGAAGACCACGCCGAGCACGAGGTCAAGCAACTGGTAGAGCATCAGCATGGGCGGTGTTCCTCTTGATGGGCCGCGACAGAGGTATTCATCGCGCGGGCCGGTTGCAACCGGGTTCGTTGTGCCGTGACGTCGCGGTTGACCCGCACGCCGGACAGCGCACCTTCGCGCCATGTATCCTTTCATCCGAATGGCCAAGGAGCTCTGGCTCGCCGGCCGCCAGCCCGCCCTGCCGATCGACGGCACCCATGTCAGCCGGCATCGTTGCTGGCCGTGGGATCTGGATTTCTGGATGGAGCTGAACAACGGGCGGACGCTCACGCTCTACGACCTCGGGCGCATCCCGCTGGCGCGCCGCACAGGGCTGGTACGGGTGCTGCGGGACAAACGCTGGGGGCTCACGATCGCGGGCTCGGTGGTGCGCTACAGGCGGCGGATCACCGCGTTCCAGCACTTCGAGATGCAGAGCCGGATGATCGGATGGGATCACCGATTCATCTACATCGAGCAAAGCATGTGGCGCGGAGAGACCTGCTGCGGGCAGGCGGTGTTTCGTGGCGCGGTGACGGGCGCCGGGGGGATCGTTCCGCCGGATGAGGTGCTGGGGGCGCTGGGTGAAAAGGCAGCAGCATCCCCCGCCCTGCCCGCCTGGGTGGCGGACTGGATCGCCGCCGAGGATGCCCGGCCCTGGCCGCCGGAGCGGGTGGGCTAGCCGCGCGAAAAGCCGGGCTGATTGCCCACCCTGCCGTCAGTCTGCGGTGCCGGCGGCTTCCGCCTTCATCTTGGCGTCGGAGGGCTGCGAGGGGTCGTGATCTTCCAGCATCCGGACTTCACGCTGCGGGAAGGGGATGGAGATGTTGTGCTCCTTGAAGGCATCCCAGAGCGCAAGGAATACGTTGCCGCGGATATTGGTGAGGCCGCCTGTCGGATCTTCGATCCAGAAGCGCAGGATGTAATCCACCGAGCTGTCGCCGAAGCCGACGATGTGGCAGACGGGCGGCCGCCATGTGAGCACCCGGTCCACCGACTTGGCCGCTTCGATGGCGATCTTGCGCACGGCGTGCGGGTCGTCGTGGTAGGCGGTGCCGAAGTAGATGTCGAGCCGGACGTAATCGTTGGAGTGCGACCAGTTCACCACCTGGCCGGTGATGAGATCCTCGTTCGGGATCAGGTATTCCTTGCCGTCCCGCGTGACGACGGAGACGTAGCGCGCACCGAGCGAGTTGATCCAGCCGAAGGTATCGCCCAGAGAGATCACGTCGCCGGGCTTGATCGACTTGTCGAGCAGGATGATGACGCCCGACACCAGGTTCGATACAACCTTCTGCAGGCCGAAGCCGAGGCCGATGCCGATGGCACCCGAGAGCACCGCCAGACCGGTGAGATCGAAGCCCACCGCCTTGAGGCCGAGGAAGAAGGCCGCGCCGAAGAGCACAACCTGCAGGACCTTGATGATCAGCTCCTGCATCGACGGCGAGATATCCTTGTTGGTGCGGATCTTGCCCTGCGCGCCCTTGTGGATGACCCGCGCGAAGAAGAACAGCAGGCCGGTGATGATGAGCGCCTTCAGCAGCCCCAGGATGGAGAGACGGAACTCGCCCACCTCGAGGGCGACGCTGTCGAGAAGGGTTTCGGTGCTGCCCCAGAGGCCGAGGAAGTAGAGCGTGACCCAGATCCAGGCGCCCCAGCGCACCATCCGTTGCAGGAAGGTGTTGCGGATGAATCGGGTCGTCAGGCTGATGAGCAGCCAGGCGGTGGCGATGGTGGCGGCGATGCTGACGAGGTAGCTGCGCGACGGCCAGGTGAGCTGCTGCATCACCGCGACGGTGCCCCATGCGGCGAGGACGAAGAAGATCAGCGTCAGCCGGTTGTGGACGATGAGCAGCAGGCGGAGCTGCCATTTGGGCCGGCCTTCTAGCGAACGCATCCAGGCCTTCATGCGGGGCGAGAGCCAGATCCGCAGCAGGAATGCGAGGGCGACGAGGGCGATGATGATGCCGAGTTGGTAGAGCCGCCAGGGCTGGAGCATCGACATCAGCAGCGCCTCGGCGCGGCCAAGCAGGCCGGTGACCTCGCTGTGCAGCTCTCCAAGTTGCAGGGACTGTTCCTGCGGGTCCATCGCGGCCCTCCTCTTGCGGCATGGTGGCATGGGGCCGGTTGATCGGGCAAGTCCTTGCCGAGGCAGGTTTTTCACCTCGCCGTGTGCGGGCCAGATCGGAATTTGCGGAGGGCAGGCAGTGCCATGGAGCCTGACAGGCGGTCGGCGGGCTCCTCGGCCCCGCTGTCACACGCCCTTGAGCCCCCTTGCCGCAAGGGTCGGGCAGGTGTATTTCCCCGCCCATGACGCAGGTTTTCGATATGGACGACCGGGCCCGCCTTCCGTGGCGGTTCTTTGGCGCGACCCTGACGATCCTCGCCTCCCTATGAGGCGCGGCGCGGCTCTGCGCGCCCTCCGAAATCGAACCCCCACGAACATCAAGGGAGAGGACCGATGTCCCCCAAGACACTCTATGACAAGATCTGGGATGCCCACGTGGCGCATGAGGCCGAAGACGGCACCTGCCTGCTCTACATCGACCGGCACCTGGTGCACGAGGTCACCAGCCCGCAAGCCTTCGAAGGGCTGCGCATGGCCGGTCGCAAGGTGCACGCGCCCGACAAGACCATCGCCGTGCCGGACCACAACGTGCCCACCACCGCGGGCCGCGAGAACCCCGAGACGATGACCGAGGACAGCCGCATCCAGGTTGCCGCGCTCGACAAGAACGCCAAGGACTTCGGGGTGCATTACTACCCGGTGAGCGACATCCGCCAGGGCATCGTGCACATCGTCGGGCCCGAGCAGGGCTGGACACTCCCGGGCATGACCGTGGTCTGCGGCGACAGCCACACAGCCACCCACGGCGCTTTTGGCGCGCTGGCGCATGGCATCGGCACGTCGGAGGTCGAGCATGTGCTCGCCACCCAGACGCTGATCCAGCGCAAGGGCAAGAACATGAAGGTGGAAATCACCGGCAAGCTGCGCCCCGGCGTGACCGCCAAGGACATCACCCTCAGCGTGATCGGCGCCACCGGCACCGCAGGCGGCACCGGCTATGTCATCGAATACTGC
>CAYVQK010000244.1:0-4982 GCA_964454145.1 uncultured Oceanicola sp. | reverse complement strand
TCTACGACCCCGACAAGGGCGAGACCCGCTCGATGCGCTCCAAGGAAGAGGCGCACGACTACCGCTATTTCCCCGACCCCGACCTGCTGCCGCTCGAGATCGAACAGGGCTGGGTGGATGATATCGCCGCCTCCCTGCCCGAGCTGCCGGATGCCAAGAAGGCGCGTTTCATCGAGAGTTTCGGCCTCAGCGACTACGACGCCAGCGTGCTGACCGCCGAGGTGGAAGCCGCCGATTTCTTCGAGAAGGCCGCCGAGGGGCGCGACGGCAAGCTGGCCGCGAACTGGATCATCAACGAGCTCTACGGCCGGCTGAAGAAGGAAGAGCACGACATCACCGAAAGCCCGGTAAGCCCGGCGCAGATCGGCCAGATCATCGACCTCATCAAGTCGGACGCCATCAGCGGCAAGATCGCCAAGGAGGTCTTCGAGATCTGCTACACGAGCGGCCGTGACCCCAAGGAGATCGTCGAGACCGAGGGCATGACCCAGGTCACCGACACCGGCGCCATCGAGGCCGCGGTGGACGAGGTGATCGCCGCCAACCCCGACCAGGTGGAGAAGGCCAAGGCCAACCCCAAACTGGCCGGCTGGTTCGTGGGGCAGGTGATGAAGGCGACCGGCGGCAAGGCCAATCCGAAGGCGGTGAACGAGCTGGTTTCCGCCAAGCTGGGGCTGTAACGCCTTTCGATCGGATCGTGGGGTATAGCATATTTCGATGGCAACATCCGATGCACACCCGATGCACATCGCATGCACATCCGATGCATACGCATGCGCGCAAAGGTTGACGAATCCTTGGGCAAAAGCGCCACAGGAATTTTGAATTGGACAGGCTCGCAGGCCGGTGTTTGGACTTCACGCGCCCCAGGCGCTAGGCTGGCGGGCGTGACTTGAATCAGGGGGCAAAGATGCCGCGTTACGAATATCGTGTGGTGCCGGCGCCGGAGCGCGGCAAGAAGGCCAAGGGCGCCAAGAGCACCTCGGACCGCTTTGCCGTGGCGCTGCAGGACGTGATGAACGAGATGGGCGCCGCCGGCTGGGAGTATCAGCGGACCGACACCCTGCCCTGCCAGGAGCGCGTGGGCCTGACCGGCAAGCAGACCACCTTCCAGCACATGCTGGTGTTCCGCCGCGAACTCGACGAGGCCGCGGTAAGCGACGCCGAGGTGACCGCGCTGCTGGCCGCGCCCGAGGTGCAGGAGGCGCCGGAGCGCGTGGAAGAGGCCGAGGAGGCCTCCGCCGCAGAAGAGCCCCGGCGCGATGCCGTAGCCGCCGCCCGCGACGTGGCCGCCGCCGCCCTCTCGGCCCGCGCCCGCGAAGGCAAGGCCCCGGCCCTCGGCCCGGCGACCCACGGCACCCCCGAGAAACCTGCCGGCAAGGCCGACGTCGCGGCGGAGTGATCTGACTCGGTTTCGAAGGTCAGGCCCGTCCCGGCTGGGGCGGGCTTTTTGGTGGACGCAGAACGGAAGCGCCGAAGCAACACGTCGCGGCTCGGGCAACGTCCCGCTTCGCCGCCGATCCACAGGATGGCCTGCTTCGCGCCATGGATGCCAAGCCCCATCGTCGTTGCTCGGAAACGCCTGTCGGTCTGGCTTGTACCGACCTGCCCGCCTACACCTCTATGGCGAGTGCGTGGATGCGCGGGAAGAGATCGGCCACAGCGGCGTTCACCGCCCGGTGCCTGGCGACGCGGCTCTTGCCCTCGAGCGCCTCGGCCTTCATCCGCACCCGGAAGTGGCTGCCGTCCGGCGAATATCCGCCGTGCCCCCGGTGCGCCTCGCTTTCGTCAAGCACCTCGAGGCTCTGCGGCGCAAAGGCCTCGCGCAGGCGGGTCTCAATCTCGAATGCAAGCGTCATTTTTTCTCCTGCCCCCTTCTATCCCGGCCTGAATACACTAAACTTCATGGTCCGAGTCGAACAGGTTGCCAAGCGAAATGGGGCTGCAGGCATGAACAGAGACGATCCCTTCGGTTTCGATATGTCCGTTTCTTCGGACAAGAAGAAGCGCCAGCGCGGTCGTCGTGGCATGTCGGGCGCCTTCGAGACCTCGAAGCGGGTCTGCGAACACGAAGGCTGCGAGGAGCCGGGCCAGTACCGCGCGCCGAAGAACCCAGACACGCTGGACGACTACTACTGGTTCTGCCGCGACCACGTCCGCGAGTACAACCTGAAGTGGAACTTCTTCAACGGCGCGACCGAGGAGGAGATGGAGGCGCAGATCGACAGCGACCGGGTCTGGAACCGCGACACCAAGCCGTTCCGCCGCTCGGCGGAGGAGAAGGCCTGGGCCCGGCTCGGCGTGGACGACCCGCACCAGGTGCTGGGCGAGAACGCCACGCAGAACCCCGGACGCCAGGCCAACGGCGGCACCCGCCGCCTGCCCCCCACCGAGCGCCGCGCGCTGGAGATCCTCGAGGCGCGCGACACCATGACCAAGGCCGAGATCCGCAAGAGCTACAAGGCGCTCATCAAGGTGCTGCACCCCGACATGAACGGCGGCGACCGCAGCCAGGAGGAGCAGCTCTCCGAGGTGGTCTGGGCCTGGGATCAGATCAAGGACAGCCGCAGCTTCAAGTGAGTCCCGCGCGCAACGCCGCGCCCGCAGCCTGCCCGACGGCCAAACCCGAGGCTTGACCCCCCGACGGCCCCGTTCCACGTTCGGGCGAGAGCGGGCCATGCTGCCCCGCCAAGTGTTTGATTGTGGGCAGTGAGGTCATATGGCTCGGAATTCGGCAAGCGCCAAGGGACGGAAGCCGTCGACCGGCGGAGCGAAGACCCCGGCTTCGGCGAAGACCTCGAAGGCCGAACGGCCCGGCGCGCTGCAGAAGCTCGTCCACGACGACAAGATCTCCGAGAGCAGTCACCACCGCGCCTGGTTTCGTGGCGACCACACCAACCTCGCCCCCAAGAAACCGCGAATGATCCCCGAGGATGCGGTGTCGAAATGGGTGCTGAAGGGCTGGCTCCCCGAGACCCCGGCCATCACGCCCGACACCCAGATCACGGCCTTCGGCTCCTGCTTCGCGCAGAACATCTCGAACTGGCTGGTGAAGCGCAATTTCCGTGTGCTCACCGGCAGCGACACCCCCAGCGACGCCTATGTGGTGAAGATGGGCGAGGGCATGGTGAACTCCTTCGTCATCCGCCAGCAGTTCGAATGGGCTTGGGAAAACAAGCGCTTCGAGGGCGAGCTCTGGCACGGCTACGATGCCACCAGCTACGGCTACGACCCGGAGGTGCAGGCCCAGACGCGGGCGATCTTCGACACCACCGACGTGTTCATCCTCACCTTCGGCCTCAGCGAAGTGTGGTACGATGCGCCCTCGGGCAACGTCTTCTGGCGCACCATCCCCAAGGATGCCTACGACCCGGAGCGCCACAAGTTCCGGGTGTCGACGGTGGAGGAGAACCGCGACAACCTCGAGGCCATCTACCAGTTGATCCGCAAGCACCGGCCCGATGCCAAGATCATCTTCACACTCTCGCCCATTCCGCTCAGCGCCACCTTCCGTGACAACAGTTGCATTTCCTCCAACACCGTCTCGAAGGCCGTTCTGCGGGTGGCGATCGACGAGGTCGTGCGCGCGCATCACGACGAGGGCGCGCTCTACTACTGGCCGAGCTACGAGATCGTGACCGATGTGTTCCGGATGCCGCTGATGGAAGACCGGCGCCACGTCGTGCGCCCGGTGCTCGACTACATCATGATCGAGTTCGAGCACCACTGGTGCATCAACGCCGACGCGCCGCTGCCCGATCAGCGCGAAGCCTGGATCAAGGCGCTCTCCGCGGCCCACATTCTGCCGCCCCGGATCGAGCGGATCATCGCGAACCGCAACATGGCCGCCCTCGAGAAGATGATCGGGCGGGAGAAGTACACCGGCGAAGAGGCGGAGGATGCGGCGGTGCGCAAGTTGCTAGGGGCGCTGGCCGAGGACTGGCGAAAGGAGGCGGCGGCCGTCTAGCTGCGCGGCGTGCAGCGGCGGACCATGCGGTCGAGGCTGCCGGTCACCCCGCGCGCGGTGAACTCGAAGCGCGCGCCGAAGGGGTCGACCACGGTGAACTTGCCGTTGCTGTCGGCCCGTTCCAGCGCCACCAGCCTGTCGAGCACCGCCTTGGCCTCCTCCACCTTCTCGACCTGCAGGTAGAACTGCGGCGAGGGGAAGGTGTTCTTCATCACGAATTCGCGGCCGGCGATGTCGAGCCTGGCGATCCCGCCCGGCGGCACCCGGCGGGGCGCGATGAACTCGGGAAAGATCCCGCGGCCATCGCGGGCGTCATAGAGCGAGAACTGGGTGCGCCCGCCGCGGCCCATGCCGCAGGTGCCATCGACGCAGCTCACCACCTGGCAGGCTGCATAGTTCGAGCCGACACCACGCTGGGTGTAGAACAGCCATGCGCCCAGCCTGTCGATAAGGGTGAATTCGGCCCGCGCGGGAAGCGGGGCGAGCGTGGCAAAAAAGGCCACGACAAGGCATAGGACGGAAGCCGACCGCAAAGCATTTCCTTGAAAAGGCATTTCGTATTCTGACCTGTGGCAGCAAATCGCCCCTAGGGTAACGCTTTGGTAAAGCCATGTCACGGTGACGTTTTCGGCACCCCCCGTGACCGGTGCTTTTTCGCCGCCCGCCGGATGCGCCGCCACCCTTGCACCCGGTCGCGATATCGGGCACCACCCGGAAGACAGATCACGCGCGGCCCGCCCCTGCGGGCCTGCGCCAGCGGCGAAGGCACACGGCATGAGCGACCAGGCGATGAAACCCACCGAAGAGATCTCGGTTCGTGAGGTGTTCGGAATCGACACCAACATGGTGGTGAAGGGCTTTGCCGAGCCGACCGACCGGGTGCCCGAGATCGACAGCACCTACAAGTTCGACCCCGACACCACGCTCGCCATCCTCGCGGGCTTCAGCCACAACCGCCGGGTGATGATCCAGGGCTACCACGGCACCGGCAAGTCGACCCACATCGAGCAGGTCG
>CAYVQK010000243.1:3889-5008 GCA_964454145.1 uncultured Oceanicola sp. | reverse complement strand
GCAGTGGCGCTGCGGCGACTGCCTGGAACCCTTCGACTACTTCAAGTGCATCTGACATGGCCCAGTTTCTCCCCCTCACCGTGACCGACGTGCGCCCCACCACCCGCGAGGCGGTGGTGGTGACGCTTCAGCCCGACGACCCGGAGGCCTTTGTCTTCACCCAAGGCCAATACCTGACCTTCCGGCAGGAGATCGACGGCACCGAGATCCGGCGCAGCTACTCGATCTGCTGCGGCGTGGGCGAGGGCTTGCAGGTGGGGATCAAGCGGGTGGATGGCGGAGCATTTTCATCCTGGGCGAACGACAATCTGAAGCCGGGGATGCGACTGGAGGCGATGCCGCCTTCGGGGCGGTTCTTCGTGCCGCTCGGCGAGGCGCCGCGGCATTACCTCGGCTTCGCGGGCGGCTCGGGGATCACGCCGGTCCTGTCGCTCATCCGCACCACGCTGGCGGCCGAGCCGACCTCGCGGTTTACCCTTGTCTATGCCAACCGTGCGGCGGCGACGGTGATGTTCCGCGAGGAGCTGGAAGACCTGAAGAACCGCCACATGGGCCGGTTCCAGGTGATCCACGTGCTGGAGCACGATGCGGCGGAGGTGCCGCTCTTCACCGGCCGGGTGGACGGCGCGAAGGTGCGGGCGCTGTTCTCGGGGCTGATCGAGCCGGAGGGGGTGGACGTGGCCTTCATCTGCGGGCCGGAGCCGATGATGCTGGCGATCTCGGAGGCGCTGAAGGCGGCGGGGCTGCGCGACGAGCAGATCAGGTTCGAGCTCTTCAAGTCGGACCAGCCGGGGCGGCTGCCCCAGCGGGCGGCGGCGGCGATCGCGGCGGGGGCCACCGGCGCGGAGGCGAAGGTTACGCTCGACGGGGTGACGCGGACGCTCACGGTCGAGCCGGGGCAGACGGTGCTGGAAGCCGGGCTCGCGGCCGCCATGGAGGTGCCGTTCTCCTGCCGCGCGGGGGTGTGCTCCACCTGCCGCTGCCGGGTGCTGGAGGGCGAGGTGGAGATGGCGGCGAACTACGCGCTGGAGGATGACGAGGTGGCGAAGGGCTATGTGCTGAGTTGCCAGAGCCACGTGATCTCGGAGCGGGTGGTGGTGAGCTACGACGCGTGACGAC
>CAYVQK010000243.1:0-3789 GCA_964454145.1 uncultured Oceanicola sp. | reverse complement strand
ACGCAGGTCGGTCGACCTGTGCCACAAGGGCCTCATGGATTGGACCACGCAGATCGACGGCTACTGCGAACGCCTCACGCCCGCATTCTGGGCGGAGCCGGTGAACGCGCTGACCAATCTCGCCTTTCTCCTCGCCGCCGCCGTCGCCTGGCACCACGCCCGGAGGATCGGCCAGCTCCGGCCCGCGATCGCGGCGCTCTGCCTCCTGCTCGCCTGCATCGGGCTCGGGTCTTTCGCCTTTCACAGCTTCGCCACGCGCTGGGCGGCTCTGGCGGATGTGCTGCCGATCCAGCTCTTCTCGCTGGTCGCGCTCGTCACCGGCCTGCATCGGTTCACCGGGGCCGTTCCCGGCCGGACGGGGCTGCTGACGGGTTTGACGCTCGCGGCGCTTGTTGCGGCCACATGGGCGCTGGCGCAGATCGCCCCGCCTCAGCTGCGGGGCGCTGTGGGCTATGCGCCGGCGTGGCTCGCGCTCTGGGGTTTTGCGGTGCTGACGGCGGTGCAGGGCAGCCCGCTGGCGCGAGCGATGGCAACGGCGGCGCTGGTGTTCACCGTTTCGCTCACCGCCCGCACGCTCGACGCGCCGCTCTGCGATGTGCTGCCGATGGGCACGCATTGGCTGTGGCATCTGCTGAACGCGGTGACGCTGGCGCTGGTGGTGCGGGTACTGGCGGGGCAGGGGGCGGTGATGCGGCGGCGGTAGGGGCGGTAGGCAGATTGCCCACCCTGCGGCGCCGCGTCAGCGGTCCACCGGCAGCCCGCTCGGCACGCTCGCGGGCACCTTCAGGCGGCCGTCGATGGCGCCCTGGTCGGTAAGGCTTTCTAGGAAGGCCATGAGCAGGCGCAGCTCCTCGTCGGGCAAGGGGCGGTCTTCCACGGCGATGGCGGCCTCGAGCGCGGCGCGGTCGGCGGCGTCCGTCAGCGGGCCCATGGCATCGTGCTCCAGCGCCGCCAGCCGCGCGGGGGCGCCGTCATAGGCGGCGAGCGCGGCACGGGGGGCGGCATGGGCGCGGAGGAAGGCCTCCAGCTCGGCATAGGCGCCGGAGTGGCCGTAGGGCGCGGTGGCGGTGACGTTGCGCAGCGAGGGCGTGCGGAAGGCATAGGCATCCTCGGGGTGCCCGGTCACGCCCATCCGCCCGATGTCGCGGTGGTGGCTCTCGAAGGCGAGGCGCTTGCCGGGGCCGATCTGGGGCACGCCCATGGCGTGAAAGCCGTGGTCGGTCTGCAGCGCGCCGGAGTGGCAGGAGGCGCAGCCCGCCTCGCCGTAGAACAGCTTTGCGCCCGCCAGCGCGTCTTCGGAGAGGGCGGAGGCGTCGCCGCGCAGGTAGGCGTCGAATGGCGCGTTGTCGGCCCGCCACTCGAAGGCCATGAAGGCGGCGATGGCGTTGGAGATGTCGGTGAAGTGAAGCGGGCGGCCTGCGGCGACCTCGGGATAGACCGCCTCGAAGCGCTGCTGGTAGTCGCCCGCCGCCTCGACCCGGCGCGCGATAATGTCCCAGGCGCCGCCGGGCCCGGTGATCCGGCCCGAGCGGGTGGCCTTGGAGATGTCGTTCTCCTTCACGTGGCCCGCCATCTCGTCGGCGGAGAGCACGGGAAACATCGTCTGCGCCGAGAGGATGCCGGAGAAGCCCTGCTCCATGTCCTCGCCCATCGGCGTGCGGAAGCCGTGGGGGCGGCTCTCGTCCTTCTCGATGCGGCCGTCGTGGAACAGCACGGTGAACTGGGTGGCGCCGAGGTTGAAGAGGGCGGGCGCGTTGCGGGGGATGAACTCGTCGGGGTAGTTGGCCGGGTCGGCCACCCGCTCTGGCCCGAGGCCCGTGCCGCCTTCGCCCATGCCGAGCGAGAGCCCGTCGGAGGTGGCGAACTTCGGGTGGTGGCAGGTGGAGCAGGCGATGTTGCGGTTGCCCGAGAGGATCGGGTCGTAGAACAGAAGCTGCCCGAGTGCGGCCTCGGCCTCGTCGACGGGGGCGAAATCGGCGTCGGTGAGCGGCGCGGGGAACTGTTGCGCGGTGGCGGGCAGGGCGAGAAAGGCAAGCAGGGCGAGGGACTTACGCATAGGCGGCCTCCTTTTCTTCGAGCGTGATGACCCGCGGCTCCACCAGTGGCTTGCCGCCGGGAAAGAACGGGTGGCGCTTCTGTGCGCCGGTGAGCCAGCCGCCGAACATGATCCGCCCGATGGAAAGGAACACGCCCGCGACGTTGCCGGTGCCGGGTGGCAGGCTTGCGGGAAGCGCCTTGCCCTTGGGGATGTTTACCCGCGCCTTCACCGGGCCGAGCGCGTCCTTGTCGGCGATGCCATGGGTGATGGCGCCGAAGAAGGGGTAGCGCGGCGAGGGGCCGGTATTGCCGAGCGGCGTGGTGCAGCAGGCGGTGTACCAGCGGGCGAGGCCGTTGGGGCTGAGGCGCAGCGCGGCGATGTGCTCCTTGCCGCGGGTGATGGAGAGCCGGTCGGAGCCGAACTGGAGGATGTCGGTGCCGTCGCCCGCGTCGAGAATGTCGGCGCGGTGGAGCACGCGGGCGAAGGCGCGGCAGGAGTTGCAGTGGCAGATCACCCGGTTGCCCTGCGGCGGGCGGGGCCGTGCGGCGATGGCCAGCTGCACCTTGCCGCAGTCGCAGGTGAGGGTGATGGGCTCGGGCATGGGCGTCTCCTCCGGGGCGGAGGTTATGACAGGCGGGGCGGGGTGGGAAGGGGAGGGGTGATAGGTTCAAGCGGAGCGCCCGGCCGCCAACGGCGGCCAGCGCCCGCACCGCCCCCCGTTACGCCGGAGGCGTGCTTGCAGCACGACGGGGCGGGCGCTTCGCAGATGACCTGCGAAACGGTGACGTAACGCGCGAACGCGAGCGCAATGCGTGCGGCACCGCGCCCCGCGCGGTGCGGGCGCTGGCCTCGCGCCCGGATCGAACGTTTCGCCCCCCCCCCATCCCAATCGTGATTCGAAAATCCCTTCCCATGCGAATCACCTTGCGTTACGGTGGATCCAGACCCGGAAAACCGGGCATTCGAGGCAGTCAGGCAGTCTGATGACAGAGATGGTTTTCGGCACGGCCCCCGTGGGAACGGGCGAGCCGGTGCTTCCCCGGTGGTGGCGGACGATCGACAAGTGGTCGATGTCGTCCATACTTCTGCTGTTCGGCGTGGGGCTCCTGCTGGGGCTGGCCGCCTCGCCGCCGCTGGCGGCGCGCAACGGGCTCGATCCCTTCTACTACGTGCAGCGCCAGGCCTTCTTCGGCGGGCTCTCCCTGGTGGTGATGTTCGGCTTCTCGATGATGACCCCCAACCTCGTGCGCCGCCTCGCGGTGCTGGGCTTCTTCGTGAGCTTCGCCGCGCTCCTGCTGCTGCCCTTCTTCGGCACCGATTTCGGAAAGGGGGCGACGCGCTGGTTCTCGCTCGGCTTCGCGAGCGTCCAGCCCTCGGAGTTCCTGAAGCCCGGCTTCGTGGTGCTCGCGGCCTGGCTGATGGCTGCCTCGCAGCAGGTGGCGGGGCCTCCCGGCAAGAGCTTCTCCTTCATCCTGGCCTGCATCATCGTGATGCTGCTCGCGCTCCAGCCCGATTTCGGCCAGGCCTGCCTGATCCTATTCGCCTGGGCGGTGATGTACTTCGTGGCCGGCGCGCCGATCACCCTGCTCGTCGTCATCGCGGGGCTCGTGGTGGTGGGCGGGATCACCGCCTACGAGGGCTCCGAGCACTTCGCCCGGAGGATCGACGGCTTCCTGTCGCCCGACCTCGACCCGCGCACCCAGCTCGGCTACGCCACCAACGCCATCATCGAGGGCGGCTTCTTCGGCGTC
>CAYVQK010000242.1:0-5014 GCA_964454145.1 uncultured Oceanicola sp. | reverse complement strand
GTCGGAGGCGCCGACGCCGCAGTTGGCGCCGAAGGCGAGCGGCGGATGCGGCAGCCTGGTGACCATCTTCACCATGTCGGCGGAGGTCACGCCCATCATGGTCCGGCCCGCGGTGTCGAAGCTCATGGTGCCGACCCAGGGCATGCCGGCCAGCCCGCAGGCCTCGGCGGCGGCGCGATATTCCTCGGGGGCGGAGATCGTCTCGACCCAGAGCACGTCGGCGCCGCCCTCCTTCAGGCCCTCGGCCTGTTCGTGGAACATCGCCACCGCATCCTCGTGGCTCAGCGTGCCAATGGCGCCCATGATCTCGCCGGTCGGGCCCATGGAGCCTGCGACCACAACGGTGCGGCCGGCCTTGTCCGCCACCTCGCGGCCGATCTCGGCGGCCTTCCGGTTGAGCTCGCGGACCCGGTCCTGCGCGTTGTGCAGCTT
The DNA here is from genome assembly GCA_964454145.1 of uncultured Oceanicola sp. Classification (GTDB taxonomy): domain Bacteria; phylum Pseudomonadota; class Alphaproteobacteria; order Rhodobacterales; family Rhodobacteraceae; genus Vannielia. The sequence continues at coordinate 4,582 of CAYVQK010000242.1, read as the reverse complement.
CAGCCGCGAGGCGTTGCCGCCGAAGCTGTTGGTCAGGAACAGGTCGGAGCCCGCGTCCACAGCGCCCTTGTAGAGGGCGGCGATCCGGTCGGGGTGATCCTCGTTCCAGAGTTCCGGCGCGTCGCCCGACTGGAGCCCCATGTTGAACAGCGTGGTGCCGGTGGCCCCATCGGTCAGCAGGAAGGGGCGCTCGGCGAGCAGCCTGGAAAGGGCGTCGGACATGGGAACCTCCGGGGTTTCGGTTGGCCGCTGGGTGCCACAGGCGGGGCGGGGGCGCAATCTCGAATGCTGCAAGATCATGTTGAGTCGGCTGGCAGCCGCGGGCCGTGGCAGCGGGGCGGGCGCCCATGTTGTTGGCCGCAGGCGGGACGCGTCCGATCAGGAGGCGCGGCGCAGTGGCAGCGCCTCGGCCTCGGCCTCCTCGTCCCTCGGCAGGGGCGCATAGCGGCCCGGGGCGGCATGTTCGGGGCCGAGGCGGGGCAGGGGGCGGGGGCGGGCAATGCGGCGGGCGATGTCCACCGCTGCCAGCGCGAGCGCCAGGCGGCTGGGTGCGGCGAGGTAGAGCCGCTCCCACCTCGGCGCGAAACAGGCCTTGAACTGCCGCAGGCCGGCGCCGCCGGTGGCGTCGTCGAGCCTGGCGCGGAGGGCGGTGAAAAGCGTGGGTTCGCCGAGTGCCCCGCTTTCCGCATCGCCGGCGGTGGCACGGAGCGGGACGGCCGCGAGCGAGAGCCGCAGACAGCCCCGCCGGGCGGCCTCCTCGATGGCGCGAACGACGAGGGCATGCATCGTGCCGTCCGGGGCCGAGGGGGCGCCCTCGTGGGTCTCGGGCAGGGTGCGCATCAGGTCGAGAACCCATTCGCGCGTGCTCACGTGGAAGCTGGCGAAGCCGAGGATCCGGCCCTCGGCGCGGGCGACGAAGCGGTACTGGTGGCCAAGGTAGATCGGGCAGAAACGGCCCATGGAGAAGCCCCGCGCGCCGCCCCGGCCTGCCTCCCAGGCCTCCGACACCTGCGCCATCTCGGCGGCGGTGGCCGGGTCAGGCGGGCCGAGTTCAAGCGTGATCTCCAACCCCGACTTCTCGACCCGGCGCAGCTTGCGCCGGAGCTGGCGGTGATCGGGGCTGTCGATCGAGAAGCCCATCGGATCGAGCACGGCCTCCTCGGCCACTGGCAGCAGGTGAAAGCCCTCCCGCCGGGCGGCGGCGGCCATCCGGCTGCCGGCCTTGTAGATGACCGGCGCGAGCCCGCGGGCCCGGGCCTCGGCCCGCAACGCGGCGAGCCAGTGGCGGCGCTTGCCCCATGGTCCGAAGGGGGCGCCGAGGGCGACGAGCGCCGAGCCGGTGGGCGCCGCGGCCCATCCGCCACCCACGCCCGGCGCCTCGAGCCAGCCGAGCTCGCCCTGGCGGATCAGCCCGGCCTCGGCGCGCCGGGCGGTGGCGAGGTGCCAGGCGAGGTCGGGCGAGGGCGGCTCGCCGGCGCGGCGGAAGGTCGGGCGGTGGTCGGCCCGGTCCTGCCGCTCGCGCCGGAGCGTGGCCAGTGACCGCCTCGGCCCCGCCGCCGCCGCGAGCAGGCCGAGGCCTGCGGGCAGCGCGTAGTAGACCACCCGGAACCCAAGGATTGCACAGGGGAGCGCCGCCCCGTCGACCTGCGCCAGGAGCATCAGCAGCGCCGCCTCGAAGGGCCCGGCGCCGCCCGGTGTGCCGCCGACGATGCCTGCGCCGAGCGCCAGCAGGAAGGCGGGCAATAGGGTGAAATAGCCTAGCCCCGTGCCCGGCGGAAGCAACAGCCAGAAGGCCAGCGCGGCGGCGGCGCAATCGAGCGCGGCGAAGCTGGCGATCCGGCTGGCGAGCCAGATCGAGGGCAGGCGGGGCAGGCGCGAGAGCCCGCCCCAGTGGGGTGGCCAGAGGCAGAGGATAACCACGCAGCCGCCGAGCCAGAGCCCGGCGAAGCCCACCGCCTCGGCCCAGGGGAAAGCCGAGGGCAGCACCAGCAGGCAGAGCGAGGTGAAGAGCCCCCATCCCGCCAGAAACGACAGCGCGACGGCGGCGGTGACCCCGAGCGCCCGGGCAAGGCCCAGCCCCGGCAGCATCCGCCAGCGCAGCAGGGCTCCCACGATCAGGCCGAAGCCGGTGGACTGGCCCACCGCGATGGCGGTGATGCCTGCGCCCTGCACCGCCTCCTCGTTCTGCCCGGTGGCGAGCCAGCGGTGGATCGCCTGGTCATATCGCCCCAGCGCCCAGAAACTGACCGCGGTCATGCAGAGCGCGCCGAGCCAGCGCGAGCCCGGCAGATCCGACAGCGCCGCCCAGCCGGCGGCGAAGTCGAGCCCCTGCAACAGGCCGCCGAGAAGCGGCAGCAAGGCCAGAACGGCGAGGATCGGCAGGCCCTGGCGCAGCACGAGCCGCCCAAGGCCCGCCTGTTTCAGCGTGCCTGCGGTCCGTTGCAGCCGGTGAGAAACCTTGCCCATTGCGCCTCCACCAGAGGTGATCTGCGCAGGGTGCTACCAGCCCGGGGTGACCAAGGGCTTAACCGGTGTCCGAAAAAGCGAAACGGCCGGGCAGGGCCAGCCGTTCGGGTCGTCTTATGGAGGGAGCCTCAGCTCTCCTGCATCAGCTGCGCCTTGGCCTCGACCATGAGCGCGCGCATCTGCGAGCGGATCGTGGTTTCGTCGGCGAGGTCGCCCAGGTCGCCCGCCACCTTGCGGTAGACGTCCTCGTCGCCGGCTTCCTCGAAATCGGCCTTCACCACTTCCTTGGCATATTCGATGGCATCTTCGCCCGACTTGCCCATCAGCCCGGCCGCCCAGATGCCGAGCAGCTTGTTGCGGCGGGCCTCGGCCTTGAACTGCATCTCGGCGTCGTGGGCGAACTTGTTTTCAAAGGCGTTTTCGCGTTCGTCGAAGGTGGACATGGGGGCCTCCCGGGTTGAATCCTTGCCTCTATGTAAGTGGCCCGCGCCGGGATGGGAAGGCACGAATGGCCGCAAGCCGGCCGGGCCGCCGGCATGGGCTCAGCGCTCCACCCCGAAGAGCCGTGCGAGCCGGGTCGTGTCGGCGGCACGGATGGCCTGCGGCCTGGTGCCCCGGGCGAGCAGCGCGCGGGCGCGGTCGAAGGCCGCCTCGGTGCGCCCGGCCTCGAGATCCGCGGTCATCGCGTCGAGCCAGGGCACCTGGTCTTCTTCCGCGAGGGCATCGGTGACGGCGCTCACCAGGAGCTGCGTCACCTCGTCTTCCCACGCGGTGTCCTCGGCGGGGGTTTCGGCGGCGGCCGGGTGCGGTTCGGGGAGGGCGTCAGGTGGCGTTCCACCGGGCCGGGTCGACAGCTCCAGAACCCGGGCATGGGCACTGCGGTCGACCAGCAGCTGATCGGCGTCGATGCCCATCCGCTCCAGCAGCGCCGCCTGGCGGCTGGGCGGGATCAGCGCGCCGGGGCGGGTGGTTTCGGGCGGCGCCTCGGCCTCCAGCGGATGCGGGGAGCCCGTGGTCTCCGCCTGCCAGTCCGCCCCCTCGGAGCTGCGGCGGATGCGCAGGCTGCGGGTGACGGCGCCGTTGCGGAAGACGACAAAGGCAAACTCCCCGGCGGGATGGCGCCCGCCGGACAGGCGGAAGGCCAGGACATCCACCTCGCCCAGGGCGCGGCTCAGCGCGGCAAGACGGGGCGAGGGCGCACCATCGGTGCGCTCTCGGAGTTCCACCAGCGTCAGCCCCTCGCGGCCCACCGGCGCCGACAGCCGCGCCTCATGATCGGTGCCGCCGAACCCCATGTCGTCGAGCATCTCACGGGCCAGCACGCCGCGCGGCAGCGTGCCCCGGGGCTGAACGAGAAGCGGCATCGCGCTGCCGGAAGCCGCCGCCTTGCCGCGCCCGATGAGACGGCCCAGCAGCCCGCCGGAACGCGCCCCGGCGCGCGCCGGCGCGGCCTCGGCCCGCGCCAGGGCACAGGCCACCTCGCGCGGGGCCATGGCCACCAGCGCGAAATCGAGCACGGCGAAATCTTCGGCCATCTCCCCCTCCGGATGCCGGCATTCTCAGCTGCGCCGACCCTAGCCGCCCCGCGTGGCGGCGCCAAGGGCGGGCAGACGGCCCGATCGGCCTCGCTCCGCTTGCGGCGAGGCAGCCCTTGCACTATAGCCCGCAATAACAGGCGCGGGCCTCCCGGGGTGCCGCCGCTGCCCGCATCTGGAATGGACCCAATGGCACGTCGCAAGCTGGTTTACGAAGGCAAGGCCAAGATTCTCTACGAGGGCCCCGAGCCCGGCACCCTCGTGCAGTATTTCAAGGACGACGCCACCGCCTTCAACGCCGAGAAGAAGGCGACGATCGAGGGCAAGGGCGTGCTGAACAACCGGCTCTCCGAGTTCTTCATGACGGGCCTCAACAACATCGGCGTGCCGACCCACTTCATCAAGCGGATCAACATGCGCGAGCAGTTGATCCGCTCGGTCGAGATCGTGCCGCTCGAGGTGATCGTGCGCAACTTCGCCGCAGGCTCCATGGCCAAGAGGCTTGGGATGGAGGAGGGCACGCAGCTGCCCCGCCCGATCATCGAGTTCTCCTACAAGGACGACAAGCTGGGCGACCCGCT
>CAYVQK010000241.1:0-5020 GCA_964454145.1 uncultured Oceanicola sp. | reverse complement strand
CGTTCGGATGCCAGAAGACCTTGCCCGGCGCCTCTTCCTGCATGTGGAACAGGTCCATCTCGCGGCCCAGGCGGCGGTGGTCGCGCTTTTCGGCCTCCTCGAGGAAGGTGAGGTGGGCCTTGAGGTCTTCGCGGTTCTTGAAGGCGACGCCGTAGATGCGCTGGAGCATCGGGCGCGAGCTGTCGCCGCGCCAGTAGGCGCCTGCGACGGACATCAGCTTGAAGGCGTCGGCGGGGAGCTGGCCGGTGTGTTGCAGGTGCGGGCCGCGGCAGAGATCCTGCCAGTCACCATGCCAGTACATCCGGATCGGCTGGCCGTCGTCGGGGATCATGCCGACCAGCTCGACCTTGTAGTGCTCGCCGGTCTTCTCGTAATGCGCGATGGCGTCGGCGCGCGACCAGACCTCGGTGCGGACCTCGTCGCGGGCGTTGATGATCTGCTTCATCCGGGCCTCGATCTCGCCGAGATCCTCGGGCGTGAAGGGCTCGGCACGGTCGAAGTCGTAATACCAGCCGTTCTCGATCACCGGGCCGATGGTGACTTTCGTATCCGGCCACAGTTCCTGCACGGCGCGGGCCATGACGTGGGCGAAGTCGTGCCGGATGAGCTCCAGCGCGGGGGCGTCGTCCTTCATGGTGTTGATCGCGATCTGCGCGTCGGCCTCGATCGGCCAGGCGAGATCATGGTGCTTGCCGTCGACCATCGCGGAGATGGCGGACTTGGCGAGCGATTTGGAAATGTCGGCGGCGACTTCGGCGGGGGTGATCCCGGCCTCGTAAGCCCTTGCATTGCCATCGGGGAAGGTGAGGGAAATCTGTGCCATCGAAGGCTCTCCTCGTCGGTTTGGCGCCCACGGAACGCCCGGTTGCGGGTATGTCGTGGGAGGCTCTTTGGCGGGCCTTGTGCGGACTGTCAACCGTTGCGGCGGGAGCGGGGGCGGGATTGAGTATTTTCAGCAAGAAAATGAACCGGGCCTGCGCAATGACGTATCCTTGATATCGAGATGGAGCCAGCATGACCGCCAGCCTGACCACGCGCGCCTTCGATGCCGTCACCGACAGGAGTGACGCCGAGGCGGAGGATATCACCGAGGCCGCCCGCCGCGCGGAGGCGGGAAATTTCCTGCGCCACGGGGCGTCGCTTTCGCTGTCGAAGCTGGCCGACGGGCTGATCGACCCGAAGCTGGTGCTGTCGTGGCTGATGGGCGCGCTGGGGGCGCCGGCGGTGCTGACCGGGCTGCTGGTGCCGGTGCGGGAGGCGGGGGCGCTGGTGCCGCAGCTCTTCACCGCCGCGCGGATCCGCGGGATGGGGCGGCGGAAGTGGGCCTGGGCGGCGGGGGCCGCGGGGCAGGGCGTGGCGGCGCTGGTGATCCTCGCGGCGGCGCTCTGGCTCGAGGGCTGGGCCGCGGGCGGGGTGATCGTGGCGGCGCTCACGGTGCTGGCGCTGGCGCGGTCGGTCTGCTCGGTGAGCTTCAAGGACGTGCTGGGCAAGACCGTGGACAAGCCGCGCCGGGGCACGGTGACGGGGTTTGCCGCGAGCCTGGCCTCGGCGGGCGTGCTGGTGTTTGCGGGCGTGCTGATGCTGGGCGTGGTGGAGCGGTTCACGCTGGTGGCGGGGGCGATCGCGCTGGCGGGTGTGGCCTGGCTCGGGGCGGCGCTGGTCTTTGCGACGATCCGGGAGGAGGACCGGCCCGGCGATGCGGAGGGCGAGGCGACGGGCTTGGGGCAGATGGCGCTCCTGCGGGAGGACGCCGACCTGCGGCGCTTCGTGCTGGCGCGGGTGATGCTGATCCCGACGGCGCTGGCGCCGCCCTTCCTGGTGATGCTGGCGGGTGAGGCAGGCGACGAGCGCTGGGGCGCGCTGGGGGCGATGCTTGCGGCCTCGGCGCTGGCGGGGCTGGTCTCGGGCTGGGTCTGGGGGCGGCTCTCGGACCGGTCGAGCCGGCAAGTGCTGGCGATTTCGGGCGCGGTGGCGGCGGGGTTCCTGCTGCTGGCGGTGGGGTTTGGCGTGGCAGGCCTGATGGGCACGGCCTGGGCCGCGCCGGTGGCGCTCTTCGGGTTGATGGTGAGCTATCGTGGCGTGCGGGTGGGGCGCTCGACCTACCTGGTGAACCTGGCGCCGGAGGCGCAGCGGGCGAGCTACACGGCGGTGGCGAACACCGTGGTGGGCGTGGCGCTGCTGGCGGGCGGCCTGTTCGGGGTGCTGGCCTCGGTGGCGGGGCCGGGGGTGGTGCTGGCGGTGTTCGCCGGGATCGCGCTGGCGGGCGCCGGGGTGGCCTGGCGGATGAAGGAGGTCTGACGCCGGGCGCGCGGCGTCAACTGCGGAAGATCCTGGAGGCGCCGATCATGTCTTCCAGCGCCGAGATGCGCTCGGCGGAGGAGGCGGCGGCGCGGGTCTGCACCTCGGCCACCAGTGCCTCGACCAGCAGGTTGATGGCGAGGGTGGAATCCCAGGACGAGGGCACCTCGACCATGGCGCGGAAGACATGGGCGGCGTGGCGCTCGATGGGCGAGCCCCAGGCATCGGTGAAGAGCACCACCTGCGCCCCGGCCTCCACGGCGAGGCCTGCGAGTTTTTCCAGCTCGCGCTCGTAGCGGCGGATGTCGAAGACGATCAGCACCGAGCCTTCGCCCATGTCGAGCAGGGCCTGGGGCCAGACCGAGGGCGAGCTGTCGAGCAGCATCACGCCGGGGCGGATGATCTGGAGGTGGTTGAAGAAGTAATGCGCGTTCGACCGGGTGATCCGGCCGCCGAGCAGGTGGAGCCTGCGGGAGGGGTCGGAGAGCAGGGCGGCTGTGGCATCGAAGGTGGCGAGGTCGAGCCGGTCGAGGGTGCGGTTGATGTTGGCGGCGACGGCCTCGGTGAAGCGGGCGATGATGTGATCGCCGCCGCGGGGGCCGACCTCGAGCTTGGCCAGCGGCTGCTTCATCCGCGCGGCGATCTCGTCGCGGATGGCGTTCTGCAGGTCGGGGAAGCCGTCGAACCCGAGCTTGCGGGCCAGCCGGATGATGGTGGGGGTCGAGACCTCGGCGGCCTCGGCGAGCCGGGTGATGGACTGGAGCCCGGCGACGAGGGAATCGTCGAGCAGCACGGCGGAGAGCTTGCGCTCCGCGGCGGTGAGGTCTGCCTGTCTTTCCTTCAGAAGATCGCGGATCAGCGGCGGTCCGTCCAAGGATTGTTCCTTTTCGTACATCTGGCAGGCGAGTGAAGCTAATATTACAGGATAAATCTTGACAGGCTACAAAATCCTGTAGTGATGATTACGAAATGCGCCACGGGGGATGAGAGTGTCGGACGACTGGAAACCGGTAGAGGTGACGCGCCCCCGGGGCGGCGGGTCGATCGTGCTGGTGTGCGAGCACGCCAGCCCGGTGATCCCTGCGGAGTTCGAGGGCCTCGGCCTCAGCCCCGAGGCGGCGGAGAGTCATGCGGCCTGGGATATCGGGGCCTTGCAGGTGGCGCAGACGCTCTCTGCCGGCCTCGATGCGCCGCTGGTGGCGGGGGGCATCTCGCGGCTGGTCTATGACCTCAACCGCCCGCTCGAGGCGCATGACGCGATTCCGGAGCGGAGCGAGATCTACCCCGTGCCGGGCAACGTGGGGCTGACCGAGGCGCAGCGGAAGGCGCGGTTCGACGCGATCCACGAGCCGTTTCACGCCGCGCTGGCCGAGGTGCTCGACGGGCGCGAGACGGCGGCGATTGTCACCATTCACAGCTTCACCCCTGTCTACCGCGGCGTGACGCGCGAGGTGGAGCTGGGGTTCCTGTTCCATGAAGACAGCCGGATGGCCGACAGCGCGCTTGTGGCGGAGCGGATGCAGGGCCGCTACCGGGCGGCGCTGAACGAGCCCTATGGCCCGGACGACGGGGTGACCTACACGTTGAAGAAGCACGGCGAGGCGCGGGGCATCCCGGCGCTGATGCTGGAGATCCGCAATGATCTGGTGGCGACGCGGGACACTGCCCGCGCCATGGCCGCCCATCTGTTTCCGGCGATCGAGGCGGGGCTGGCGGCGGTGACGCCACAGAAGGTCCGCCCATGAGGGCAATAAGGGGCTTCGTCGCGGCCGTGGACCGCTTCAACTACGGGCTCGGCCGGGTGATGATGTGGGGCATCTTCGTGCTGATGGGGGTGCTGCTCTGGTCGACCTGGAGCAAGTTTGCCGGCACGCCGTCGCTCTGGACGCTGGAGATGGCCCAGTTCGTGATGGTGGGCTTCTACATCCTCGGCGGGCCCTACGCGATGCAGATGGGCTCCAACGTGCGGATGGACCTGTTCTACGGTGATTTCTCGCCACGCCGGAAGGCGGCATTCGATGCCGTCACCGTGCTGTTCCTGCTCACCTACCTCGGCTTCCTGCTCTGGGGCGGGATCGGCTCCACGGCCTATTCGCTGGGGCATTTCACCGGCGAGCCCTTCGGGTTCTTCGCCGAGCTGGCGGGGGCCTTCTTCTCCGGCGGCAGCGAGGCGGCGAGCGAGGTGATGGGGCATGTGGAGACCTCCAACTCGGTCTGGCGCCCGCCGCTCTGGCCGATCAAGGTGGTGATGTGCGTGGGCATCCTGCTGATGATCCTGCAATCGCTTTCGGAGCTGGTGAAGGACATCGTGTTCCTGCGCACCGGCGAGCGGATCGCGGTGCCCGGAGGGGCGGCCTGATGCCCTACGAACTGATCGCCATCCTGATGTTCTCGACCATGATGCTCATGCTCTTCACCGGGCAGCGGGTGTTCGGCGCCATCGGCTTTGTCGCCGTCGTCGCGGCCTTCCTGCTCTGGGGCGACCGGGGCGGCTATGACCTCGGCTTCGCCGCGGCGATCAAGCTGATGCGGTGGTATCCGCTGCTGACGCTGCCGATGTTCATCTTCATGGGCTACGTGATGAGCGAGTCCAAGATCGCGGATGACCTCTACCGCATGTTCCACGTCTGGTTCGGCGGCATCTCGGGGGGGCTTGCCATCGGCACCATCGGGCTGATGGTGCTGATCTCGGCGATGAACGGGCTTTCGGTGGCGGGCATGG
>CAYVQK010000240.1:0-5058 GCA_964454145.1 uncultured Oceanicola sp. | reverse complement strand
CGCAGTAGCCGTAGATGGTGCCGGCCTCGAGGGTGGCGGGCATCTGCGGCGGCGGCGTGACGGAGAGCAGCACGTCGGCCGCGATCTGGCCGGAGATGTTCTCGTGCGAGTAGAAGCCCGGGTGCAGACCGCCGGCGGCGAGCCAGTAGCGCAGCTCGTAGTTGTGGGTGGAGACGGGGAAGACCATGCCCATGTTGAAGGGCTTGCCCTCGGACTTGTACTGCTCGACCACGGGCGCCATGGCGGAGGCGGAGATCGGGTGGACCGGCTTGCCGTCATCGCCGGTGGGGATGTTCGGCTTCATCGCCTCCCAGACCTCGTTCGACACGGTGATGCCGTTGCCGTTCAGGTCCATCGAGAAGGGGGTGATGATGTGCGCCTCGGTGCCGAAACCGATGGTGGCGGCGAGCGGCTGGCCGGCAAGCATGTGGGCGCCGTCAAGCTGGCCGCCGATGACGCCGTCGAGCAGCACCTTCCAGTTGGCCTGGGCCTCCAGCGTGACGAAAAGGCCTTCGTCGAGGAAGTAGCCCTGCTCGTAGGCCACCGCGAGCGGGGCCATGTCGGTGAGCTTGATGAAGCCGAAGGTCAGCTCGTCCTTTTCGAGGTCGAGCGACTGGGCGAAGGCGCTGCCGGTCAGAAGGGTCGCGGTGGTGGCGACGATTCCGAAGAGATGTTTCATCTGGGTGGTCGTCCTTGGGTTGAGGGCCCTGGGGCCCCGGAAACAACAAAAAAGCCGCTGACCGTCATCGCGCCGTGCTGGCGCAATGGGTCGAGCGGCTGTGCTCGGGTTACCCGCATCTTCGAGGGTGAATTCTTCGGATGAGACGCCCTTGCCTCATCTGCGACGGTGATGCCTGCTGCCGGGCGGCGGGTCAACGGATTGTTCGGGCTGAGGGGGCCCGCCCGACCTTCGCCGCGGCGCAGCGAGGCCGACTGCACAAAAATTGGTCAGAGATCCTGACGGGGCTCAAAAATGTAGCCATCGAAGAACGAATCCGCGGGGAGGGTGAGTCGCCCGGACGGCGAGGCGACGGGGGTGTCTTCGGTCATCGCGCCCTCGATCCGCTCGGAGGCGCCGGGCATGTCGGCGGTGGTCCGGGCGAGGTGCTGGCGGTAGAGGTCGGAGCGGAAGACGCGCTTGCCCTCGGCCTGGGCGGCGGTGCGGTCGAGCCCGGTGCGGGCCGCGATCCGGTCGGCGATCAGGGCGCCGGTGGAGCGCCAGGGGAAGGTGGCGGCCCCCTCGAAGAACTCGAGGTAGCGGGGCACGTGGCGCAGGTCGCCCTTCTGGCTGACGATGAGGCGACCGGAGAGCGCGCGTTCGATCAGCTCGGCAGGGGTGTCGAGGTAGCTCTTGCGGGCGAGGATCTCGGAGGCGGTGGTGTGGTTTGGCCCCTGCCCCAGCCAGCGGTTGGCCCGCCAGATGGCGCGCATCAGCCGCCCGGTGAGCTCGGGTTCGGCATCGGCCCAGTCGTGGCGGACGGCAAGCACCTTCTCGGGGGCGAAGCGGCGGATGGCGGTGCCGGGCAGCAGCAGCTCCCCTGCCCCGCTTTCCACCGCGAGCGTGCCCCAGGGGGCGCCGACGCAGAAGGCGTCGATCTCGCCCGCGGCCAGGGCATCGGCCATGAGCGGCGGCGGAATGGTGTGAACCGAGAGCGCCTGCGGCACGGCGAAGCCCAGCGCGCCGAGCCAGTGGTAGAGCAGTTCGGCGTGGCCGGAGAAGGGAAAGGGCATGCCGATGCGCAGCCCTTCGGGACGCGCGGCGAGCAGCGCCTTTCCCGCGGCGGCGGCATCGGCGAAGTCGAAGGCGTAGCCGCCGGCGCGCATCTGGTCGGCCAGCGCGGTGGACACGCCGATGGAGTTGCCGTTGACCGAAAGCACCTGAAGCACGTCGAGCCGGATGCCCGAGCCGCCGAGGCCGAGCGCGGCGGCCACGGGGACCGGGGCGAGCATGTGGGCGGCCTCGACCTGGCCGAGCGAGACCATGTCGCGCAGGGTGGCCCAGGAGGCGGCGGGGCGCAGCTCGAGCGCGAGGCCTTCCTCCTCGGCAAAGCCGATCTCGCGGGCGATGATCAGCGGGGCCGCATCGACCAGCGGGATGAAGCCTGCCGAGAGAGGGGCACTCATGACAGGAGGCCTGCCGCGGTCACGAGGCTCTGGGCCACGTCTGCGAGCTTCACGCCCTGGTCCATCGCGGCCTTGCGCAGCAGCGCGTAGGCCTGATCCTCGTCGATGCCCTTGGCCTTCATCAGCAGGCCCTTGGCACGGTCGATGATCTTGCGTTCCTCCAGCGCCTGCCGGGTCGCCTTCAGCTCGGCGCGCATCTGGGAGAACATGTGGAAGCGGGCGATGGCGGCATCCATGATCGGCTTGATCCGGTCGGGGCGGAGGCCGTCGACGACATAGGCCGAGACGCCGGCCTCGATGGCGGCGCGGGTGAGGCCGCTTTCGTCGCGGTCGACGAAGAGGGCCACGGGCCTGTCCATCGGGCCGGAGGCCAGGGTGAGCTCTTCGAGCATGTCGCGGGAGGGCGAGGCGACGTCGACCAGCACCACGTCGGGGTTGAGCTCGGAGATGCGGCGGGAGAGGCCGGTGACCTCGGAGATGACGGTGACATCGTAGTCGCCCGCATCGCGCAGGCTGTCGACGATGAGCAGCGCGCGCTCACGATCGGCTTCGACGACGATGATGGAGAGTCTGTCCGGCATTCAGGGGCGTTCCGACATGGCCGCTCCTGCCTATGCCGCAGTGCAGCGCGCGGCAAGGCGGGGGCGCGGGCGGACGGGGCGGAGGCGAAGCCGCGTCAGGGCGCCGCCTGTGTTTTGGGCAGAGCGCACAGAAAGCGGGCAGAGCGCGAAGGGCTGCTGTCCGGGATCAGCGGATGGCGCCGAGCGAGCTGTCGAGCAGGTGTTGGGTGTAGGGGTGGCTGGCCTCGAGCCTGCGCATCTGGGCGACGCCGAGTTCTTCGACGATCTCGCCCTGCTGCATCACCGCGATCTGGCCGCACATGTGGCCGACGACGCCGAGGTCGTGGCTGACCATGAGGTAGGTGAGGCCGAAATCGGCGCGCAGGTCGGACAGGAGGTTGAGGATCTCGGCCTGCACCGAGACGTCGAGTGCCGAGGTGGGCTCGTCGAGCAGCATGATGCGGGGTTCGGGGGCGAGCGCACGGGCGATGGCCACGCGCTGGCGCTGGCCGCCGGAGAGCTGGTGGGGGTAGCGGAAGCGGAAGCCCTTGCCGAGGCCGACGGAGTCGAGCAGCCGGGTGATACGGGCGTCGATGTCGGTAAAGCCGTGGAGCTGGAGGGTTTCGCCCAGCACCCGGTCGACGGTGTGGCGCGGGTGGAGCGAGGCGTAGGGATCCTGGAAGACCATCTGGACGGTCTTGTAGAACTGGCGGGAGCGCCCGCGGGGCTTGAGGGTTTCGCCGCCGACGGAGATGCTGCCGTCCCAGCTTTCGACGAGGCCGGCGATGGCGCGCAGGACGGTGGACTTGCCGGAGCCGCTTTCGCCGACGAGGCCGAAGCTTTCGCCGGCGGCGACGGAGAGGTTGACGCCCTTCACGGCCATGTTGCGCGCGGCGCCCTCGCCGAACCAGACGCGGAGGGCGCGGATGTCGATGGCGTCGGTCATCGGGCGCTCACCGAGGGGGCCTCGCGCCAGGCGGGGTCGCGTTGCAGCACCTCCAGCCGGTCGCGGGGGTGTTCGAGGTCGGGCACGGCGTTGAGCAGGCCGCGGGTGTAGGGGTGCTTTGCTTCGTGAAGCTTGCCCGCCTCGCAGACCTCGACGATCCGGCCGGCATACATCACCGCCACGCGGTCGCAGAAATTGGCGACGAGATTGAGGTCGTGGCTGATGAAGATGAGGCCCATGCCGCGGTCCTTCACCAGCTTGTCCATGATCTCGAGCACCTGGAGCTGCACCGAGACGTCGAGCGCGGAGGTGGGCTCGTCGGCGATGAGGATCTCGGGGTCGGGGATGAGCATCATGGCGATCATGATGCGCTGGCCCATGCCGCCGGAGACCTCGTGGGGATAGAGCTTGAGCACCCGTTCGGGCTCGCGGATGGCGACGGCATCGAGCATTTCGAGTGCGCGGGCGCGGGCCTCGCGCTTGCCGACCTTCTCATGGGTTGTCAGGGCCTCGACCATCTGCTGCTCCACGGTCATCACCGGGTTCAGGGAGAACTTGGGATCCTGCATGATCATCGCGGCGTGGCGGCCGCGGATGCGGCGCATGTCCCTTTCGGAGGCGGTGAGCAGGTCGGTGTCGCCCATCTGCATGCGGTCGGCCTCGACGATGCCGGGCTTGCGGATGAGCTTGAGGATGGCGCGGCCGGTCATCGACTTGCCGGAGCCGCTCTCGCCCACGATGCCGAGGCGCTCGCGGGTGAGGGAGAAGGAGATGCCGCGGACGGCGTCGAAGATGCCGTTGCGGGTAGGGAAGCGGACCCAGAGGTTTTCGACGTCGAGGAGGGTGTCGGTCACGACTTGCTCTCCTTCGGGTCCAGCACGTCGCGCAGCCCGTCGCCCAGGAGGTTGAAGGCGAGCGAGATGGCGAAGATGGCGAGGCCGGGGATGGTGGCGACCCACCAGTGGTCGAGGATGTACTTGCGGCCCTCGGAAACCATGGCGCCCCATTCCGGCGAGGGCGGCTGGGCGCCGAGGCCGAGAAAGCCGAGGCCGGCGGCGGTGAGGATAATGCCGGCCATGTCGAGTGTGACCCGGATCACCAGCGAAGAGATGCAGAGCGGCCAGACGTGGCGGGTGATGATCCGCACGGCCCCTGCCCCCTGGAGGCGGATGGCGTGGATGTAGTCGGAGTTGCGGATGGTCAGCGTCTCTGCCCGGGCGATCCGGGCATAGGGTGGCCAGGCGGTGAGGGAAATCGCCAGCACCGCGTTCTCGATGCCCGCGCCCAGCGCCGCGACGAAGGCGAGTGCGAGGATCAGCCGGGGGAAGGCCAGGAAGATGTCGGTGAAGCGCATCAGCACCACGTCGATCCAGCCGCCCATGTAGCCCGCGATGGTGCCGATGATGAGGCCCAGCAGCGGGGCCACGA
>CAYVQK010000239.1:0-5058 GCA_964454145.1 uncultured Oceanicola sp. | reverse complement strand
TCATGATCGAGCCCTTGCCGAACTGCCGCTCGATCTGTGCCAGCGCGCTGTCGAGCGCCTTCTGCTTGTCGCCGTCGCCGGCCTTGCCGTCTCTGCCCATGTCGAGAAGTTTCGCTGTTGCCATTGTCTCCGGTCCTTATTCCATATGCCGGTTGGCCCGGCAATGACTGCTGTCGTTCACCTCTTGTTCTGCAGGTTATGCGATCAAAACGAGAACATAGCAAGGTTAAACTTTACCCGCTCATCATTGACGCCCCTTGGTTAATGAACGGTGAACGGGTACCAAATGCGTCGGATTGCACGCGGAAAGGGTAGGAATGCTGGTGTTCTGGGATGCGCGGCTGGTGCTTCTGGCGACCCCGAAGACCGGGACTCATGCGCTGGAATCGGCGCTCGGCAACGTGGCCGACATCGCCTTCCGCCATCCGCCGCTGGTCAAGCACATGGGCGTGGCCTGGGTGAACCGGCTGATGCCCCGGATCGTCGGCGAGAAGGAGTGGCCCACGTTCCGGACCGTGGCCGCGATGCGCGAACCGCTGGACTGGCTCGGCAGCTGGTATCGCTACCGCCGCCGCAACGACCTGCTGGGCCAGAGCAACTCCACCCGCGACATGGATTTCTCCACCTTCCTGCGCGGCTACCTGCAGGATCCCCAGCCAGATTACGCCCGGCTCGGGCGGCAGTGGAAGTTCCTGCGGCGGGCGAACAACAGCGTGGGGGTGGATTACCTCTTTGCCTACGAGCGGTTCGACGAGATGCTGGCCTTCCTCGAGAACCGGCTGGACCGGGAGATCACGCTGGAGAGCGAGAACGTCTCTCCCGAGGCCGAACTCACCGTCGACCCGGACCTCGCGCCGCCGCTGGCCAAGGCACTGGAGAAGGACTTCCGCCTTTACGACGCGCTGGTCTCGGGGGGCGACTGGAAGAACATCTGAGCGCAGTGGCCGCGTGGCGCGGACCGCCCCCGTCAGCGGGCCCGGCGATCATTTCGGACCATCGGAGCCGGGGGGCTTCCCGTTTCCGAAGCGGGCGCCGCGGCCCCCCGCGAGATACGCGGATCAGTGGATCTGGTCGTGCACCGTGGCGGTGAGCTCGTTCAGCGAGAAGGGCTTTGGCAGGAAGACCGAGTTGGGTATCAGCGCCTGCTCGTTGTCGAAACTGTCCTCGGCATAGCCGGAGACGAAGACGACCTTCACGTTCGGGCGCATCTCCAGCGCCTTCTTCACCCAGCTCGGGCCGTCCATGCCGGGCATGATGACATCGGTGACGAAGACATCGACCTTCAGCTCGATGTCGTCGAGCACCTTCAGCGCCTCCTCGGCGCTTTCGGCCTCCAGAACGGTGTACCCGCGCATCCGCAGGGCGCGGGAGGCGAAGGCGCGGACGGGGGCCTCGTCCTCGACCAGCAGCACCACGCCCTCGCCCTTGCCCGTCGGCTCGCGCTGCAGGCTGTCATGGGCGGGCCGGGGCGCTTCCTCGGGGCGTTCATAGGCGGGGAAATAGAGGGTGAAGCAGCTGCCCTGCCCCAGCACCGAATCCACGAAGATGTAGCCGCCGGTCTGCTTGACGATGCCATAGGCGGTGGACAGGCCGAGGCCGGTGCCCTCGCCTGGGCGCTTGGTCGTCCAGAACGGCTCGAAGATCTTCTCGATCTTGTCGGGTGCGATGCCGGTGCCCTCGTCGGAGACCGAGACCACCACGTAGGTGCCCGGCGGCACTGTGGCCCTGTCGCGCTGCAGCTCCGCCTCGAGCCGGCGCGTCTGGGTCTCGACGGTGATCGTGCCGCCCTCCTTCATCGCGTCCCGCGCGTTGACCACCAGGTTCATGATCACCTGCTCGAGCTGCCGCTTGTCGGCGCGGATGGCGGGCAGGTCGGGATCGTGGTTCAGCGTGAGGCTCACCCGCTCGCCCACGAGCCGGTTCAGCAGGTGGCCGAGGTCCGACAGCGTGTCGCGCATGTCGAGCACCTCCGGCTGGAGGTTCTGCTTGCGGGAGAAGGCCAGCAGCTGGCCGACGAGGCTGGCTGCGCGGTTGGCGTTCTGGTTGATCTGCACCAGGTCGCCATAATCCGGATCGCCCTGATCGTGGCGCAGCAGCAGCAGGTCGCAATGGCCGGAAATGGCCGTCAGCAGGTTGTTGAAATCATGCGCCACCCCGCCGGCGAGCTGGCCGATCGCCTGCATCTTCTGGCTCTGCACGAACTGCGCCTCGAGCGTCTTCAGCTCGGTGGCATCGTTCAGCACCGCCACGAGCGAGGGCTCGCCGTCCTCGACCACGCGGCTCAGCGAGATCTGCAGGAAGACGTCCTTCAGCGGCATCTTCGCGCGGGCGACCTCGGGGCGCAGCGGGCCGCGGCCGTCGGCGGCCTCGGTGACCCAGTCGCGGACCGACCGTCCGAGCCCCTCGACCAGTTCGGAAAAGGGCATGTCGATCACCTCGTCATGGCCGAGGAGCTCGCGCGCCAGGCGGTTGGCCATCGACAGCGTGCCGTCGCGGCGGATACGCAGGAGCGCCACGGGCAGCCTGTCGAGCAGCTCCGGCGCCGCGGGCGCGACCGAAGGCGGCCGGGCCGCGGGCTCGGTTGCCGGCAGCAGGTAGACCTCGCGCCGCCCGGCCTGCCCGGCGACCTCCACCGCATGGCATTGCAGTTCGCCGGCCGGGCCGGAAATGCGCTGCGGTCCGCTCAGGCTGCCCTCGGGCACATCGAGGATCACGTCCTCGACGCGCTTGACGCGCCCGCCCAGAACCCGGCGCAGCGCCTCGTTCATGAAGAGCACCGCGCCCGACTTGTTGACCGTCATCATCGGCAGGCTGAGGCTTTCGGCGCCGCGGCCGCCCTCGCGCTCGACCATGTCTTCCATGCGCCACAGAAACCCGTCCTCGCCCAGCCGGTGCACCACCAGCCGCATGTGGCCCTTGCGCGTGACCACATCCTCCGAGGCGTTGCCGCGGGCCTCCGCGCGGGTTTCGAGACGGCTCAGCAGGGCCGCCGGGTTGGCGACCAGATCGCGCAGGAGGCGCGGGAGCGTCTCGCCGGGTTCGGCGGAAAACCTCTTGCGGGCGCTGGCATTGAGATGGGTGACGGCCCCGTCGAGATCGGTGGTGAAGGTCGGCGCGGAATCGAGCTCGGTGAAGCCCGCCACGGTCGCCGCCAGGGCCTTTTCCGCCCTTGTCTGGCGGCCCGAGAGCAGCTGCATCAGAACCAGCAACGCCATCAGCGTGGAGCCGGAGGCAAGGCAGAGAAGCGACAAGGCGGGCACCGGAAGAAAAACCCCCACCGACACCAGCAGGACGGCAACGCCGAAGACATGCCAGACCCGCCCCTGGAAAGCCTGCGCGGTCCGCGCAAGCGGTGTGGGTGTCAGCGCTGGGTGCGACACGGGCAGGAACTCCCTTCGATTCGTTGCACCGCAGACTCGCCCGAAAATCGTTAATTGGCGATTAAGACACTTCGGGTTGTGCGCGGAGCGCCGGGCTCAACCTCGCCCGGAACGGCGAAAAATCGCAAGGAAAAACCCGTCACCGCCGTCGAGCGGGGTCAGCTTCAGGGTGATCTCCGCGACCCAGTCGGGGTGGCGCGCCAGAAAGGCCTCGGCCTGCGCATCGTTCTCGGCGGAGAGCAGCGAGCAGGTGATGTAGGCGAGCCGCCCGGCGGGCGCGACGCGGGGCGCGACCTCGTCGAGGATCTGCGCCTGAGTTCGGACCAGCGCCTCGAGCCCGGCCCGGTCGAGCCGCCACTTGGCCTCGGGCTGACGCCGCCAGGCGCCCGAGCCCGAACAGGGCACATCGGCCACCACGAGATCGAAGCGCCCCTCCGGCGCCGTGGTGCAGGTGATCCGCACGCCCGCGCGGTCGGCCCGGGCCGGAAGGTCATTCATGCGCTGCGGGTGCGCGTCATGGGCGGTGAACGCGAGCCCCGGAGCCCGGGCCGCGAGCGCGAGGCTCTTGCCGCCTCCGCCGGCGCAATAGTCCAGCACCGAGCCGCTCTCGGGCAGCGGAATGGCCGCGCAGATGGCCTGGGAACCCGCATCCTGAAGCTCCACCAGCCCCTCGGCGAAGGCGCGGGTATTGCGCAGCCGGCGGGCACCGCCGGTGACCCGCAGGGCGCCGGGCGCGAGCGGGTGCGGTTCCGCCTCGATCCCCTCGGCGGCAAGCGCGCGCCGGGCGTCTTCGGGGGTGCCTTTGAGCGCATTGGCGCGCAAGAACACATCAGCCCTGGCCTGCATGGCCTTGAGAACAGGCTCATAATCGGCACCCAGAGAGGCGGCGAGATCGGCCGCGAGCCAGTCGGGCACATCGAGTGCTTCGGCGCCCTCGGGCACCCGTCCCCCCGCCTCCTCCTCCGGGCTCAGAGGCGCGGGCGCATGGCCTTCGCCGGTGAAGACCTCTCCCGGATCACGGCCCTCGGCCCGAAGCATTCCGAGCATCAGCGCCCGGCCGCTGTCGCCGCCTCCGAGGGCGGCGAAGCTCCGGCGGCATCGCAGCGCGTCGAAGACATGGTCGCGGATCGCGGCCCGGTCCCCCGAGCCAGCGAAGCGGTTGGCGCGGCCCCAGCGGCTCAGCGCCTGTTCTGCGGCGAGGCCTCCGCCGATGGCATCAAGCACCTCGGCCGCTGCGGCAATGCGGGCGGCTGGGGTCACGTCACTTCAACTTCGGCACGCAAACCGCTCATCCGATGCGGTAATTCGGGCTCTCGCGGGTGATCTGCACGTCGTGGACATGGCTTTCCTTCAGCCCGGCGCCGGTGATCTTCACGAAGCTGCAGTTCTGCCGCATCTCCTCGACGGTGGCGCAACCGGTGTAGCCCATCGCCGCCTTCAGGCCGCCGACGAGCTGGTGAATCACCGTCCCCGCCGAGCCCTTGTAGGGCACCTGGCCCTCGATGCCCTCGGGCACCAGCTTGTCAGAAGCCGCGTCCTTCTGGAAGTAGCGGTCGGCCGAGCCGCTGGCCATGGCGCCGAGCGAGCCCATGCCGCGGTAGGCCTTGAACGAGCGGCCCTGCCAGAGGATCACTTCGCCCGGGCTCTCGTCGGTGCCGGCGATCATCGAGCCGACCAT
>CAYVQK010000238.1:0-5060 GCA_964454145.1 uncultured Oceanicola sp. | reverse complement strand
TCTCGCTCTACGTCTTCATGATCGCCTGGAACGAGTTCCTGCTGGCCTTCATGCTCCTCGACGACCCCTCGAAATTCACCCTCACCCGCGCGGTCACGAGCCTGAACAGCTCCGAAGTGCCGCGCCAGCACCTGATGGCGGGGGCGGTGATCGCCACCGTCCCGATCATGGTGCTCTTCCTCGGATTGGAGCGTTTCATGACCAAGGGCCTCACGGCGGGATCGGTGAAAGGATGACCCGGGACGAGGAAGCACGCGCCATCCTGAAGGCCAATGACCGGGGCGGCTACACCGTGCCTACCGCCGGGCTCTACCCCTACCAGTGGAACTGGGATTCGGTCTTCGCCGCGCTCGGGTTCGCCGAGCATGACATCGGCCGCGCCTGGGCCGAGATCGAAACCCTCTTCGCCGGCCAGTGGCCCAACGGGATGGTCCCGCACATCCTCTTCCACAAGGTCGACCCGAGCTACTTTCCCGGCCCCGACGTGTGGAAGGGCGTGGGCCCGATCCCCTCGTCGGGCATCAGCCAGCCGCCGATCGCGGGTACCTTCATCCGCTGGCTGCTGGAGATGGACGAGAGCCACGCCGCCCGCGCCGAGGCGCTGCTGCCCAGGCTGATGGACTGGCACCGCTGGTTCATGACCTGGCGCAACGAGCAGGGCGCCATCGTGGTGACCCACCCCTGGGAAACCGGCCGCGACAACTGCCCCGACTGGGATGGCCCCTTCGCCGCCATCGAGCCCGAGGGGGTGGAGCAGTATTACCGGCGCGACACCACCCATGTGGTCGAGGAGGAGCGGCCCCGGCGCTACGACTACGACCGGTACCTGCATCTGGTGAAGCTCGGCGCCGACAGCGGCTGGGACGAGGCGCACCTGAAGGAGGTCACCCCCTTCCGCGTCGCTGACCCGACGATGACCTTCACCCTCCTGCGCAGCACCCGCGACCTGAAGGCATTGGTCGAACGGTTCGACCGCGACACCGGCGAGATCGACGGCTGGATCGCCGCGATGGAAGACGGCGCCGAGCGGCTCTGGAACGAGGAGGCACAGACCTACGACACCTACGACGAGCGCGCCGGCAGGCACTCGGGCGTGGTGTCGAACGCGAGCTTTCTGAGCTGGTACGCGGGTGTCGGAGGCGACCGGATGCTGCCGCACCTCGAACGTATCTGCGGGCTCGAGCGCTACCATGTGCCCAGCACCGACCCGGCCCACCCGGCCTACGAGCCCAAGCGCTACTGGCGCGGCCCGGTGTGGGCGATGCTGAACATGCTCATCGCCCGGGGCCTCGCCGAGCAGGGCCACGCCGACTGGGCCGCGAGGATCACCGAGAACACTCGCGAGATGATCGCCGAGAACGGCTTTGCCGAGTACTTCGACCCGCGCGACGGGGCACCGGCGGGGGGGCGCAACTTCACCTGGACGGCCGCGGTGTGGCTCGCCTGGGCATCACCGACAACAGGGAGAGCGGCATGGGCAGCATCGAGCTGAAAGCGGTCGAGAAGTGGTATGGCGAGGTGCAGGTCATCAAGGGCGTGGACCTCTCCATCGCCGATGGCGAGTTCATCATCTTCGTCGGGCCCTCGGGCTGCGGCAAGTCCACCCTGCTGCGGATGATCGGCGGGCTCGAGGAAACCTCGCGCGGCCAGATCCTCATCGACGGCGCCGACATGACGGCGGCTCCCCCCTCCAAGCGCGGGCTCTCCATGGTGTTCCAGTCCTACGCGCTCTACCCGCACATGAGCGTGGCCGAGAACATGGGTTTTTCGCTCAAGACGGCGGGCGCGCCCAGGACCGAGATCGAGGAGAAGGTGGGCGAGGCCGCGCGGGTGCTGAAGCTGGAGCCCTATCTCGAGCGACGGCCTAAAGACCTCTCCGGCGGCCAGCGCCAGAGGGTGGCCATCGGGCGCAGCATCGTGCGCGACCCGACGGCCTTCCTGTTCGACGAGCCGCTCTCCAACCTCGATGCCGCGCTGCGGGTGGAAATGCGCTACGAGATCGCCAAGCTGCACCAGAGCCTCGCCACCACCATGATCTACGTGACCCACGACCAGGTCGAGGCGATGACGCTGGCCGACCGGATCGTGGTGCTGGAGTTCGGCAAGATCGCCCAGGTCGGCACCCCGCGCGAGCTCTATGAAAACCCGGCGAACCTCTTCGTCGCCCAATTCATCGGCTCGCCCAAGATGAACGTGATGCCGGTCACGGCCGGTCTGAACCTCTCGGCCGTGCCGGAGCGAGCGACGCAGGTAGGCATCCGGCCCGAGCATATCCTGATCGGCGAGGGCGGTGGCACCTGCGAGGGGCGGATCGACGTGATCGAGTATCTCGGGGCCGATACCTTCGTGATCGTCGATGCCGGCGAGGCCGGGCAGATCACCGTGCGGGCGCCGGGCGACACCGAGCTGAAGGAGGGCGCGCCGGTGCGGCTCGGCTTCCCCTCGGGGGCGCTGCATTTCTTCGACAACGACGGGTTGGCCGTTCATTCGTGAACGTGCCGTCACCCGGCCTTGTCCCTGCATCCCCGGGCACTTACATGACCCAGCATGCGCCGTTTCATCCCCTTCCTCGAACAGCCGCCCCTCGTCTCGGTTGTCCGCCTACACGGCGCCATCGCCGCGGGCCCCCGCGGCCTGAGCGACGCCGGCATGGCCACGCCGATCGAGCGGGCCTTTTCCAAGGGCCGGCCCGTCGCCGTGGCGCTCCAGATCAACAGTCCCGGCGGCTCTCCGACCCAGAGCGCCCTGATCGCCGCCCGAATCCGCCGGCTCTCGGAAGAGAAGGAGGTGCCCGTCTTCGCCTTCGTCGAGGATGTCGCGGCCTCCGGCGGCTACTGGCTGGCCACGGCGGGTGACGAGATCTTCGTCGATGCCAATTCCATCACCGGCTCCATCGGCGTGATCTCCGCGAGCTTCGGCCTCACCGAGTTCATCGCCAAGCACGGCATCGAGCGCCGCGTGCATACCGCCGGCCAGTCCAAGAGCTTCATGGACCCGTTCCGCCCCGAAAAGGAAGAAGACGTGGCCCGCCTGAAGGCGCTGCAGGAGGTGATCCACGGCAACTTCATCGCGCAGGTAAAATCCCGCCGCGGCAGCAAGCTGCCCGAAGGGCAGGATCTGTTCACCGGCGACATCTGGGTCGGCCCGCAGGCGGTGGAGGTCGGCCTGGCCGATGGCATCGGCCACCTCGTGCCCACCATGAAGGCCCGCTTTGGCGACAAGACCCGCTTTGCCGTGCACGGCCCCAAGCGCGGCCTGCTGCGTCGCCTTGGCGCCGAGGCGGTGACCGGCGCTGTTGGGGCCGTCGAAGAGCGTGCGATGTGGGCGAGGTTCGGGCTGTAGATGCTGCTGAAGGCCGTCATCCTCTTCCTGGCCGCGATGGGCGTGCTGGCGATCTTCGGAAAGAAGAAGGTCGCCCGGAAGAAACCGCCGGCCAAGCGGGTGGAGAACGCCCGCAAGTGCCCCAAGTGCGGGGCCTACCGGATCGGGACGGGCGACTGCGCCTGCGGAAAGAGCTGACCCATGGCGGTTGACCTCCTGCTGGCGGGGCTCGGCCTCGTGATCCTCCTGCTTGCCGGCGATGCGCTGGTGCGCGGCGCGGTGAACCTGGCGTTGCGCCTGGGCATCCCGGCCCTCATCGTCTCGCTCACCATCGTCGCCTTCGGCACCTCTGCGCCCGAGCTGCTGATCTCGGTGAAGGCGGTGCGCGAGAACGCGGGCGGCCTGGCCATCGGCAACGTGGTCGGTTCCAACATCGCCAATGTTCTCCTCGTGCTGGGCGTGCCCGCGCTGATGACGGTGCTCGCCACCAGGGAGCATGATACCCGCCGCAGCTTCATGTTCATGATCGCGGCCACGCTGCTGTTCATCGGCATCAGTTTCTTCGGCCCGATCCGCTGGTGGCACGGCCTGGTGCTCATCGCCGCGCTGGCCGGGGTGATCTGGGATGCCATCCACACCGCCCGAAACCACCGCCGCGCCATGGCCACGCAGGATTACGGCGCCGACGAGGCGGCCGACCTCGAGGGTGCCGACCCGTCGATGCCCTGGTGGAAGATCGGCGTCTTCACCGTGCTCGGCCTCGTCGGCTTGCCGCTCGGCGCCGACCTGCTGGTGGATGCCTCGGTGAATATCGCCACGGTGCTGGGCGTGTCCGACACCGTGATCGGCCTCACGCTGGTGGCCATCGGCACCTCGCTGCCCGAGCTTGCCACAACCGTCATGGCCGCTCTGCGCAAGCAGGCCGACGTGGCGCTAGGCAACGTGATCGGCTCCAACATGTTCAACCTGCTCGCGATTATCGGCCTCGCCAGCTTCGTCGGGCCGGTGCCGGTGGACCCGGAGATCCTCAGGTTCGACCTCTGGGTGATGCTGGCGGCCGCGCTGGCGCTGATCCCCTTCGTGTTCTTGAAACAGAACATGGGGCGGCTGGTCGGGATCATATTCAGCGTCGCATATATGGCATATCTTGTGGTCGTGGTCTCCTGACCCACCGACCCTCCTGCTTGCTCCGACGTCCGGTTGCGCTCCTGACAAACTGGGCATGAGAGGCAGGCTGCGGCGAGTTATCCTCCGCAGGGGCGACCGTTACAAAACCGACATATTTTATCCAATGAAATCATTATTTTACCGACCTCAAAATTAAAAAGCTATAAACATCAATAACTTATTTTGTGGCCTAAATTTTAGGCAAAGGCCGGAATCCGCCGGTATACAAGGGAAATTTCCCCCAGTCCGGAATTTCTCCCAAGAGTTATCCACAGAAACGGTGGAGAGCTTTTCTCTTGCTCTTGGCCAACTACCATTGCAGCCATGGGCGGGAATCAGGAACTAGATCAAGTAGGGGCGATGAAGGCCGGGCACGAGGTCATTCGGGAGCAATTGCGGCACCTTGACGGGTCTCCGGGGGTCTACCGGATGCTCGATGGCGAGAGCCGCGTGCTCTACGTCGGCAAGGCGCGCAACCTCAAGGCGCGGGTCTCCAGCTATGCCCGGCCCACCGGCCACAGCCCCCGGATCGAGCGGATGATCTCCGAGACCGCCTCGATGATGTTCCTCAC
>CAYVQK010000237.1:0-5064 GCA_964454145.1 uncultured Oceanicola sp. | reverse complement strand
AGGATGACGGGGCTACCCCTTGTTCCGCTTGGCCCTCAGCCCCGCGAACCACTCCACCCGCTTCTTCAGCTCGCGCTCGAAGCCGCGTTCGACCGGCTGGTACCAGACCGGGCGCTTCATGCCGTCGGGGAAGTAGTTCTGCCCCGAGAAGCCGTCTTCGGCGTCGTGGTCGTACTGGTAGCCCGCGCCGTAGCCCTGCTCTTCCATCAGGCGGGTGGGGGCGTTGAGGATGTGCTTGGGCGGGGGCTCCGAGCCGGTCTTCTTCGCAGCCGCACGGGCGGCCTTGTAGGCGACGTAGGTGGCGTTCGACTTGGGCGCCAGGGCGATGTAGGTCAGCGCCTGCGCCAGTGCCAGCTCGCCCTCCGGGCTGCCCAGCCGCTCGTAGACCTCCCAGGCCTGCAGGCAGTGGGTCTGCGCGGCGGGGTCTGCAAGGCCGATGTCTTCCACCGCCATGCGGGTGATCCGGCGGGCGAGGAAGCGGGGGTCTTCGCCGCCTTCCAGCATCCGGGCGAACCAGTAGAGCGCAGCGTCGGGATCGCTGCCGCGGACGGATTTGTGCAGGGCGGAGATCAGGTTGTAATGCCCGTCGCCCGACTTGTCGTATTGCGCGGCGCGGCGTTGCAGGCGGGCAGCCAGCGCCTTGGGGTCCAGCTTGGTGTCGGCCTTCCAGCCCGCCACCTGCTCGACGAGGTTCAGCAGCGCGCGGCCGTCGCCGTCGGCCATGCCGAGCAGGCTCTCGCGGGCCTCTCCGGTGAGCGGCAGGGTGCGGCCCAGCTCCTTCTCGGCGCGCAGCAGCAGCTTCTCCAGCGCCACCCCGTCGAGCCGGTTGAGCACCAGCACCTGCGCGCGGCTCAGGATGGCGGCGTTCAGCTCGAAGCTCGGGTTCTCGGTGGTGGCGCCGACCAGCACGATGGTGCCGTCTTCCATGTGGGGCAGGAAGCCGTCCTGCTGGGCCTTGTTGAAGCGGTGGATCTCGTCGACGAAGAGCAGCGTGCCCTGGCCATTGGTACGGCGCAGCTTGGCAGCCTCGAAGACCTTCCGCAGCTCCGGCACGCCGGTAAAGATCGCCGAGATCTGGACGAAGGCAAGGTCGGTCTCATGGGCGAGCAGGCGGGCGATGGTGGTCTTGCCCACGCCGGGCGGGCCCCAGAGGATGAGCGACGAGAGACTGCCCGCGGCCAGCATCGCGCCCAAGGGCGCATCGGGGGCCAGCAGATGCTCCTGCCCGATCACCTCCTCCAGCCGCGCCGGGCGCAGCCTGTCGGCCAGCGGACGCGGGGCGCTGGCGGCGGGCTCGGAGGCGGCTGTGTCGAAGAGATCGGCCATGGGGCAGATGTAGGCCCTCGCAGGGGCGAGGGAAAGCGTTTCACCCAGGGCCACTCGGGCGGCCCCGGGCAAGGCACCAGTCAGTGCGTCCGGGACCTTCAGTGCATGTTGTCACGCAGGTCGATGGAGACCACCTGGCTGGGATGCCCGTCGAAATCCATCACCCGGCCAGCGGCCTTGGCCTTCAGCCCGCAGCGGCCGGCCCAGCGCGGCCAGTTGGCGGGAATCAGGCCCAGTACCTCGGAAGCGCCCAGCTCGCGGGCGGAGTTGGTCATCTCCATGATCAGGTAGGCATGCACCCGGCGGCGGATGTTCATCGGCGTGGTGTGCGACACGAACACCCGGCTCGATTCCCAGATCGTATCCGAGATCGGGGCCTCGTAATCGAGCAGGTCGGCCGGGATGCTGTCGAGCAGGTGCCTTTGCGCATCACGGATCATGTAGCTGTAGATGCCGCAGCGCGCCGTGGTGGGCGTCAGCCGGATGCCCGCGAGGATTTCGGTGCCATCATGCACGGCAACCCAGCGCGAGGCGGGGGTGTCGTACTGGTCGTACTCCATGCCCATGGCCTCGGGCAGATCCCAGTTGTTCTGAACGATGAAGCTCTGACGCCTCGCGCGAAAGAGGTTGGCAAAGAGTTCGCCGTGGTTGTGAAGATTGGCGAAAGAGAGGGTGGTGGTTTGCATCGCAATTCTCCTGCTTGCTTGGGTGGTGGTTCGTTAAGCAAGCCCTGCGCCAAGCAGGAGAGATCGGCACGTCAGAGCAGTCTGTATTCCTTCGCCCGCTGAAGCGCCTCGGCCGTGGTGCGGGCTCGGAGCCGCTCCCGCGCGGACGTGAGACGCGCCTTGAGCGCGCTTTCGGAAATGTTGAGTTTGGCAGCTGCAGCGGTGTGTCGATCCCCTGCCGCTATCAGGCGCAGAGCATCTATCTGTGCCTGGGTCAGACTCTCCGGAGGCTCTGTCAGGTCGTGCAGCCGGCGGATGATATCGCCGATGGCGGCCATTTCATCTGCCTCGAATTCTCGGTCTGCTCGCGCTGCCCCTGCAATCGTGCGTGAAGAGATCGGGCCGCAGGAGACCTGCACCCCGTACTTCAGGCCGAACTCCGCGGCTTCGTCGAGAATGCCGAACGGATCCGGCAGTTCGAGTTCGCTCCACCGCGTTTCCCCTTCTGTGGAAAACCCCCAGGCGATCATCGGATCCCGCATGGCGTAGGCTTGTGCGGTGTAATGATCGGTCCATGCCTTGTCATACGTCTGGAAGACGTGGAGCGGCGAGGCAAATCGGATATGCAAACCAGCGAAGTACCCCGCAGGGGCCAGCTTCCCGAGGGCCTCGAGTTCCCTGTCAATCCTCTGTTTGTCAGACATGTCTTTTTAGACAAGTTGCCAGAATGCCAGTCAACCTTAAATTGATCGCCACTGAAGACACCCAATGGAGTGTTGTCGCGTGCAACAAATGAGGCCGGAAACCTTTGCGCAGCTGATGCGGCTGCCGGTCCCGCTCCGGGCTGATCTGCTGGAGTTCATCGGATCGACGCCCGTCGCGGACGGGCAGATCCTGACGCTGATCCAGAAGCTTGCTGCCGGAGAATCACCGGGAATTGGCCGCGCCGCCTGAGGCGCCCCCGGAGCGCGGAGAATCCCGCTCCAAGACCGCGCATGAAAAAGGCCCGCACGAGAACCGTGCGGGCCTTTTCCTGTCCGGTGCGGCGCGCGAGATCACTCGGCGGCGGCTTCCTCGGCCTCGAGGCGGGCCTTGTCGGCGGCACCCTTGGCGGCGGGGTCACGGTCGACCAGCTCGATGATGGCCATCGGGGCCATGTCACCGTAGCGGAAGCCGGCTTTCAGAACGCGGGTGTAGCCGCCGTTGCGCTCGGCGTAGCGCGGGCCCAGCACTTCGAAGAGCTTGGCGACATAGGCATCCTGCTTCAGGCGCGCGGCGGCCTGGCGGCGGGCATGCAGATCGCCCTGGCGTTTGCCGAGGGTGATGAGCTTGTCCATGATGCGCTTGAGTTCCTTGGCCTTGGGCAGGGTCGTCTTGATCTGCTCGTGCTCGATCAGCGAGCCGGCCATGTTGGCGAAGAGCGCCTTGCGGTGCTCGTGGGTGCGGTTCAGGCGGCGGTATCCGCGGGCGTGACGCATGTTTCTTACTCCTATGTGCCCTCTACGGGCGGTTTTGCTTTGTCTGGCCGGCGTGCGTAGCGCCGGCTCTCCTTGGGGCGGGATTGCCCGGGTCGTGGTGCGTGTGCCGGGCTGAAGCCCGGCCTACGCGGTACGTTGCCGTAGGCCGGGCTTCAGCCCGGCCCCCGTCAGAACTGGTCCTCGAACTTCTTGGCCAGGTCCTCGATGTTCTCCGGCGGCCAATCCTCGACATCCATGCCGAGGTGCAGGCCCATGCCCGAGAGCACTTCCTTGATCTCGTTCAGCGACTTGCGGCCGAAGTTCGGGGTGCGGAGCATCTCGGCTTCGGTCTTCTGGATCAGGTCGCCGATGTAGACGATGTTGTCGTTCTTCAGGCAGTTGGCAGACCGCACCGAAAGCTCCAGCTCGTCCACCTTCTTCAGCAGAAGCGGGTTGAACTCGAGGCCATCGTCCTCGTCCTGGCGGCCGGCGGCCTCGGGCTCGTCGAAGTTGACGAAGATCGAGAGCTGGTCCTGCAGGATGCGGGCGGCATAGGCCACGGCGTCATCCGGCGTCACCGAACCGTCGGTCTCGAGCTTCAGGGTGAGCTTGTCGTAGTCCAGCACCTGGCCCTCGCGGGTGGGCTGAACATCGTAGGACACCTTCTTGACCGGCGAGTAGATCGCGTCGATCGGGATCAGGCCGATGGGCGCATCCTCGGGGCGGTTCTTGTCGGCCGCCACGTAGCCCTTGCCGGTGTTCACGGTGAGCTCGACGTAGAGATCGGCGCCCTCGTCGAGATGGCAGATCACGTGGTCGCGGTTCAGCACCTCGATGCCGGCGCTCTCGGAGATGTCGCCTGCGGTGACGACGCCCGGGCCCTTGGCGGAGATCGAGAGGCGCTTCGGCCCGTCGACATCCATCCGGATGGCCACGCCCTTGAGGTTCAGGACCACGTCGGTCACGTCTTCGCGGACGCCGGCGATGGAGGAGAACTCGTGCAGCACGTTGTCGATCTGGACGCTGGTGATGGCCGCGCCCTGCAGGGAGCTCAGCAGAACCCGGCGCAGCGCGTTGCCCAGGGTGAGGCCGAAGCCCCGCTCCAGCGGCTCTGCCACTACGGTGGCCTGACGCGCGGGGTCGTTGCCCGGCTTGACGTCAAGCTGCGTCGGTTTGATGAGTTCCTGCCAGTTCTTGTGGATCATGTGTATGTCGCCTCCATACCAGTTCGCGGCCCATGTCCCAGCCCGCGAACGCCCGAGGATAAAATGACGGACCGGAGGGCTGGGCGGCCCTCCGGAGAATGCTTGCAGATCAGACCCGGCGACGCTTCGGCGGGCGGCAGCCGTTGTGGGCGATCGGCGTCACGTCGCGGATGGACGTGATGTTGAAGCCGACGGCGGCCAGGGCGCGCAGCGCGGACTCGCGGCCCGAGCCGGGGCCCTGCACTTCGACCTCGAGGGTTTTCACCCCGTGCTCCTGCGCCTTCTTGCCGGCGTCTTCGGCGGCCATCTGGGCGGCATAGGGGGTCGATTTGCGCGAGCCCTTGAAGCCCATGGTGCCGGCCGACGACCAGGCAATCGCGTTGCCCTGCACGTCGGAGATCAGGATCTTGG
>CAYVQK010000236.1:0-5106 GCA_964454145.1 uncultured Oceanicola sp. | reverse complement strand
GCGGATCGAGGCGAAGAGCAGCTGGTAGCGGAAGATCTTCACCGAGCAGGCGGTCGAGCCCGCGCAGCCCCCGATCAGCCCGATGAAGAAGAACATGATCACCAGGAACCCGCCCCACTGCATGTAATCCACCGAGGCATAGCCGGTGCCGGTCATGATCGAGGTGATGTTGAACAGCCCCTCCCGCATCGCCTGCTCCCAGTGATGCGGAAAGATCGAGGTCAGGATCAGCGTGGTGATCACGACGAGGATCGCGATGATCGACAGGAAGACCCGCACCTGGCTGTCGCGCCAGAGCGGCGTCACGTTGCCGTTCACCATCTGCACGTAGCGCACGAAGGGCAGCGCCGCGAGCACCATGAAGACCGAAGCCGCATATTCCGGCGCGCCCTGGAAGGTGCCGAAACTCGCATCGTAGTTCGAGAAGCCTCCGGTGCTCACCGTGGTCAACGCGTGGACCAGCGCATCGAAGCCGTTCATCCCCAGCACCAGGTAGGTCACCATGCAGGCCAGCGTGATGCCGATGTAGATCACCGAGATCTGCGCCGCGATCTGGGTGGCCCGCGGCAGGATCTTCCCCATCGTCTCGAAGGCCTCCGACCGGAAGATCTGCATGCCCCCCACCTTCAGCTCCGGCAAAAACACCATGGCGACAACGATGATCCCGATGCCGCCCAGCCACTGCAGGATGCCGCGCCAGAGCAGGATGCCCTTGGGCAGGCTGTCGAGCCCGGTGAAGACGGTGGAGCCCGTGGTCGTCAGCCCCGACATCGCCTCGAAGAAGGCATCGACGATCCGCGCATCGGTCTCCCCGAAGATGAAGGGGATCGAGCCGAACAGTGGCAGCGCCACCCACACCAGCGTGGTCAGCAGGAAGGTCTGGCGCAGCGTCAGCCCCTCGGTCACCCCGTTGGCGCAGGCCAGCGCGATGAGCCCGCCCGAGAGCATGGTGATGATCCCGCTCTCCAGGAACACCGGCCAATGGTCGTTGCCGTCATAGAGATCGGCCGCCATGGGCAGCAGCATCATGGCCCCGAGAATGGCGGTGAGAAGGCCGATCACATAGCCGACGGGACGGAAGTCAAACATGGGGTGAACGGTTGGCTTGGGGCGCGGGAACTGTCAAGCGGCGGCACGCTCTGCGTCGCAGCCCGCGCCGCAATGGCGACAGCCGGGAGCCCGGCTCCCGGCTGTCCTGCTCGTCGTTCCCTAACCTGCCGTGGCCGCGTCTCCGAGCGCTGCCCGGCCGGTCGGGGATCCACCACTTGAGACCTGCACAGAGGGTAACCAGTCAAAGCCCCTGCGCGTCGACCGCACCCGCCACCCCGTCGCTCACCGGGAGTTGTCCGGGCCATGTGGTCACTCGCTATGGTTGCAATCCTCCGAACCGATCACGGCAGAATGGTGGCAATATCATGAAAATACTTGGAAAATTCGCCCGCGCCAAACCGCCTCCCGCACCCGCTCTCCGTGAGCCCGGCTCAAGACCGATCCAGCGCCCTGCCCATTTTCTTGCTCCAAATATCTCCGGGGGGCGTGGGGGGCAGCGCCCCCCACTCCGCCGCCGACACCTCGCGCACCGCCCGAAGTATCGCCAGGACCGTCGCTAGCCCATCCGCTCCGAGCGATAGCCGCCGGGCGAGGCCGGAAACACCACCGTCTTGTTGCCGTTCATCAGCACCCGGTGGTGGATGTAGGCATGGATCGCCCGGGCGAAGACCTGCGCCTCCACGTCGCGGCCGAGGCTCACGTAATCCTCCCCGCTCTGGGCATGGGTCACCCGCACCGTGTCCTGCTCGATGATCGGCCCCTCGTCGAGGTCGGCGGTCACGAAATGCGCGGTCGCCCCGATCAGCTTCACCCCGCGTTCGAAAGCCTGCTTGTAGGGGTTCGCCCCCTTGAAGCTCGGCAGGAAGGAGTGGTGGATGTTGATGATCCGGCCCGCCATCTTCTTGCACATCGCATCAGAGAGCACCTGCATGTAGCGCGCCAGAACCACCAGCTCGGCCCCGGTCTCCTCCACCACGTCCATGATGCGCTGCTCCGCCTGCGGCTTGTTCTCCTTCGTCACCTTGATGTGGTGGAAGGGGATGTCGTGGTTCACCACCACCTTCTGGTAGTCGAGGTGGTTGGAAATCACCGCCACGATCTCGATCGGCAGGGCCCCGATCCGCCAGCGGTAGAGCAGGTCGTTCAGGCAATGCCCGAACCGCGAGACCATGATGATCACCTTCATCTTCTGCGCGTCGTCGTGAATGGCCCAATCCATCGAGAAGGGCGCGGCCACCGCGCCGAAGGCCTCCCGCAGCGCCTCCAGCGTCTCACCCTCTTCCGAGTTGAAGCTGGTGCGCATGAAGAACATGCCGGTGCCCGGATCGTCGAACTGGGCGGAATCGGTGATGTTGCAGCCCTTGTCGGCGAGATAACCGGAAATCGCCGCCACGATGCCCCGTGTGGAGGGGCAGGTCACGGTCAGGGTGTAGGTGCTCATGCGTAGGTCCTTCGCGCGGAAAAAGTGATACTGGGGGCCGGAGTACCCGAGGGCGCACCCCCGTCAATCCGGCTTCAGCGCGACCCTATGGCTTTGGCGGCAATCCGATTGCTCCAATACGACGCTTTATGTTCCGATAGGTCACAGCCGACACGCCAGGGCCCCCGAATGGACCAGCACAGCCCCCGAACCATCCGCCCGCTCGACCCGGAGGCCGACCTCGCCGCCGTCACCGCCTTCTACGCGGCCGCGCCCGACTACTTCCTGATGGCCGACGGCGAAGCCCCCGGCCCTGCCAAGGCCCGCGCATTCTTCATCGACGGCCCGCCCGGCTGCGACCCCGCCGCCTCCCACCGCCTCGGCCTCTTCCTCGGCGCCCGGCTCTCGGGCCTCGCCGAGCTCTCCTTCGGCTTCCCCGATCCGGGCGACGCCTACCTCGGCCTGATGCTCCTCGGCCCCTGGGCCCGGCGCGCCGGCCACGGCCGTGCCTTCCTGTCTGAGGTAGAAGTCCGTGCCCGCACAGCGGGCAGCCCCGCGCTCTTCCTGGCCGTGCTCGAGGCCAACCCCCGCGCCCGCGCCTTCTGGGAGCGCGAAGGCTTCACCCCCACCGGCCACACCGGCAGCTACACCGCAGGCGATACGACCCACCATCTCGCCCGGATGTCAAAACCGCTGTAGGGTGGGCAATCTGCCCACCACCCGGGCCTTACCCGCCATGTACCAACGTGGTGAACAACTTCGGATCGAGGCTCTGCGCCGCAAAGGTCTCCCCCTCCGTCAGCACCGCCACGGCATCATGCGAATGCAAGCTCTCCTGATGGCTCGCCACCACCCGGAAATCCCCCACCCGCGGTTCCGCCTGCAACGCCTCGCAGAAGCTCCGCGCGGCATCCTCCACGAAGATCGGGTTCGCCGCGTTCAGCTCGGCAAAGGCCTGCTCGTCCTCGCGCTTCACCATCACCTGGGTTTCGGTCGGCACCGCCCTGCGGCAGAGCTCGACGAGATCCTCGAACCACAGCCGCTGCCCGGGAAGGCATTCCACCGAGATCCGCGCCACCGACCGCTGCGAATGCGGCGTCGCAAGCTGCCCCCGGGCCCGGCGGGCATGCTCCGAAAGCTCCAGCGAGCACGGGCAGGTGCTGGAATAGACGTAATCCAGGTGCATCAGCTTCTTCCGCCGCCCGCCCGCGTCCACCACCTCCATGGCGATGTCGTAATACTGGTAGCCCTCCAGCCCGCTCCGCAGGCTCCCCACCTTCATCGGAAACGAGAACCGCATCTGGATACGCGCGTCAAAACTCTCCAGGTCGCCCTTGTAGGCCTCCAGCGTCTCCTCGATCACGTCGAGCGAGAACATCTTCTCCGACTGGGCATAGAAGGTCCGCATGATGCGGCTCATGTTGATGCCCTTCTTCTCCGCCTCCAGGCTCACAGTCCCGGTGACGGAGGTCTCAAGCGTAATCCCCCCGCCGTCGCGGGTATGAAACCGGATCGGCAGGCGGAAGTTCGAGATGCCGACATGCTCGATGTGCTGCCGCGCGCCCCGGATCAGGCTCGACGGCCCGTTCTGCAGGTCGGGGAGCCCGGCCTTGTAAGCCTCGTCGGCCTTGAATTCTTCGGGGTAAGCCCGCGCGAGAGCCGGGTAATTCGGCAGGGGCGCGTCGGGCAAAAGCCTCGAGATGGCCGGATCGAGCGCGGCCACCTCTTCCGGCGTGGCCTTTTCGGCCCAGCGCCGGAGCACCGCCAGCGCCTCCCGGGCCTCCTCCTCGGTTGCCCCGTCGAGCGCGGCTGCATGGATGTTCACGGCAATTTCCCCCTTCCATCGGGTGCGGGCCATGGCCTGCATATGGGGCAGAGTACCGGGCTTGCAAGCTAACCTTGTGTCGCGGGCGACGCATCTTGCGAGGTTTCTGCCCTTTCGGAGCCGGAAACGACCGGCTCGAGCGGCACGAGGCGGCCAGCGCCGTAGCGTGCCCCGGTGGCGGGCCAGACAGACAGGTGGCGGAAATCGGGGGCGGGAACACGGGCGGTCATCGGCCCTCTCCTCTCGTGATGTGGAAACGCTGCAGAAAAGGCCGCTCAGGCCATCTCCAGCGCCCGCATCACGTCGTCCACCAGGTCGTCCGCATCCTCGATCCCCAGCGAGAGCCGCACCAGCCCCGGGGTGATCCCCAGCGCCGCCTTCTTCTCGTCCGAAAGCCGCTGGTGCGTCGTGGTCGCCGGATGGGTGATGATGCTCTTGGCATCGCCCAGGTTGTTGGAAATCACCACCACCTCGAGCGCATCGAGAAAGCGGAAGGCCGCCTCCTTCCCGCCCTTGATCTCGAAGCTCACCACCGTGCCCGGCTTCTCCATCTGCGCCAGCGCGAGGTTGTGCTGCGGATGCTCCGGCAGGCCCGGGTAGAGCACCGCCTTGATCTTCTCGTGCCCCACCAGCGCCGTCGCCACCCTCTCCGCATTGCCCGCCTGCGCCCGACAGCGCAGATCGAGCGTTTCCAGCCCCTTCAGCAGCACCCAGGCATTGAACGGGCTCATCGCCCCGCCGGTGTGCTTCAGGTAAGGCTCCAGCGTCTTGCGGATGAACTCGCGGGTGCCCAGCACCACGCCGCCCAGCA
>CAYVQK010000235.1:0-5111 GCA_964454145.1 uncultured Oceanicola sp. | reverse complement strand
CTGCCCGAGAAGCACACCGACTTCATCTTCACCACGCTGGCCGAGGAATTCGGCTTCGTGGGGGGCGTGTCGCTGCTGGTGCTCTACGTGCTGATCATCGTCTTCTGCATCGCCGCGGCGCTGAAGAACCGCGACCGGTTCTCTTCGCTGCTGATCCTGGGGATCGCGGGCACGTTCTTTCTGTTCTTCGCGGTGAACATGAGCATGGTGATGGGCCTCGCGCCGGTGGTGGGCGTGCCGTTGCCGCTGGTGAGCTATGGCGGCTCGGCGATGATCGTGCTGCTGGGCGCCTTCGGGCTGGTGCAGAGCGCCCATGTGCACCGGCCGCGGGGGCGGAAGTAGACGGCACCGCGCGGGTGCTTTCCTCCGGACGCGCGGCAGCCTAGGGTCCGGGCCATGACAGTGAACATTCTCTTCTCCGCCCGTCCCGGCCTCTGGGCCGATTACGAAACCGTCCTTCCCGAGGCGCTTGAGGCAGCCGGCATCGACGCCCGCGTGCACCGGCCCGACGAGATCGAGCCGGGGGAGGTGGATTACATCGTCTTCGCGCCGAACGGGCCGGTGGCGGATTTCACGCCCTTCACCCGCGCGAGGGCCGCGCTGAGCCTCTGGGCCGGGGTGGAGACCATCGTGGGCAACGAGACCCTGAAGGTGCCGCTGGCCCGGATGGTGGACAACTCGCTGACCGAGGGGATGGTGGAATGGGTGACGGGGATGGTGCTGCGGCATCACCTGGGGATCGACCGGCACATCATCAACCCGGAACACGAGTGGCGTTTCATCACGCCGCCGCTGGCGCGGGAGCGGGTGGTGACGGTGCTGGGCACCGGGGCGCTGGGCACCGCCTGCGCGGAGGCGCTGGTGGCCCTGAACTTCAGGGTCCGAGGCTGGTCGCGCAGCCCGAAGGAGATTGCCGGGGTCGAGAGCTTTTCGGGCGAGGCCGGCCTGAGGGCGGCGCTGGAGGGGGCGGAGATCGTGGTGACGCTGCTGCCCGACACGCCGGCGACGGAGAAGGTGATGGACGCGCGGGCCTTTGCCGCGATGGCGGAGGGGGGCTTTGTCATCAACCCGGGGCGCGGGCCGCTGATCGACGACGACGCGTTGCTGGCGGCGCTGGAGAGCGGGCAGATCGCCCATGCGACGCTGGACGTGTTCCGGCAGGAGCCGCTGCCGGAGGGGCATCCGTTCTGGGCGCATCCCAAGGTGACGGTGACGGCGCATACGGCGGCGGAAACGCGGCCGTGGAGTGCGAGTCAGGCGGTGGCGGAGAATGTGCGGCGGGCCGAGGCGGGGGAAGAGCTGATCGGGCTGGTGGACCGCGGGGCGGGGTATTGAGGCCCAAGCGAAGTCGGGACGAGTCCCGACCTACGGCTGTTCCGCCTCGAGCGAGAGGGGGGCGGCGGGGGCCAGGAGATCGGTGGTCGTCAGCGGTTCGGTGGGGCGGGCGAGGCGGTTGCGGGTGCACCAGAGCAGGCGCTCTTCGGCGCGGGTGATGGCGACATAGGCGAGGCGCTTCCAGAGCGGCTGGCCGGCCTCGGTGCGGGCCATGCGGGCGGCGACGAAGAGATCGGGGGCGAAGACCTGCACGGTGGGCCACTGGCTGCCCTGTGCCTTGTGGATCGTCACCGCCGCGCCGTGCAGGAAGGTGGCGCCCATGCGCGCGGCGTAGGGGATGAAGGGCTCTTCCTCGTCGGGCAGTTCGATCTTCACGATCGAGGCGGCGGAGACCTGCGGCTGCTCGGCGCCGATGACGTGGAGCTTGGAGAAGCCGGGCTTGTTGCCGGGGCCGAGGTAGACCACCTGGGCGCCCTTGATCAGACCGCGCGCCTCGAGGTCGAGCCGCTTCTTGCGGTGTTTCATCGGCAGTTCGATGCCGTCGCAGATCAGCGGCTCGCCGGGCAGCAGCGCGTCGGGCGGGGCGTGGTAGGCGGCGCGGAAGGCGTGGATCAGCCGGATGCGGGTGTTGTTGCGCCAGACCAGCACGGGGGAGCGGGCCATCAGCGCGGCCTCGACCCGTTCGGCGATGACAACGCGGTCATCGGAGCGGGCCTTCTCCTCGACCATCCGCTCGAAGCTCTGGAAATCGAGGGCCGGGTCGGCCAGAGCGTGGGCGAGGTCGAGGATCGGGTTGTCGTCGGCCTGGCGGTGGATGCGGTGCAGCTCGAGCTTGCGGGGCGCCGGCAGACGGTCGAAGACCATGTTGCCCGATTGCTTGACCGGGGCGAGCTGGGCAGGGTCGCCGAAGAGGACGAGGGCCTGGAAGATCTCGCGCAGGTCTTCGAACTGGTCGTCGGAGAGCATGGAGCTCTCGTCGATGAAGCCGATGTCGAGCGGCTCCTCGCGGCGCTTCCAGCCGGTGATGAAATCGGAGCCGCGCAGCCCGGCGGAGGCGAGCGCGGCGGGCACGGACTTGTGGGCCTGGTAGACGGCGTGGGCGCGGTCGAGCGCGGCCTCGGTGATGCCCTCGGGCGGCGTGGGCCGGTCGCCCTGCCCTGCCAGCCACTCGGCGATCTTCTCGTATTCCGGGTCATACACCGGCGTGTAGAGGATGCGGTGGATGGTGGTGGCGGCGACCCCCCTGCCCCGCAGCACGGAAGCGGCCTTGTTGGTGGGCGCGAGGATGGCCAGGGTGCGCCTGTCCTTGCGCGGCTTGCCCTCCCAGTCGCCCGAGATCACCTCGACCCCGGCCTCGGAGAGCGCGTCGGCCAGGCGGGCAAGGAGGAGCGTCTTGCCGGAGCCGGCCTTGCCCATGACGGCGGTGACGCTGCCCTTGCCTTCGGCCATCGGGGTGAGGGTTTCGTTGTCGAGATCGACGCCGTGGCTGCGCAACACTTCTGCCAGCGTGTCCCAGGCCTGGGCCTGGTCGTCGGAGAAGGTCAGCGCGGGGAGGTTCATGGGGCGGACATTAGGCGTTCCGCCCCAGGGCTTCTAGGCCGAAACGGCGAGCGGTGCCCTGCCCGGGGTGCCGAAGGCGCGATCGAACCAGTGGCGGGAGAGGGCGGCGCCAAGTCCGGCCTTCTGGGCCATACGGAGGCGGGTTTCATCGGAAAAGGCCCAGAGGCCCACGCTGATCGCGTCGCGCCCGTGACCGGAGGTGCCGAGCACGGTGGGGGCCCAGCCTAGGCGGCCGTAGATGCGGACCATGCGGGCATCGAAGACGCCCACGGCGTCGGTGAGGTGGAAGCCCTGCCCCAGTTCGGCCGCGCCCAGCATCAGCGCGGCGGCCACCCGGCCCTCGGAGCCGGGAGCGAGGCAGAAGCGGGTGCATTCCCAGATCAGCGGGTTGGAGATGGTCACGCCGTCGGTGAGATGGGTGAAGTGATCGTTCACCATGCAGGGCGCGGTGGTGGGCAGAAAGCGCATGGAGCCGCCGTGGCTGCCGTCGGCGCGCTGCCAGATCACGTAGAGCGGGTTCATCGCGTCGTACTCGTCGCGCTCCTCGCCCGCCGCGTTCACCGTGACCGCCCAGCCGAGCCGGTCGGCGAACTGCCGGGCGCGGTCGCGGAACATGGTGTCGCGCAGCTTGGGGAATGTGGAAAGCGCTTCGCCGTAGATATAGCGCAACATGGGGGCTCCCTCCGTTTTCGTTGCCTTTAACGGGGGTGAGCCTATGCAGAGTATCGTTAAGGATGTAATTTGTGACTGAACTACATCTTAAGATTGTATTTACCAAGTTGATGTGGGCTCAGAACACCAGCCGTCCCTGTGCGAGGGCGAGGGCCACGGCGTGGGTGGTGTTCATCGCGCCGAGCTTGTAGCGCGCGCCCTCGATGTAGACGCGCAGGGTGTGCTCGGAGATCTCGAGGCTTTCGGCGGCCTGGGCGCGGCTGTAGCCAAGCGCGAGGAGTGTGACTGCGTCGCGCTCGCGGGGCGAGAGGGCGCGGGCGGGGGTGCGCTCGGCGCCGCCGCTCTCGATCTCGAGGGCTTTCTGGTTGAGGTAATGTGCGGCGAGGATCAGGTCACGCGTATGGGCTTCGGTGAAGCGGGTCCACTTGGCGTCGGTCGCGTTGTGCGAGACGGTGAAGAGGGCGAACTGGCCGGAGGGGCCGCGGATGGGCACGGTGTAGCCCTGGTTGCCGACGCCCGCATCCTTCGCCTCGTCCATGAAATCCCGGCTCACCTTGCCCGACCAGTCGAGCCGGCGCCAGTCGACCGGGTGGAAGCGCTGGTAGCAACCCATCACCACCGGGTCGATCCTGTCGTATTCTTCGGAGACGTAGCGCTCGACCCAGGTGTCGGAGTAGGTCAGGGCGGCATATTGGCCGCCGCTGGCGTTGACGGAGTGATAGACCACGTGCTCCACCTCGTAGAGCTCTCGGAACTCCAGGACGCTCGCCTGCACGTGGTCAAGCGTGTTCGCCTGCTGCAAGCCCTCGATAAACTGTTCCAGCACAGCTGCCATCGCCCTCCGCCGAAGCGTCTCCCCTGAACGATGCAGGCCCGCACCCGATCTCCTGTCGTGCGGTTTCAAGCGCCTCGGTCAGCTTGCACTCCAGCTCCGCAAGCTCATTCCGGCCTGCATAGGTGCGCAGATCGGCCAGGACGTCGAGTACCCACTCGTGTTTCATTGGCAGCCTCAATGCTAAAGGTTAACGATGCGTTAACTCAACCCTAGCATGTGATCCGATCGCAAGAAATTCGCAGATTAACCGTCCCCCGAAATGGGGAGAGCCTTGGCCTTCTGCACAAGTCGTTGCGATGTTCATGACTGTCGCGGCATGGCGCGGCGCCCGCGGCCGATGCCGGCGGGCGCCGCTTTCAACCCACGCGTGACCCCTGCCCCATGGCCGAGGAGGTTCCGCGCCGGAGCGCGGGATCTCACAGGCCGTCGCGGCGGGCTTCCAGCGCATCCTCGAGCGTGCGCAACCCGGTGCGGGGCGCCTGCACGAGCACCGCCATGTTGCCCGGCTTGTGCTCGTTGCGGAGCATCTTCACGTGGGCGGCCGGGATCTCTTCCCAGGGGAAGACCTCGGACATGCAGGGGTCGAGCCGCCGGTCGACCATGAGCCGGTTGGCGGAGGCGGCCTGCTTGAGGTTGGCGAAGTGGGAGCCCTGCAGGCGCTTCTGGTGCATCCACATGTAGCGGACGTCGAAGGTGCAGTTGAAGCCGG
>CAYVQK010000234.1:0-5153 GCA_964454145.1 uncultured Oceanicola sp. | reverse complement strand
GAGATCAACCTCGGCGTCATCGCCGGGATCGGCGGCACCCAGCGGCTCACGAAGTTCGTCGGCAAGTCGAAGGCGATGGACATGCACCTGACCGGGCGGTTCATGGATGCCGAGGAGGCCGAGCGCAGCGGTCTGGTGAGCCGGGTCGTGCCCGCCAAGAAGCTGATGGAAGAGGCCAATGCGGCGGCCCAGAAGATCGCCGAGAAGTCGGCGCTGACGGTGAAGGCGGCGAAGGAGGCAGTGAACCGCGCCTACGAGATGCCGCTCCGCGAGGGGCTGCTGTTCGAGCGGCGGCTGTTCCACGGGCTGTTCGCCACCGAGGACCAGAAGGAGGGCATGAAAGCCTTCCTCGAGAAGCGCGAGCCGCAGTTCCGCGACAAGTAGGGCCGCGGACCTGCGTTGATTTTTGACCGTTTCTCACCTATATTGACGTCAGATACGTCAATCGGAGTGTTGCGATGGTCTTTGCCGAGATTGCAGAGAACGGGAAGTTCGCGCCGGGCAAGCTGGCGGCGACGCTTCTGACCACCGTAGACGAGGTGGCGCAGACGGCCGGGCTGAGCCGTGACGCGGTGGCCCGGGCAACCCGTGCCCGCACGCCCAAGACCCAGAAACGTCTGCGCGAGATGGTTGAGATCCTGACCCGGGTGAGCCCGCGCTTCGGGTCGGACCTTCTGGCCTATGCCTGGTACCGCTCGACCCCTCTGGGAGGATACGGCGACGTGACCGCGATGCGGCTGGTGCAGGATGGCCGGGCCGAGGCGGTGCATCGTTTTCTCGACAGGCTGGATGCCGGCGTTCACGCCTGATGCGATTTGCGGGCACGGTCTACCGCGCGCTGAACCCCTACTGGGCCTACCGGCCGCTTTCGGGTGAGGGGGCAGCGCAGTTTGGCGGGCGGTTCAACCGGCTGGGGCGGCCCGCGCTCTACACTTCGCTCTCGGTGGAGACGGCGCTGCGCGAGGTGCAGCAGGCGGGCAGTTTCATGCCGGTGACCGTGGTGGCGCTGACGGTCGGGGTGGAGCGGGTTCTGGACGCGACAGACCCGGCTGCGCTCGCAGCGGAGGGTATGACGCTGGAGGAACTGGCCCAGCCCGATTGGGCCAGCGAGGCGGAGGCGCGCGGCGTGGCGCGCGTGCAGGAGATCGCGGAGCGGCTGGCCGGGGCGCATGACGGGCTGATGGTGCGCAGTTTCGCCCCGGGCGCCACCGCACGCGATGTGAACCTCGTGCTCTGGCGCTGGGAGGGGCGGGTGACGGTGGTGGATGACCGGCAACGGCTGCGCTACCCGCCGGAGCCGCCGGCGTAGGCAATTTTCCTTTGCAAACCGCGGCGGGCGCTGTATATGCCCGCCGATACATGCGTGTGAGGCCCGCTCTGGCCAGAATCGCCCGGTTGCGAACCCGGGGTCGGGTCTTCCCGCGCGAACCAGTTTTGATTGCCGTTCTCGCGCAGAGGCGGCCCGACGAGAGAGAGACACACGACCATGGCCAACTCGCCCCAGTCCAAGAAACGCGCCCGCCAGAACGAAGCCCGCTTTGCGGTGAACAAGGCGCGCCGTTCGCGTATCCGCACCTTCCTCCGCAAGGTCGAGGAAGCCATCGCCTCCGGCGACAAGGAAGCCGCAACCGCCGCCCTGCGCGCCGCCCAGCCCGAGCTGATGCGCGGCGTCACCAAGGGCGTCTACCACAAGAACACCGCGGCCCGGAAAATGTCGCGCCTGAGCTCCCGCGTGAAGGCCATCACCGCCTGAGTCGTGATCACATAATGAGGCGGGGCGTCACCTTCGGGTTGGCGCCCCTTTTCTTTGCACTGTGGCCTTATAGCCATAAAAACTAGGGCGCTCAGAGGGGTGCCGGGATTCGCCCCGAATAAAGGATGAGTCAAGTCAAAAGGTCAGTTGCCGCCTCAAGCGAGCCCTTGCTATCACCGGACCTGCGATTCACGTCGCCTAGGGGGGACATGGTCGTTTCCGGTCGGGTTTCGGGCTTCAGGGGAAGCGCTGCACCGAAGCTGATGGCAGGAAACGGGTTGTTGTCAAACGAGCCTTTGCGCTGCGGTCGGGAGACCGTTCGCTCGGGGTCGCTGCTGCTGACGCAACATGTCCGAAGAGATGTCACCGGCCGGCGGGCAAGGCTTGCGCCCGCACGGTCTGCCTTTTGAATGCTCGAAGGAGCTGGCCCGGCGTTGCTGCGCAGGAGGCCCATGAAAGGCGTTGCCATCAGTCCCTCCCATGGACGTGGGCCGCAGCTGTGCGGGCCGCCGGTTATTGGCAGGGGCGGTTTGTTAAATCGTGAAACAAACATAATGATGGGACGGGACAGTGGGAATGCCGCAAACGCGATGGGGACAGGTCAGCGAGTCGCTCAAGACGACGGTTGGACAGAACAACTTCAAGACCTGGATCGAGCCGCTCAAGCTGAACAGCCTTGAGAACGGTGTTGCGCATTTCGAAGTGCCGACCAACTTCTTCGGCAACTGGGTGAGCCGCAACTTCTCGGACACGATCGTGAAGCAGATGAGCCGCGACGGGCTCGAGGTGCGGCGGCTGGAGTTCCGGGTGCCGAGCACGGTTCGCCCGGCCCCGAGCGCGCCCGCCACGGTGGAGGCGCAGGCCCACGGCTCGAACGGCTCCGGCGCCTCGCGCGGCGGCTCGAACGGCGCGAGTGCCGGCGGTGGCGATGACGACCTGCCGGGCGCGGCGCTGGACGAGCGGTTCACCTTCGACAGCTTCGTCGTGGGCAAGCCGAACCAGCTGGCCTATACCGCCGCGCGCCGCGTTTCGGAGGGCGGGCCGCTGACCTTCAACCCGCTGTTCCTCTATGGCGGCTCCGGCCTCGGCAA
Organism: uncultured Oceanicola sp.; assembly: GCA_964454145.1. Classification (GTDB taxonomy): domain Bacteria; phylum Pseudomonadota; class Alphaproteobacteria; order Rhodobacterales; family Rhodobacteraceae; genus Vannielia. The sequence goes on along the minus strand of CAYVQK010000234.1, from coordinate 2,309 downwards.
GACGCACCTGATGCATGCCATCGCCTGGGCGTTGAAGGAGAACCTGCCGGAGAAGCGGGTGGTCTATCTCTCGTCCGACCAGTTCATGTATCGCTTCGTCCGGGCGCTGCGCGAGGACGGGATGCACGAGTTCAAGCAGGCGTTCCGCTCGGTGGACGTGCTGATGGTGGATGACGTGCAGTTCTTCGCGGGCAAGAACAGCACGCAGGAAGAGTTCTTCCACACGTTCAACGCGCTGTCCGACCAGGGCAAGCAGATCGTCATCAGCGCCGACCGGGCGCCGCATGACATCAAGAAGATCGAGGACCGGATCGCGAGCCGTCTTGCGAGCGGCCTCGTGGTGGACCTGCATCCGACCGACTACGAGTTGCGGCTCGGCATCCTTCAGCAGAAGGCGGAGTTCTACAAGGGTCACTACGGCAACCTCGAGATTGCGCCGCATGTGCTGGAGTTCCTGGCCCACCGCATCACCGGCAACGTCCGCACGCTTGAAGGCGCGCTGACCCGGATCTTCGCCTTCGGCAACCTCGTGGGCCGCGAGGTGACGCTGGAGATGGTGCAGGAGTGCCTCGCCGACCTGCTGCGCGCCTCGGAGCGCAAGCTGACAATCGAGGAAATCCAGCGGCGGGTGTGCGAGCACTACAACGTGCGCATCTCCGACATGACCGGCCCCAAGCGGCACCGCACCATCGCGCGGCCGCGCCAGGTGGCGATGTTCCTGGCCAAGGGGCTGACCTCGCGCTCGCTGCCCGAGATCGGCCGCCGCTTCGGCAATCGCGACCATACCACCGTGCTCTACGCGATCCGCAAGATCGAGGAGATGATGCAGACCGACAGCGGCCTCGCCGACGACATCGAGATGCTGAAGCGGATGCTCGAGGCCTGATCCGGGCGGTGGGCAGATTGCCCACCCGACGCGTTGCGGGGGGTGCTCTTGACGCTCCTCCAAAACTCACGAAACTGCGAGAAACAACTTGCCTGCGGGGGCGAAACGCATAGTCTGCGCGTCCCGGCACCTAGGGGGACAGAGCAATGAAATTCTCGATCGAGCGGGCCGTTCTGCTGAAGGCCATCGCGCAGGCGCAATCGGTCGTCGAGCGGCGGAACACCATTCCGATCCTCGCCAACGTGCTGATCGAGGCCGAGGGTGACGGCGTGCAGTTTCGCGCGACCGACCTCGACATCGAGGTGGTCGACAAGGCGCCGGCCATGGTCGAGAAGGCGGGCGCGACGACGGTGAGCGCGGTGACGCTGCACGAGATCGTCCGCAAGCTTCCCGATGGTGCTCAGGTGCAGCTTTCGGATGACAGCGCCGCCGGCCGGCTGACGGTGGAGGCGGGGCGGTCGAACTTCCAGCTCGCCACGCTGCCGAAGGAAGATTTTCCGGTGATGGCGTCGAGCGAGTACTCCGCCAACTTCAGTGCCAACGCCGCCGTGCTGCGGCGGCTCTTCGACAAGAGCAAGTTCGCGATCTCGACCGAGGAGACGCGCTATTACCTGAACGGCGTCTACATGCATGTGGCGACCGGAGAGGAGGGCCAGGCGCTGCGCTGCGTGGCGACCGACGGCCACCGGCTGGCGCGGGTGGATGCGCCGCTGCCCGAGGGCGCCGAGACGATGCCCGGCGTGATCGTGCCCCGCAAGACGGTGGGCGAGCTGCGCAAGCTGCTCGATGACGACGAAGCGCAGATCGCCGTTTCGGTCAGCGAGACCAAGGTGCGCTTCGCCACGCCGGAGATCACGCTCACCAGCAAGGTGATCGACGGCACCTTCCCCGATTACACCCGCGTCATCCCGACCGGGAACACCAAGAAGCTCGAGGTGGATGCCGCCGAGTTCGCCAAGGCGGTGGACCTGGTGTCGACGGTGTCGTCGGAGCGGAGCCGCGCGGTGAAGCTCTCGCTCGACGAGGACCGGCTGGTGCTTTCGGTGAACTCGCCCGACAGCGGCGCGGGCTCGGCCGAGCTGGCGGTGGCCTATGGCGACGAGCACCTGGAGATCGGCTTCAACGCGAAGTACCTCACCGAGATCGCCAGCCAGGTGGACCGGGAGAATGCGGTGTTCCTGTTCAACTCCGCCGGCGACCCGACGCTGATGCGCGAAGGCTCCGACACCTCGGCGCTCTATGTCGTGATGCCGATGCGGGTTTGATGGGGCGCGGGTTTCGGCCCGCGTGATCGCCATGCCCCGCCTCGCGCTCACCTCTCTCACCCTCTCGCACTTCCGCTCGCATCGCCGGGCGGAGCTGGCTCTGGATGGCCGGCCCGTGGCCCTCTGGGGGCCGAACGGGGCGGGCAAGACCAATGTGC
>CAYVQK010000233.1:0-5196 GCA_964454145.1 uncultured Oceanicola sp. | reverse complement strand
AGCAGGGCGCGGCGAGCGTGGTGATCTCGGCCAGGGTCGAAGCGGAGAACAGCCAGCTCGACGCCGAGGAGGCCGAGATGTTCCTCGAGGAGCTGGGGCTGAAGGAGGCGGGGCTCTCGCGGCTCATCAAGGCCGGCTACGAGCTGCTGCACCTGCAGACCTACTTCACCGTCGGCCCCAAGGAGGCGCGGGCCTGGACCATAGCGCAGGGCACCTCGGCCCCGCGTGCCGCAGGCGTGATCCACGGTGACTTCGAGAAGGGGTTCATCCGCGCCGAGACCATCGCCTATGATGACTACATCAAGGGCAATGGCGAGCAGGGCGCGAAGGAGGCTGGCAAGATGCGCGCCGAGGGCAAGGGCTACATCGTGCAGGACGGCGACGTGCTGCATTTCCTGCACTCGGGCTGACCCCGGGGAGGGCGGCATGCCCGCACCCCGGCGCGCCTTGGCCCGGCACGCTGACACGGAAAGGACATGCTATGAAACGAATTGTCTCCACCGGCCTGATGGCCGTCCTGCTGGCGGGATGCACCTCCGAGGCGGTGGTCCAGACGGCGTTTCCGGACAGGGAGCGATTCAGCTTTCGGGATTCCGACGGCGAGGTGGTGACCTACCTTTGCGCGCCGGGTGCGGACGCGAAGGCGCGTGCCACGCAGGCGCACCGGTACACCGATGCGCAGCTCTCCGCCGTGGCCGACTGGGCCGCCGATCACATCGTGAACGGCACGGCGAGCAGCAGCCAGATTTCTTCGCGGATCAACGCGGTGGCGGAAAAGACCGTCGAAGAGAGCGAACGCCGCTACAAGTGCCTCATGACCGACGCCGCATGACGCCATCGGTGGCTTTACCCCGGGCGCGGGACGTGCTGTCTGGGTTCGAGGGATCGCCATACACGGCAGGGGCGGATGTTCCGTAGACCGCAGAGAGGCAGTGAAACCGGCGTTTGGGGTGGGCTCAAGCGGCGGCGGAGGCTGTCGCAGGCCTTGGCGCAGGGCCGCGCGCAGATCGCGCCGCTGGGCCCGGTGCCGCCGCTCACCGCCGGGCTCGACGACGCGCCCTGCGGCGCCTACGACATCCGCATCCGCCGGGAGGGGCCGGGCTTTCGACTGCTGCTGCCGCCCTACCGCTCTGACGCCAATGCCCGCGGCTCCATCCGCCGCCGCTGGCCGGCCTTCCTGTGGTGGCTGATGCAGGCAGGTCCGGAGGTGGAGGAGATCAGCGGCAACACCTCGGACGGCGACCGCCCGTCGCTCGCGCGCTACTGCTTTTCGAGCTACGGGGCGCAGGTGCCTCTGCCGGATTACTACTTCTTCCGTGACAGGGGCCATGCCGAGTTTCGGGCCCGCGCGCAGGAGGCGGCGCAGCCCTGGGAGGCCCGGGACGATGCGCTTGTCTGGCGCGGAGGGCCGAACGGGATCGGAATGATCTCGACGGATGCCGCCATGGCCCGTCATCCCCGCCTTCAACAGCGCGTGGCGCTGGCGATGCTTTGCCGGGGCGGGCCGATCGACGCGAAGTTCGTCGCCGCCGCCAGCCCGGACCAGGCGGCGCTCTTCGGTGCGGCGGGCATCCTGGGCGATGTGGTGCCGAACCTGAGCTGGGGCGGCCGCAAGTACGCCATCGACATCGACGGCTTCAGCAATGCCTGGGACAACCTGTTTCACCGGCTTCTGCTCGGCTGTTGTGTGCTGAAGGTCGAGAGCCCGTTCGGATTTCGGCAGTGGTTTTACGACAGCCTGGAAGCGGGCAGGCACTATCTGCCGGTGAAGGCCGACCTGTCGGACCTGGAGGCGCAGCTCGACTGGGCGCAGAGCCATGATGCGGAGGCCCGTGAGATTGCCGCCGAGGGGCAGGCGCTGGCCCGCAGCCTGACCTGGGAGAGCGAGTGCGCCCGGGCCGGACGGATCATCGAAGAGACATGGAGGCAGACATGACCGACGTCGTCGTGACCGGGGGAGCCGGCTTCATCGGGCAGCACCTCGTGGCCGCGCTGCTGGAGCGTGGTGCCCGCGTGACCGTGCTGGACAACTTCAGCACCGGCCGCCGCAAGGTGCTGGCGGATCACCCGATGCTCACCGTGCTGGAGGGCTGCGTCACCCGGCCGCCCGCGCTGCCCCGGCCCGAGGTGATCTACAACCTGGCCTGCCCGGCCTCGCCGCCACGCTACCAGGCCGACCCGATCGGCACATGGCGGGCCTCGGTGATCGGGACGGAGGCGATGCTGGAACTGGCGCGGGAGAGCGGGGCGCGGCTGGTGCAGGCCTCGACCTCCGAGGTCTATGGCGACCCCGACGTGAGCCCGCAGCGTGAGGACTACCACGGACGGGTGAACCCCACCGGGCCGCGGGCCTGCTACGACGAGGGCAAGCGCGCCGCCGAGGCGCTGATCGCCGATTACCACAGGCTGCACGGGCTCGACACGCGGGTGGCGCGGATCTTCAACACCTATGGCCCCGGGATGGACCCGGAGGACGGGCGCGTGGTGTCGAACTTCATCACCCAGGCGCTCAGGGGCGAGGCTATGACCTTCTACGGCGACGGGGCGCAGACCAGGAGCTTCTGCCACGTGCGCGACATGGTGCGGGGGCTGCTGGCGCTGGGCACGCAGGACGGGCTGGCGGGCGAGATCGTGAACCTGGGCAACCCGGTGGAGATCACCGTGCGGAGGCTGGCCGAGATGGTCGCCGCGGCCCTCGGGCAACCGCTGCGGATCGAGCTGCGGCCTGCCGCGGTGGACGACCCGCGGCAGCGCCGCCCCGACATCTCGCGCGCGGGCCGTCTGCTGGGCTGGGCGCCCGAGGTGCCGCTGGCCGAGGGCCTGGGCGACACCATCGGCCATTTCCGCGAGGCCCTGTCGCTGGCCTGAGGGGGCTTTCCTTCCGGGGACGCGGGCGGCACTCTGGCCCGTGAGCCAACCGAAGGAGCCCGCGATGCCTGACCCGTTCTTCCAGCCTGTCTCGGGCTTCGAGTTGCCGCGCTTCGCGGGCATCCCCACCTTCATGCGCCTGCCCCATGTGCCGCTCGACGACATTCGGCTGGCCGAGGTGGACGTGGGGCTGATCGGCGTGCCCTGGGACAGCGGCACAACCAATCGCCCCGGGCCGCGCCACGGGCCAAGGTCACTGCGCGACGCCTCGACGATGATCCGTGCCGAGAACGGGGCGACGGGCGTGCGGCCCTATGAGCTGGTGAACTGCGCCGACCTGGGAGACGTGGCCCCGAACCCTGCCGATATCGCCGATACGATGGACCGGGTCACCTCGTTCTACGGCAAGGTGCTGGACGCGGGGATCATGCCGCTGACGGCGGGGGGCGACCACCTGACCTCCCTGCCGGTGCTCCGCGCCGTGGCCGCCGACGGGCCGGTGGGGATGATCCATTTCGACAGCCACACCGACCTTTACCACTCCTATTTCGGCGGGACGATGTACACCCATGGCACGCCCTTCCGGCGAGCGGTGGAGGAGGGGCTGCTGGAGCCCGAGCGGGTGGTGCAGATCGGCATCCGGGGCACGGCCTATGACAGCGAGGACAAGGATTTTGCGCGGAGTGTCGGCATCCGGCTGATCCCGATCGAGGAGTTCCATGCCCGCGGGGTGGAGGACGTGATGGCCGAGGCGCGCGAGATCGCGGGCGAGGGGCCGTGCTACGTGAGCTACGACATCGACTTCGTCGACCCCGCCTTCGCGCCGGGCACCGGCACGCCCGAGGTGGGCGGGCCGAACAGCTACCAGGCGTTGCAGGTGGTGCGGGCGCTGCGCGGGCTGAACATCGTGGGCGCCGACATGGTGGAGGTCTCGCCGCCCTTCGATCTGGGCGGGGCGACGGCCTATCTCGGCATGTCGGTGATGTTCGAGTTGCTCTGCGTGATGGCCGAGAGCCTCGCGGGCGAGGGTTGACGCCGGATGACGCGGACGCAGGTCGCCATCATCGGCGGCGGGCCGGCCGGGCTGATGCTGGCCCATGTGCTCGATCATCACGGGATATCCTCGGTCATCCTCGAGCGGCAGACTCGGGCGCACGTTCTGGCGCGCATCCGCGCGGGGGTTCTGGAACAGGGCACGGTGGAGATGCTGCGCCGATACGGCCTGGGCGCGCGGATGGACCGGGAGGGCACGCCCCACGCCGGGGTTCTGATGGAATGGCCGGGCCGCCCGGCCGTTCTCATCGACGGGCCGCGCTATGCGGGGGCGGGGATGATGACCTATGGCCAGACCAAGATCACCGAGGATCTCTATGCCGCCCGTGACGCCGCCGGGCAGGAGATGGTCTTCGAGGTCGAGGAGGTGGGGCTGAATGGGCTCACGGGCGATGCGCCTTGGGTGGAGTATCGCGCGGGCGGGGAGTTGCGTCGGCTCGACTGCGATTTCATCGCCGGATGCGACGGGTTTCATGGCGTCTCCCGCCCGTCGATCCCGGCGGAGTTGCGGCAGGAGATGGAGCGCGTTTATCCCTTCGGCTGGCTCGGCGTCATGGCCGAGGTGCCGCCGCTCGAGGAGGTGATCTACGCCCGGAGCCCGCGGGGCTTTGCCCTTGCGTCGCAGCGGGGGCCCCAGCTCAGCCGCTATTACATCCAGGTGCCGCTGGAGGACCGGGTGGAGGACTGGCCGGACGACCGCTTCTGGGACGAACTCCGCGCCCGCCTGCCGGCGCATTGGGCGGAGAAGGTTGTGACGGGCCCCTCGATCGAGAAGAGCATCGCGCCGCTGAGGAGCTTCGTCTGCGAGCCGTTGCAGCACGGGAGGCTGTTTCTTGCCGGGGACGCGGGCCACATCGTGCCGCCAACCGGGGCGAAAGGGCTGAACCTCGCGTTCTCCGATGTGCACTACCTGTCGACCGCGCTGCGGGCGCATTATGCCGGCGAGGGCGACATGCTGCTCGAGGGCTATTCCGACACCGCCCTGCGCCGGGTCTGGGGGGCAGTGCGGCTCTCCTGGTGGCTGACCGGGCTGACCCATGTCTTTCCCGACGACACCGCCTTCGACCGCCGCATCCGCGAGAACGACTACGACCACCTGGGCCGGTCGGAGACCGCGCTGGCCAACCTCGCCCAGCAGTTCGTGGGTTTGCCTTACTGAGGCTTCTGCCGCGCGAGCCGATTTCGCGCTTGCCCCTCGCTGCCTTGGCCGATAAACCCGCCGGCGGAGACGTGGCCGAGTGGTCGAAGGCGCTCCCCTGCTAAGGGAGTAGGCGG
>CAYVQK010000232.1:0-5251 GCA_964454145.1 uncultured Oceanicola sp. | reverse complement strand
CCGCCGCCAGAAAAGCCACCAATCTCGGGCGTTGCCCGGGCAGTCCAGCTTGCGCGTGAAGGATCGGCGGCGCGCCCTACGTGATGGCAACCCAGCTTCTGTCCGCGGTGCCGGAACGACTGCTCGCTGAGCGCGTGACCTCCCTGTCGGACGCGGCCGACCCGATCACCCGTGCCACCGACATGCTGATCCAGGGCGTCTGAGGCGGGCCTCAGAAGCTCCCCGGATCAAAGTCTTCCTTCAGATGCGTCAGGATCGACTGGACCTTGGCCGTGCGGTGCAGGTCGACATGGGTCACCAGCCACACCGTCGCCGTCCACTCTTCCTTCGCAGGCATCATCTGCACCAGGTCGGGCGAGCGTTCACCCACAGCCACGGGCAGAAACCCGATGCCGGCGCCCGCGCGGATCGCATCCACCACCGAGCGCTGCGCCGAGGCGCGGTAGCTGATGCAGCGGTCGGGCACCATCTCGTGCAGCCAGCGATAGAAGGGCGCGCGGCTCTCCCGGTCGTCCTCGCTGACGAAGCGGTGGCGCGCCATGTTGGCCTCCTCCAGCGTGCCCATCTCGTCGAAATAATCCTGCGTCGCATAGAGCGCATGGCTCAGTTCGAAGAACTTCTGCACCACGTTGTCGGGCTGGTCCGGCCGCTTGCCGGCGCGGATCGCCACATGGGCCTCGCCGTATTCCAGCCGGAACAGCCGCTCGTCGGTCATGAACCGCAGCACCACCTGCGGGTTGGCGCGGGAGTAGCGCGCCAGCGTTGCCGAAAGCGAGGGCGAGAGCGACGGGATCGAGGTGACGATGAGCTCCCCCGTCACCTCTTCGCCGCGGCCCTTGATCCGTCCCGCGAGCTGCGAGAACTGGTCGTCTGTGGCCTTGGCCACCTGCAACAGGTCGAGCCCGGCCTCGGTAGCGGTGTAGCCTCGCGCGTGGCGCTGGAACAGCTTGGTCCCCAGCCGGGTCTCCAGCGCGTCGATGTGCCGGATCACCGTGGCATGGTGCACGCCCAGCGCATCGGCAGCGCCCGAAACCGTGCCCACCCGCGCCACATGGTAGGCCGTGCGCACCTCGTCCCAGGCATCGAGGCTGTTCATCCGCCGCCCTCCGACTTTAATCTGTTCACCATCCAACATGAACTTCGACCTTCCTGTGTTCTGTGCGCGTTTGCAAGTATCGTTACTATTCTGAACCGTTCAGTATAGTTTATCACCTTCTGCAGCCTCCGCAAGAAGCCTCCGCGGAAATCTTCTCCGCTCAAGCCACTTCCTGCCAAAGCGCCAGAACGTGAAGCGTCGTGAGGTGATACGCGCGACCGGGCAAGATCATTCGCTGCCCAAGCAGGATTTTCACCCCACCGGCGAAATCCCGCACGAAACCCGATGGCCGCGCGCGCGTTGCCCCTGCATGCAGACCCTGGCCCAGATGATCCCCGTCGATCACCCGCTCCCCCTGCCCCGCCCCCGCACCGCCGCGGGCGAGCCCCGCCGCATCGGCGTTGAAATCGAGCTCGGCGGCCTCACCGAAGATCGCGTCGCCGAGATCGTCGCCGAGGCCTGCGGCGGCACCCCGCGCCAAACGGCCGAGTTCGACCGGCTGGTCGAGGGCGGGCCGCTGGGCGACGTGGAGGTTTACCTCGACACCTCCTTCCGCAAGGACGGCGGCACGCTGGTGGAAACCGCCATCGAGATGGCCCGCAACGTGCTGCCGGTCGAGATTGTCACCGCGCCCGTCTCCTCCGACGACATCGCCACCCTCGACCACCTCTGCGCCGCCCTGCGCGACGCCGGCGCCAAGGGCAGCCGCGACGGGCTGCTGCTGGGCTTCGGCGTCCACTTCAATCCGCAGGTCGTCTCCACCGACCTGGCCGACATCCTCCCCACCCTCCGCGCCTTCGCCCTGCTGGAAGACATGCTCCGCGAGATGGACCCGATCGACCCCTCCCGCCGCGCCCAGCCCTTCATCGACCGCTGGCCCAGGAAGCTGGTCGACGCGCTGGCCGCGGGCGACTTCGCAGATACCGAAGCCCTGATCGACTGCTACCTCGACCACGCCCCCTCGCGGAATTACGACCTTGATGCGCTGCCGCTCTTCATGGAGATCGACGCCGAGAAGGTGGAGAGGCGCGAGCATGGCCTGGGCGGTGTTTCCGCCCGCCCGACATGGCATTATCGGCTGCCCGACTGCCGCGTGGACGAGCCGCAATGGAGCCTCGCCTACGAGTGGAACCGCTGGGTGCTGATCGAGGAGGTCGCCTGCGAAAGCGCCTTGCTCGACAGCCTCGCCGCCGAATGGGCCGCCCACCGCGACGGGCTCCTCTCCCGCCGCAGCGACTGGGCCGAACGGTCGGGCGCCATGGTGGCGGAGGCCGGCATCTTCCCCTCGGCGGGACGCGAAAGCGCCGCATGAGGCCCACCATCGCCGTCACCCTCTCCGCCCGCTCGGCCTGGCGGATCTTTCCGCTCATGTGGCTCGGCATCCGGCTGGCCGGCGGCCGCGCAGTGAAATGGACCCGCGACGCGCAGACCGACCTCTCCGCCATCGACGGCCTCCTCATCGGCGGCGGCGATGACATCTCGCCCGACCTCTACGGCGGCGAGCTGGTCGGCCGCGCCCGGCTCGACCCGGCCCGCGACGCGCTGGAGCGGCGGCTGGTGCGCGCTGCCCTTCACGAGAACCTGCCCGTCCTCGGCATCTGCCGGGGCAGCCAGATGATCAACGTGGCCCTTGGCGGCACACTGGAACAGGACGCCTACACCCGCTGGGGCTCGCGCAAGTACACCACCGTCCTGCCGCGCAAGCGCGTGCAGGTGGAGCCCGGCACCCGGCTCGAGGCCCTCGCGGGGCCGGAGGAGATGAAAGTGAACGCCCTTCACAGCCAGGCGGTGGACCGGCTGGGCGAGGGCCTGCGCGTGGCCGCCCGCGACGAGGGCGGCATGGTGCAGGCAGTGGAGCGCCTCCGCGACCCCTTCATGCTGGGCGTGCAATGGCACCCCGAACACCTCTTCTACGCCCGCCGCCAGCGCGCGCTCTTCACCGCGCTGGTCGAGGCCGCCCGGGCGCGGGCCGAGGCACGGGCGCAGGGGGCGGCCGTGGACCTGGCCGCGCAGGAGGCCCGAGCCGCGCACCCTTGACGCGCCGCCCGCCACGGGCCTCAATACCCGCCATGGGAGAGGACCCCGCCACATGAGCACCCGCACCGCGCAGACCGCCCGCCTCACCCTGCGCAGCCACCCGGCGCCGCAGGGCTGGGCCATCGGCCTCGCCGTCGCGGGCACCGGGCTGATCGTCGCCAGCCTGCTGCTGCGGCACGATGCGCTCTCTCCGCCGCTCGGCATCGCCGGGGTCATCGCCGTGCTGCCCATGCTCTGGGCCACCCGCCCCGGACCCGTCACGGTGATCGACCGGGCCGCCGGGCAGATCCTCACCCGCAGCGCCCTCGGCCGCGTCCTCAGCCGCCGGCAGTTCGACGGGATCGAGGGCGTGGCCTGCGATCACATCACCCTGCCCGCCCCCACGCCGGGCGGCGCCAAGCTCACCATCTACCGCACCCTGCTGCTCACCGGCGGCGAGCCCGTGGCCGTGCGCGGCTTCGGCGCCCCCGGACCGGCGCGGGATCTGAAAGCCACCATCGAGCGCTGGCTGGCGGAGGCCCCCGCGCCCGAAACCGTCCATTGAGGGTGATCGAGCAGACGGCCGACAGGCTTGTGCTCCGCGCCAGCGGGCTCTGGGCCGGGCTCCTCGTCACCGGCCTCGGCCTGCTCTGCCTCGCCTTCGCCCTCGCCGACATCACGGGTGAGCGCGGCGAGAACGGCGGCTGGTTCGCCCTGCCCGCGGGCCTCCTGCTCGCCCCGCTCGGCGTGGCGCTGCTGATGAGCCCGGTCGAGTACGTGCTGAACCGCGCCGACGGCACGCTGCTCCACATCCGCCGGGGCCGCTGGGAGCGGGTGCTGAAGACTCATGCGGTGCCAGGCCTGCAAAGGGCATCGGCCGAAGCCGTGGCCCGCCGCTCAGGCCAGGGCGGCAAGACATGGCGAGTGCGGCTCTTGAGCGAGGGCGCGCCGGTGACGCTCACCGGCGCGGGGGGCCGCCGCAGGGCCGAGCGGCTCGCCGGGGTGGTGAACGGCTGGCTCGGGACGGCCCCGTGAAGGTCATCACCGACACCCCCGACCGCCTCGTCCTCCGTCAAGGCGCGGGCCCCGCACCGCTCGTCATCTTCCTCATCGTCCTCGGCGTCTTCCTCGCGGGTTTCCTCCTCATCGGCCTCTCCCCCACCAGCGGCATGCCCATCGTCCTCTCTGTCGGCGGCGCGCTGATGGCGCTCTTCGCCCTCGCCTGGGGCTACATCCTCGCCCTGGCCACCCACACCACCGAGATCACCTTCGACCGCCGCGCCGACAGCATCGCCTTCCGTCACCGCGCCGTCCTGCGCGCCCGCCACGCGCGCATGGCGCTGTCCGAGGTCACCGGAGTCGCCGTCGAGCGACACGAGCGGCAGTTCCGCCAGAAGGACGCCTCGGGCAAACACAAGCCGGTCACCGACATCTGCTACCGCCCGCTCCTGCTCACCGCGGCCGCGCCGGTGCCGCTCTTCACCACCTACACCAACCAGGCCACCGCCACCGCGCCGGCCCGCGCGGTGCTGCACTGGCTCCTGGGCGAGGCCACCGCCGAGCCCCCCGTGCTTGACTCAGACAGCCTGCGCGCGTAAACGCCCCCCAAATCTCCGGAAGTCCTGTCGCTTCCGGTCCTGCGGCCATCAGGATCGCCCCCCGTCAGCGAGGTTCGCCCACGGGGGCATCTGTGCATTGAAGGTTGCGTTTCGAGCCGTCCGACCCATCTGGGGAGGGCATGTCAACAAGTGGCCTGAGGAGGCCCGCCTTGAAGGAGCCAGAGAATGTTTGAAAATCTGTCCGAACGTCTCTCCGGCGTCTTCGATCGGCTGACCAAGCAGGGCGCGCTCTCCGAGGATGACGTGAAGACGGCGCTGCGCGAGGTCCGCGTGGCCCTGCTCGAGGCCGACGTCTCGCTTCCCGTCGCCCGCGACTTCGTGAAGGCCGTGCAGGACAAGGCCACCGGCCAGGCGGTGACCCGCTCCGTGACCCCGGGCCAGCAGGTGGTGAAGATCGTCCACGATGCGCTGGTGGATGTTCTCTCGGGCGAGGGCGAACCGGGCGAGTTGAAGGTCGACAACGCCCCCGCGCCGATCCTGATGGTCGGCCTGCAGGGCGGCGGCAAGACCACCACCACCG
>CAYVQK010000231.1:1692-5277 GCA_964454145.1 uncultured Oceanicola sp. | reverse complement strand
CCGTTCCGAGATGCGGTGGGGGCCTCCGCCGCGCTGACCGGCGACAAGAACACCTACCAGATGGATCCGGCCAACTCCGACGAGGCGCTGCGGACGGTCGCACGCGACCTGGCCGAGGGCGCCGACATGGTGATGGTCAAGCCCGGCCTGCCCTATCTCGACATCATCCGCCGGGTCCGCGACACCTTCGGCGCGCCCACCTTCGCCTACCAGGTGAGCGGTGAATACGCGATGATCGAGGCCGCCGCCCAGAACGGCTGGATCGACGGCGAGAAGGTGATGGTGGAGAGCCTGATGGCCTTCAAGCGCGCGGGCTGCATGGGGGTGCTGACCTATTTCGCCCCCCGCATGGCGCGGCGGCTGAAGGCGGGCTAGAGGTCTCTGGCGTTCAGAAGGTCGTGCAGGTCGGATCCGGCCTTGTTGTCGGAGAGCACCGTTTCCTCTCCGCCCTCGTCGTAGACAAGCCGGAGGCGACCGTCTCGGAGATCGTCGTGGATCAACCGTGCGCCGTCCAGCGCGGCGAGGAGGCCGAAGAGGGTTGCGTGGGCGGCATCGCGGGCAACGAAGGCGATGTTGGCGCGGGCTTCGTCGTCAAGCCCGGCGTACCAGTCGCGCCGGGCGAGCGCCTCCGCGGCGGGGCAGCGGCCGGGTGGCCGTTCGAGCCCACCCAGCACGTCACGCACGGCGGCGTCCAGCACATGGGCGCGCACCGCCTTGATGAACTCATCGTCGGTTATCGCGGTCTCTCCAGAAAACCGGGCCATTTTCCGCCCATATCACCTCAACTTGTGGTGACAAGAGGGATCTCACCCCCTATAGATAGGCCAAACCGGCGCAAAACAGCCGGATCGAGGCATAAGGACAGGCGGACATGATGAGCAACCTCCCCAATCGACGTGTATTCCTCGCCGGGCTCGGCGCGACTGCCGCGCTTTCGGCCTGCGGCAACGGCGTGGGCTCCAACAACGGCGCGAAGATCGACGCGCGGGTGGACAGCACCCGCAACTACCTGTTCTCGCGCTATCCCGGCACCGCCGACCTTGAGGCCAAGGCCGCTGGCGTGCTCTACATGCCGCTGGTCACCAAGGCCGGTTTTGGCGTTGGCGGCAGCTACGGGCGCGGGGCGCTGCGGATCAACAATGCAACGGTGGATTATTACGCCGCGCTGCAGGCCAACTTCGGGCTTCAGATCGGCGCGCAGCAATACGCCCATGCGCTGTTTTTCATGACGCCGGCCGCGCTCCGCGAGTTCCGCACCTCCACCGGCTGGTCGGTGGGCGCGGATGCGGAATATGCGCTGAACGACAACGCCGGCAACCTGAGCGCCGAGACCCTCACCGCGCTCGCGCCGGTGATCGCCGTGGTCTTCGGCCAGGCGGGCCTGATCCTCGGCGCGACGCTCGAGGGCACGAAATACAATCGGATCATCCCCTGAACGGATGGCCAGACGATCGAACTGAAAGGCACCCTTCGGGGTGCCTTTTTTCTGTCTCCTGCCGCTGCCCGGCGGCCCACGCCGGGACGTGCGGCAGATTGGTGCTATACAGCGCGCCCGCCGGGCTGTAGAGACGCCCCCTTGACCCTTCCTCTCGCCGGACCTTCCCCCGTGAAACAAGCCCTTGCCGATGCCATTGCCGAACGCGGCTACACCAGCCTTACCCCCGTGCAGGAGGCGGTGAGCGATCCGGTGCATGCGGGAGCGGACCTGCTCGTTTCGGCACAGACCGGTTCGGGCAAGACACTGGGCTTCGGCATCGCCATCGCGCCCACGCTGCTGGGCGAGGCGGAGGTGTTCGAGCAGGCGGAGGCGCCGCTGGCGCTGGTGATCGCGCCGACACGGGAACTGGCCTTGCAGGTGAAGCGCGAGCTTTCGTGGCTCTACGCCAAGGCGGGTGCCGTGGTGGCCTCCTGCGTCGGCGGGATGGACATGCGCGACGAACGGCGGGCGCTGGCGCGGGGCGCGCATATCGTGGTGGCCACGCCCGGGCGGCTGCGCGACCATATCCTGCGCGGCTCGATGGAGATGAGCGGTATCCGGGCCGTGGTGCTCGACGAGGCCGACGAGATGCTCGACCTCGGGTTCCGCGAGGAGCTGGAGTTCATCCTGGGCGAGGCGCCGGAGGAGCGGCAGACGCTGATGTTCTCGGCCACGGTGCCGCCGGCGATTGCCGAGCTGGCCAAGGGGTATCAGCGCGACGCGGTGCGGATCGAAACCAAGGCCGAGACCTCGCAGCATGCCGACATCGAGTATCTCGCGATGGCCGTGGCCGAGGCGGACCTTGAGCACTGCGTGATCAACGTGCTGCGCTTCTACGAGGCGCCGAACGCGATCGTTTTCGCCAACACGCGGGCCACGGTGGGCCGGATCACCACGCGGCTGGCCAACCGGGGGTTCAAGGTGGTGGCGCTCTCGGGCGAGCTTTCGCAGCAGGAGCGGACCAACGCGCTGCAGGCGATGCGCGACGGCCGCGCGCGGGTCTGCGTGGCGACGGATGTGGCCGCGCGGGGGATCGACCTGCCGAACCTCGACCTGGTGGTGCATGCGGAACTGCCGGGCAGCCACGAGACGCTCCTGCACCGCTCGGGCCGCACCGGCCGCGCGGGGCGCAAGGGCGTGAGCGTGCTCGTCGTCACCCCGCGCAGCAAGAAGAAGGCGCTGCGGGTGCTGGGCATGGCGCAGCTCACCGCCAAATGGGCCGAGCCGCCGTCGGCGGAGGCGGTGCAGGCGCGCGATGCGGAGCGGATGCTCGAAGACCCGGTGTGGGAAGAGGCGCCAAGCGAGGAAGAGGCCGAGGGCATCGCCCGGCTGGTGGAGCGGTTCAGCCCCGAGCAGCTGGCGGCGGCCTTCCTGCGGCACTACGCGACCCAGCATTCGGCGCCCGAAGAGCTTTCGGGCGGCGACCTGAAGCCGCGTCCGCGCGAGGAGTTTGGAGCGAGCACCTGGTTCTCGGTGAGCCAGGGACGCAACCAGGGAGCCGAGCCGCGGCGCCTGCTGCCCATGCTCTGCAAGGGCGGCGGGATCACCCGCGACGATCTGGGCGCGATACGGATCGGGCCGGACGAGAGCTACGTGCAGGTGCGGGACGGCGCGGTTAAGCGGTTTCTCGACCACATCGGGCCGGAGATGACCCTGGAGGGCAGCACCCGGCTGGCAAAGCTCGATGGTGCGCCGGAGGGGCTCGACCGGGGGCCGCGGAAACCTGCGAAGTTCGACAAGCCGGAGCGGCCGAAGCGGGAGAAGGCGCCCAGGCCGAAACAGGCGGAGGAGGCCCCTGCCCCGGTTCATGTGGCAGCACCCTCCGCCGAAGCGGCGCCTCAGCCTGCACCGATGCGGGAGTCCGTGCCGGAAGCGAGCCCCGCGGAGGCGAAACCGCGCAAAGCGCGCCATGGCTCCGCCGCCTCTGGCTATCGGCCCGGCGCCGCGGACCCGAGTGCGCCGATGGGCAGGCCCCGCAAGGGCCCGCCGCCGCCGGCCGGAAAGCCCTCGAGCAAGAAGAACCGCGCCCGGGATGTCGAAAGCGACGTCGGCTCGCGTCCACCTCGACGCGGCGAGGGCAAGCCGGCTGGGAAGTTCGGCGGGAAGCC
>CAYVQK010000231.1:0-1592 GCA_964454145.1 uncultured Oceanicola sp. | reverse complement strand
GGCGGGAAGCCTGGAGGCAAACCGGAGGGCAAATTCGGCGGAAAGCCCGGCGGAAAGCCCGCCGGCAAGTTCGGGGGCAAGCCGGGCGGCAAACCTGCGGGCAAGTTCGGAGGTAAGCCGGGCGGGAAGCCCGGCGGCAAGTTCTCCGGTCCGAAGCGCGGGAAGCCCTAGTCGAAGGCCTTCAGGCGCTTGATCAGCGAGGAGGTGTCCCACCGGCCGCCACCCATCGACTGCACGTCCTTGTAGAACTGGTCGACGAGCGCGGTGACGGGCAGGCCCGCACCGATCTCGTTGCCGGTCGACAGGCAGATGTCGAGATCCTTGCGCATCCAGTCGACGGCGAATCCGTGGGTGAAGTGATCGTCCACCATGGTCTCGTAGCGGTTGGCCATCTGCCAGCTGCCCGCGGCGCCGTCCTTGATGACCTTAACAACCGCCTTGGCGTCGAGCCCGGCCTTCTGGGCGAAGTTCAGCCCCTCCGAGAGGCCCTGCACCAGACCCGCGATGCAGATCTGGTTCACGCATTTCGTAAGCTGGCCCGCGCCGCTCGCGCCCATGCGCTGGCAGTTCTTGGCATAGGCGTCGATGATCTTCTCGGCGCGGGCATAGGCGCCCTCGTCGCCGCCGCACATGACCGCGAGCGCGCCGTTCTCGGCCCCCGCCTGCCCGCCCGACACCGGCGCATCGACGAAGCTCACCTGGCCCTTGTCGGCCTTGGCATACATCTCGCGGGTGACGGCGGCGCTGACGGTGGTGTGATCGACGAAGACGGTGCCCGGCGACATCGCGCCGAGCGCGCCCGCCTCGCCCGTGCAGACCGAGCGCAGGTCATCATCGTTGCCGACGCAAGCCATGACGAAATCCTGCCCCTTCGCGGCTTCGGCGGGGGTTTTCGCGGCTTTCCCACCATGTTCGGCCACCCACTTCTCGGCCTTCGCGTAGGTCCGGTTGTAGACCGTCACCTCGTGCCCGGCCTTCGCCAGGTGCCCGGCCATCGGGTATCCCATGACGCCAAGTCCGAGAAATGCCACCTTCGCCATGTCTTTATCCTCCCGCGGGGTTCCATTACCTTGGTCACCTGATTACTCCGCAGGGTCAGAAGGTCAACCGAGGGACATCCATGGCGCGCATCTTTCGCTGGCTCTTGCGGATTGTCACCGCCGGTCTGCTGCTGGCGTTTCTCTTTGGCTGCATCACCTACTATCTCGCCTCGCGCTCGCTGCCCGACTACAACGCGCGGCTGCGGGTGGCCGGGCTCTCGGGGCCGGTGGAGATCGTGCGCGACAACGCCAACGTGCCCCACATTTTCGGCTCGACCGACGAGGACGTGTACTTCGGGCTCGGATTCGCCCATGCACAGGACCGGCTCTGGCAGATCACCATGGCCCGGCGGGCGGCGCAGGGGCGGCTTTCGGAAATCTTCGGCGTGCGGACGGCGAAGACCGACGAGTTGCTGCGCCGCTTTGGGCTATACGAGGCGGCCTCGGCCTCCGTTGCTTCGCTCGACGCCGAAACCCGCGCCGCGCTCGAGGCTTACTCGGCCGGGATCAACGCCTGGATCGCCACGGTGAACGAGGGTGCTCTGGGGCGCG
>CAYVQK010000230.1:0-5369 GCA_964454145.1 uncultured Oceanicola sp. | reverse complement strand
TTCGACGCGACCTTCGGCGCCTGACCCGCGCTTCTGAGCGCCTTTTCGCCTATCGCGTGTGCCGCCTTAACCTAGCGTCACGCAGCCCTGTCATTCGCCCGTAACATTCCTGTCACGAAACCGAGTCCCTCGGCTTCTACCGAGGGGCCGGACAACCGCGGAACCAGCCGCGCGACCAAGCCATGACAAGCCAGGGAGCCCCACGATGAACGACGCCAGACACAACCTCTCCTTTGACGACTGGGACGAGGCCAATTTCCCCCGCCCCGCCGAGAACGACTTCGACCGCGTGGTCGAACGCGCCCTGTCGCGGCGCGGCTTCATGTCGGGCGTGCTGGCCTTCGGCTCCGGCGCCGCCGTGATGGGCACCGGCCTGCTGAAAGGCTCCACCGCGCTGGCCGAGAGCCATGGCATGGCCGCCTCGCGCTTCCCCTTCACGCCCATCGACATCGCCACCGATTTCGAGGTCCACGTGCCCGAGGGCTACACCTCGAAGGTGCTGATCCGCTGGGGCGACCCGCTGTTCTCCGAGGCCGACGGCTACGACGTCGCCGAAGGCGGCCCGGTCGAGAACTCCGACAAGGTCTTCGGCGAAAACACCGACGGAATGGAGCTCTTCTCCTTCAACGGCCACGAGATCATCGCGGTGAACTCCGAGTACACCAACAACGACGTCAACCTGCCCGCCGCGCAGGAGGGCGTTCCGGCCAATGCCGATGACGTGCTGAAGCTCCAGCAGCTCCAGGGCGTGACGGTGATGGAGGTGGCGCCCGGCCCGGATGGCTACACCGTGGTGAAGGACAGCCCCTTCAACCGCCGCATCCACCACAACACGCCGATGACCATTGCCGGTCCGGCGGCAGGTCACGACCTGATGAAGACAGAGGCCGACCCCACCGGCACCGCCTCGCTCGGCACCATGAACAACTGCGGCGGCGGCACCACGCCCTGGGGCACCTACCTGACCTGCGAAGAAAACTTCAACGGCTACTTCGGCGCGACCGGCGCCTTCGAGGGCTTCGACGAGAAGGTGATGGCGGGCTACGAGCGCTACGGCATCGGCGCCGACGGCTGGGGCTACGAGTACCACAAGTTCGACCCGCGCTTCGACGTCTCGGTCAACCCCAACGAGCCGCACCGCGTCGGCTGGGTGGTCGAGATCGACCCGACCGACCCCGAGAGCACGCCCGTCAAGCACACCGGCCTCGGCCGGATCAAGCACGAGTGCGCCGAGGTGGTGCTCGCGCCCGATGGCCGCGTGGTGGTCTACACCGGCGACGACGAGCGCGGCGAGTACCTCTACCGCTTCGTGTCGAACGGCACCTACGCCGCCGGCCAGTCCACCGAGGGCCTGCTCGATGACGGCACGCTCTACGTCTCCAAATTCAACGACGACGGCACCGGCGAATGGCTGGCACTGACGCCGGAGACGACCGGCATGGATAGCCTCGCCGAAGTGCTCATCTTCTCCCGCCAGGCGGCGACGGCCGTGGGCGGCACCACCATGGACCGGCCCGAGTGGATCTCGGCCAACCCCAACGCCATCGAGGCCTACTGCTGCCTGACCAACAACTCCCGTCGCGGCGGCGACGCGGCCCCGGTCAACGGCCCCAACCCGCGCGAGAGCAACAACTACGGCCAGATCGTCCGCTGGCGCCCGCATGACGACGACCACGCGTCCGATACCTTCGACTGGGATCTCTTCGTCATGGCCGGCAACCCGGATGTCTATCCCGACAACGCCTACGGCGGGTCCGACAACGTGACGTCCGGCAACATGTTCAACTCGCCCGACGGCATGGCCTTCGACAGCAAGGGCCTGCTCTGGATTCAGACCGACGGCGACGACAGCAACGAGGGCGAATACGCCGGGATGGGCAACAACCAGATGCTGGTGGGCGACCCGGTGACCGGCGAGATCGCCCGCTTCCTCACCGCCCCCAAGGGCGCCGAGGTGACCGGCCTCTGCTGGTCGGCCGACAAGCGGACGATGTTCGTCGGCATCCAGCACCCCGGCGGCTCCTGGCCCACCGGCGAGGGCCTGCCCCGCTCCGCCATCATCCAGGTCACCCGCGACGACGGCGCGCTGATCGGCTGACCCGGATCACACCGAGAGATCGGGCCGCCCCTCATCGGGCGGCCCTTTCCTGTTACCCCCTCCGCCCGATGATCGAGGGTTCCCGCCGCGCCGGGCAGGCCTCCCGCGGGCAGATCCGGCAGCTCGTGCCCAGCTCCAGCACCTCCCGCGCCTCACGCGCGCCGCCGAAGCCCTCGTCGAGCAGCAGCATGTTCGCCTCGAACACCTGCGGCCGGCCGAAGCCCAGGTCTCCCACCGGCCGGCAGATCGCGAAGGCGGTAAAGCGGCGCGGGCTGCGGCCGGCCATCTCCACCACGGCGCGCACCGGCATCGTGGGGCGCGTCAGCGCGGTGTAGAGCGGCCAGAGGGCGCAGGCAGCCCCGAAGCGCGGCATCGGAAACCCCGAGACCGGCTTGCGGAAGGTGAGCGTGCCCGAACCGTCGCTGCTCACGAGCCCGATCTCGCCCGGCAGACCGTCGCGCGGCAGGCTGGCGAGGCGCCGCAGCACCGCCTCCACCGGCACCCCGTAGCGGGCGGCGAGCAGGCCCGGATCGTAGCCCGCGCCATGGGCCGCCTCCGCGAAATCCTCCAGCGGCATCGCCTCCGCATCCGCCCGGTAGCGTTCGAGCTGCGCCGTGGCCATCGCCTGCGCGGCATCGCCCCTGAGCGCACCGGAGGCACGGGCCGCCTGCACCATCCGCTCCGGCCCGCCTGCCCCGCCCACCTCCAGCGCCTCGATGTGATAGCCCTGCGCCGCCAGCCAGGCCTCCACTTCCTCCTGCGGCGTGCCGGCCCCGGCGTCTGCACCGCCGCCATCGTCGAGATACCGCACCAGCCCCTCGGCGCTCTCGGCGAGGCGGGCGCTGTCGTCGTTGATGTTGCGATGGAAGCGGTTCAGCCAGTCGCGGTCGAGATCGGGCGTGTCGGCGAGGATCGCGGCTGTGGAGCGGATCGCGGTGACCGACGAGAGCATTTCGTGCAGGCTGGCCGAGAGATGCGGGTCATGGCTCAGCCGGTCCGACAGCGCCTCCACGCTGCGCTCGGCCTCGCGCACGCGGGCGCGGGTCTCCGCCAGGAGCGCCGCCCAGCCCGGGAAGCGGCCGGCGAATTCCTCCACCCGGTCGAGCTCATCGGAGGTCATCGCCGTCCCGTCCCGCGGGGCCTCCACCGCCGCCTCGCGCAGCGCATCCACCAGCGCCGTCTCCGCGCCTTCCGATAGCGCTACCGGCTCGGTGTCGAGCGCGCGGGCCAGGCCCACAAGCAGTTTGCCGCCGATTCTGCGCCGGTTGTGCTCGATCAGATTGAGGTAGGAGGGCGAGATCCCCACCCGCTCCGCCAACTCGCTCTGCTTCAGCCCCATGTCGGCCCGCCTGGCCCGGATCCTCGAGCCCGTGAGCACCCCCTTCGGCACGGCAATTCTCCCGTAGTTTCAACGCGGTTCTGCGGATGCGTGACAAGAACTTTACAACTTTGTCACCCGTCCTGACAAAATATTTACAGAAAAATCGTTTGAACGAAAGCGCTTGTTGCCAGATTTGCGCGGCACCCGCGATAATGAGGCAGCCCGGGAATGGGCCGCGACGCAGAACGGGGGAGGAGCCCCGAGGCGCCGCACAATCGTAACGGGAGGACATCCATGTCGACATCCAAGTTCACACGCCGTGGCGTGCTGAAAACCGGCGCCGTTGCCGGTGCAGGCCTCGCCCTGCCGACCATCTTCACCAGCCGGGCCAATGCCTACGTCAACGAGCCCACCGGCGATACCGTGACGCTGGGCTTCAACGTGCCCCAGTCCGGCCCCTACGCCGATGAGGGTGCCGACGAGCTGCGCGCCTTCGAACTCGCCGTCGAGCACCTGAACGGTGAGGGCGACGGCGGCATGATCAACACATTCTCCAACAAGAACCTGAAGGGCAACGGCATCCTGGGCAAGAAGGTGGCCTTCGTCACCGGCGACACCCAGACCAAGTCCGACGCCGCCCGCGCCTCCGCCAAGTCGATGATCGAGAAGGACGGCGCCATCATGATCTCCGGCGGCTCGTCCTCGGGCGTGGCCGTGGCCGTCCAGGGCCTCTGCCAGGAAGCCGGCGTCATCTTCATGGCCGGTCTGACGCACTCCAACGACACCACCGGCAAGGACAAGAAGGCCAACGGCTTCCGCCACTTCTTCGACGCCTACATGTCGGGCGCCGCCCTGGCTCCGGTGCTGTCCAAGGAATACGGCAACGAGCGCCGCGCCTACCACCTGACCGCCGACTACACCTGGGGCTGGACCCAGCAGGAGTCGATCCAGGCCTCCACCGAGGCGCTGGGCTGGGAGACCGTCGAGAACGTGCTCACCCCGCTCGCGGCGACCGACTTCTCGTCCTACATCGCCCCGGTGCTGAACTCGGGCGCAGACGTGCTCGTGCTCAACCATTACGGCGGGAACATGGTGAACTCGCTCACCAACGCCGTGCAGTTCGGCCTGCGTGACAAGATGGCCAACGGCAAGCAGTTCGAGATCGTGGTTCCGCTCTACTCCGAGCTGATGGCCAAGGGCGCCGGCGAGAACATCAAGGGCATCCTCGGCTCCTGCAACTGGCAGTGGTCGCTGCAGGACGAGGGCACCAAGGCCTTCGTGCAGAGCTTCGGCACCAAGTACGGCTTCCCGCCGAGCCAGGCCGCGCACACCTGCTATGTGCAGACGCTGCTCTATGCCGACGCGGCGACCCGCGCGGGCACCTTCAACCCCTGCGGCATCGCCGAGGCGCTGGAGGGCTTCACCTTCGACGGCATGGGCAACGGTCCGACCCTGTACCGCGCCGACGATCACCAGTGCTTCAAGAAGGTGCTGGTCGTGAAGGGTAAGGAGAACCCGTCCTCGCAGTTCGACCTTCTGGAAGTCGTGAAGGAAGTCGAGCGGGAGAAGGTGACCTACGACCCGAACATCCCGCAGTTCGCCGGCAGCCTCGGCTCCTGCAACAACGGCGCCTGATCCGGCTCGCATCTGGGTCGAGACCGTACCGAGATGCGCTGACACAACGGGGGCTCCCACGCGGGAGCCCCCGACTTGCCGGTTCAGGCCCCTCTCGACCGATGGTCGAACAGCCCTGCGCGCGGCATACTTTTAGTCAAATCGAAATCCCGGAGGGGGGACCGCGTCATGGACGCTTTCGTTCTTCAGATGTTGAACGGGCTCGACAAGGGCGGCGCCTACGCGCTGATCGCCCTCGGGCTGACCCTGATCTTCGGCACGCTGGGGGTGGTGAACTTCGCCCATGGCGCCCTGTTCATGCTGGGTGCCTTCTGT
>CAYVQK010000229.1:0-5472 GCA_964454145.1 uncultured Oceanicola sp. | reverse complement strand
ACTCCATGAACGGCTTCGGCTCGGTCGTGTAGTGGCCGTGGCAGTCGATGATCATCTGGTTCTCTCCCTCGTGGTCCGCCTGATCGATATATCCTCGGCCCCGTGCTGCCAATCGCCCCGGCCTTTCGTTTATCGGCAAACGCAATTCACCAAGCTGATAGCCGGCAGCGGCCCGCGCGGGGTGGCGCGGTGACGCGGGTCAGGCCGAATAGGGCCGGCTGATCTCGGTCAGAAAATCCAGCAGGGCCCGCACGCGCGGCGAGAGCAGGCGTCGGCTGGGGTAGACCGCGGAGAGCGTGGAGGCCTCGGTGTCGAAGGTGACATGGCGGAACACCTCGACCAGCTCGCCGCTGGCAAGCTGCGCCCGGCAGTAGTGCCGGGGCAGAGGCGCAACGCCTGCGCCGCCGAGCACGGCGCTGCGCACCACCAGCGGGTTGTTCACGTGAGAGACGTTGCGGTGGAGGTCGATGGTGCCGGGCTTGCCGTGAACCCGCACGGCCATCCGCCCCGAGCCATAGCGGTGCTCGCAGATCTGCACATGGGCCACGAGGTCCGACAGATCGGAGCCGAGATCGGTGTCCGCGGAATAGGCGGCGCTGGTGACCCAGAGCATCGGGCCGGAAATCAGAGTTCTGGAAATCAGTTCGCTGTCGTCGAGCGGGCCCACGGCCACGGCGAGATCGACCTGATCGCGCAGCAGAGGCACGGCCTGGGGCGTGACGATGGTATCGACGACGAGCCTGGGGTGGGCCTGCCGGAACCGGGCGAGGCGCGGCGCGAAGATCTCCTGGCTGAAGGCGGGCGGCAGGGCCACGGTGACGCGGCCGCTGGGCTCGGCCGTCATCCCTGCCATGGTGGCGCTGGTCTCGCGGACCTGGTCCATGATCAGCTGGGCCTGGTCGTAGAAGGTCTGGCCCTCGGCGGTCACACGGAGGTTTCGGGTGTTCCGGTCGAGCAGGCGCAGGCCGAGCGCCTGCTCCAGCCGGGTGATCGCGGTGCTCACGGTCGACTTGGGCATCGCCAGCCGCGCGGCGGCCGCCGATATGCCGTCATTGTCGACCACGGCGAGGAATATCGGAACGTCGTCGATCTTCCAGCTCATGCGGCGCGGGCTCCAGGTTGCGCTTATTGTTCAGCATCCTGAACACAGCTTTCAATTCGATGCAATTGTTCGGTCTGCCCGCACCCGTTAACAGCGCCTGTCAAAGGGAGAGGGTCCGGCCCGTGCGCGACGGGGCGGCTGTGCGAGAGGACAATTTCACATGGCACGCATCGTTGGAGGCATCGGCGCCTCCCATTCACCGACCATCGGTTTCGCAAAGGACACCGGCAAGCAGAACGACCCGGCCTGGGCGCCCATCTTCGAGGGTTTCGGAAAGGTGCGCGACTGGGTGCAGGCGGAGAAGATCGACGTGATCTTCCTGATCTACAACGATCACGTGACCTCGTTCTACTTCGATCACTACCCTTTCTTTTCGATGGGGATCGACGACACCTACTTGCCCGCGGACGAGGGTGGCGGCCCGCGGGATGTGGCCCCGGCAATGGGGCATCTCGGCCTCAGCCAGCACATCGCCATGGCGCTGACCGCCGACGAGTTCGACATGAGCTTCTTCCAGGGCAAGCCGGTGGATCATGGCTTCCTGTCGCCGATTTCCATGCTGGGCGACCACAATGGGCCCTGGGCCGGCAAGGTGGTGCCGCTGCACTGCGGCTTGCTGCAACTGCCGATCCCCTCGCCGAAACGGATGTGGAAGCTGGGCAAGTCGCTGCGCAAGGCGATCGAGAGCTATCCCGAGGATCTGAACGTGGCGATCATGGCCACCGGCGGGCTTTCGCACCAGGTGCATGGCGAGCGCGCGGGCTTCATCAACGAGGCGTGGGACAACGAATTTCTCGAGCTGATCGAGAAGGATCCGCAGCAGCTCGTGAACATGCGCCTTGCAGATTACGTGGTGAAGGGCGGGATGGAAGGTGCCGAGGTGATCATGTGGCTGATCATGCGCGGGGCCCTGTCCGACGAAGTGAAGTTGCTGCACAAGCACACCTATGCGCCGTCGGTCACCAACATCGCCACGATGATCCTGGAGGACCAAGGCGGCACGCCCGATGCGGCCGAGCTGGAGGCCTACCGTGCCCACATGGGCTATCACCTCGCGGGCGCAGAGGCGCTGGAGGGCACCTACCCCTTCACCCATGCCCGCAGCCGGGAGAACTTCCGCCTGAACAGCTTCCTGCACGACCTGATCCTCCCGGCGCATCGTGCCCGCTTCGTGGAGGATTTCGATGCGCTGGCCGCCGAGCGCGGGCTGACGCCCGAGGAGATCGACCTGGTGAAGAACCGCCGCTGGATCGAGATGATCCGCCGTGGCGTGAGCTTCTTCATGCTGGAGAAGCTGGCTGCCGTTCTTGGCGTGTCGAACCCTGAAGTCTATGCTGCCTTCCGCGGCGAGACGCTCGATGAATTTCTCGCAACCCGCAAGGTACCGATGACCTACTCGGTCGCGGGCGGCGAGAAGGTGAAGGAAATGGACGGGGTCTGACCCCCGTCCTCAGATTGCAGAACCCCAGAGGGAGGAAACGCACCATGGGTATCACGACCAGACTGGGCGCACTCGCGCTCGCCCTTACCGCAACCTCGGCCACCGCGCAGGAGCTGAAGCTGGCCGACTTCCAGCCGCCGAGCCACTTCGTGGTGGAGAAGGTCTACACGCCCTTCGCAGAAGCCGTCGCCGCCGCGACCGGGGGCGCCGTGACGGTGAAGCCCTTCATGGGCGGTGAACTGGGCCCGGGCCCGGCGGAGCAGTACAACCGCGTGGTGGATGGCGTGGCCGACATCGCCTTCAGCCTGCCGGGCTACACCGCCTCCAACTTCCCCAAGACGCTCCTGACCGAGCTGCCCGGGGTGATCGAGGCCGACACCGGCACCGAGAAGATCGTCGCCAACATCGACATGCTCTCCGACGAGTATCGCCGCGTCCAACTGGTGGGCCTCTGGAACAACGCGCCCAACCTGCTGCTCATGGCCGAGAAGCCGGTGAACACGCTGGAAGACCTCGCCGGCCTCAACATCCGCGTGCCCTCGCGCAACGCCGGCCTCGTGGTGCAGGCCTGGGGTGCCAACCCGGTGTCGATGCCCGCGCCCGAGATCTACAACGCCATGCAGACTGGCGTGATCGACGGCGCCATGATCGACGCCACCACGCTGAAGGCCTTCAAGCTGGAGGAAGTCACCAACCACGTGACCCAGGGCATGGACACGACGATCTCCGACTTCTTCCTGATCATGAACCGCGATGTCTTCGACGGGCTCGACGAGACCGCGCAGCAGGCGATCGTGGAGGCCGGAAAGCAGGCCTCGATCAACGGGCATGACGCCTGGCAGGCCGTGGCCGCATCGGCGCTGGAGGCCTTTGCGGCCACCGAGGGCAAGCAGGTGATCACGCTGTCCGACGATGAAGCGGCGAAGTTCAACGAGAAGTCGGCCGAGGCCGTTGCCGGGATCATCGAGGCCGCCGAGGCCGAGGGAATCGAGGCGCGCGCCTTCATCGACGCGCTCAAGGCCGACTGATCGCCATGTCCCTTGCCACCGTATCGGCCTGGTCGGAGCGCTCCGGCCTGGCCACCCTCGCCCTGGGAGCGGTGGCGGGGGTGCTCCTCCTGCTGATGACCGGGCTCATCTCGGTTGCGGTCATCATGCGCTACATCATCGGCCAGCCGATCCTGGGCGTGAACGAGATCGTGCAGCTCAACGCCGTGGCGCTGGCGATGCTGGCTCTGCCCCACGCCACCCACAGCGGCGCCCATGTGCGGGCCGACATCTTCGACCCGATGCTGGGCCGCTGGGGCCGCTGGCTGGCCGACATCTTCACCCGGATGATCTCGATCATCGCCCTCGGCTTCCTGGTGCAGCGGGCCTGGGACAAGGCGCTCGATGCGCATGAATATGGCGACGCCACCAACATGCTCGGACTGCCGATCTGGCCGGTCTACGGGCTCATCGTGCTGGGGATGGCGCTGTGCATCCTCGTCTTTGCGCTGCAGGTCGCCGAGCTTCTGCTGACCCGGCGCGCCATCGGAGATCGCAAGGATGGCTGACCTTACGATCGGCATTCTGGGCTTCGTCGTCCTCTTCGGGCTGATGGTGCTGCGCACACCGGTGGCCTTTGCCATGCTGCTCACCGGCTTCTTCGGCACCTGGTACCTCGACGGGCTGCGCCGCGCCGGGGCGGTGCTGCTCACCGAGACCTACTCGGCCGTGGCGAACTACTCGCTCATCGTGGTGCCGATGTTCATCCTGCTGGGCAACGTCGCCTCCGAGAGCGGCTTCTCCCGCGGGCTCTACGATGCGGCCCATGCCTGGGTCGGGCGGTTTCGGGGCGGGCTCGCCTCGGCCTCGGTCATCGGCTGCGCCGCCTTCTCGGCGGTGTCGGGCTCTTCGGTGGCGACGGCGGTGACCATCGGCAAGGTCGCGCTGCCCGAGATGAAGCGGCTGGGCTACGGCCCGGCGCTCTCGACCGGCTCGATCGCGGCGGGGGGCACGCTGGGCTTCCTGATTCCGCCCTCCACCGGCTTCGTGATCTACGCGATCCTGACCGAGGAGAGCATCGGCCGCCTGTTCATGGCGGGCATCCTGCCGGGTCTGCTGATGATGCTGCTTTTCATGCTCGCCATCTGGATCGTGGCGCTGGTCGATCCCAAGGCCGGCCCGCGCGGCGAGGCGGTGCCGATGGCGCAGCGGTTCTCGCTGCTGCTGAAGGCGCTGCCGCTCATCGTGGTGATCCTGGTCTCGATCGGCGGCATCTACCTTGGCGCCTTCACCCCGGTGGAAGCCTCGGGCATCGGCGCGGCGCTCACCATCCTGCTGGCCTTCGGCACCCGCAGCCTGAGCCTGGCCCGGCTGCGCGCGGCGGTGATGTCGACCGTGTCGACCTCCTCGATGCTCTACATGATCGTCATCGGCGCGAACGTGCTGAACCCCTTCCTCGCGCTGACCGGCGTACCGGCGGGGCTGGAAGCGGCCCTGAACGCGATGGGGCTCGGCGCCTACGGAACCTTGGCGATGATCCTGCTCAGCTATGTCGTCCTCGGCATGTTCCTCGACGGGCTCGCGATGCTCGTCATCACCATCCCGATCTACTTTCCGGTCATCACCGCGCTCGGCTTCGACCCGATCTGGTTCGGGGTGATCGCGGTGATCGTCATCGAGATGGGCATGATCACCCCGCCGGTGGGGCTCAACGTCTTTGTGGTGCGCAACGTGGCGGGGGATGTGCCGCTTTCGACGGTATTCCGGGGCGTGACGCCGTTTCTCTTCGCGATGCTCGCCTGCCTGCTGATGATCATCGCGGTGCCCGAGATCGCGCTGCTCATTCCCAATTCGATGTTCGACTGATACGCCCGAGGAGGACGCGCCGGATGACCGCCCCCACCAACCCCAGCTTCGACCTTGCGCATCTCGGCCACGTCGAG
>CAYVQK010000228.1:0-5473 GCA_964454145.1 uncultured Oceanicola sp. | reverse complement strand
CGCCGATGCGCGGGATCACCGCGTCGTAGCGGGGCAGGCGCTTGCCGTCGTAATGCACCTCGGGGGCGAGGGTGTTGATCGCCATGTAGCAGCGGGCGGTGTCGATGACCTCGACGGAGTGGCCGCGGGCCTCGCCCTCTTCGACGAGGCGGCGGGTGGAGAAGTTGTCTTCGCGGCTCAGGACCGCGATGCGCAGCGCGCGGGGCGGCTGGGCGCGGCGGACGCGGGCGGAGTGGTAGACGTCGTAGGAGAGTTCGTCCTGACAGAAGCGGTCTGTCGGCTGGATCTGGATGTGATCGAGCAGGGCCTGGCGGCCGAGCAGCATCCGGGAGGTCATGGTGGCGCGGTTGGTGAGCGTCACCTCGATGGGCCAGGCCTGGCCCGCGACCTCGAGCTTGGTCTCGATGACGTAGCGCAGCTCCTTCTCGCCATTGGACGAGGTGACGTCGCGCCGGTCGAAGATGGGGGCGGAGCAGGGGATGCCGAGATCCTCGCGGCCCGGGATCGGGTGGACGGTGAAGCGCACCTTTGGCTTGGCGGCAGGGCCGAAGACCTCGATCTCGGAGGCGTGGAGGGCGGAGGTGCGGGCGCCGGTATCGACCTTGGCCTTCAGCGCGGGCACGCCGAGGCCGGGCAGGGTGACCCATTCTTCCCATCCGAACTGGAGGGTGTCGCGGGGGGCGGTGGAGGGCATGGGGGATCCTTCGGTCAGCGAGTCGGGCGGCGCGGGGCCGTGGTAGCGGATCGGGCGGGCCGGGGCCACCGTGGGCCGTGGGGCGCGGAGCGGCGCCGGCTTGGCAAATCCGCCGGGTGCAGTAAACAGCGGGCATGACACAGCGCTTTTCCTTTTCGCTCGCCGCGACCGACGGCAAGGCCCGGACCGGGCTGATTTCCACCCCGCGCGGCGATATCCGCACGCCGGCCTTCATGCCGGTGGGCACGGCGGCCACGGTGAAGGCGATGCTGCCCGAGAGCGTGGCGGCGACGGGGGCCGACATTCTGCTCGGCAACACCTATCACCTGATGCTGCGGCCGGGCGCGGAGCGGGTGGCGCGGCTGGGCGGGCTGCACCGGTTCATGAACTGGGAGAGGCCGATCCTGACCGACTCGGGGGGATTCCAGGTGATGAGCCTGGCGGAGTTGCGCAAGCTGACCGAGGCGGGGGTGACCTTTCGCAGCCATGTGGACGGGTCGAAGCATGTTCTGAGCCCGGAGACCTCGATGGAGATCCAGCGGCTGCTGGGGTCGGACATCGTGATGTGTTTCGACGAGTGCCCGGCCTTGCCCGCGACGGAGGAGGCTGTGGCGGAGAGCATGCGGCTTTCCATGCGCTGGGCGGCGCGGTCGCGCGAGGCCTTCGGGGACCGGCCGGGACATGCGCTCTTCGGCATCCAGCAGGGCGGGGTGACGGAAGAGCTGCGCGGCGAGAGCGCGGAGGCGCTGAAGGCGATCGGCTTCGAGGGCTATGCGATTGGCGGTCTGGCCGTGGGCGAGGGGCAGGAGGCGATGTTCGGCGTGCTGGACTATGCGCCGGGGATGCTGCCGGAGGACAAGCCGCGGTATCTCATGGGTGTCGGCAAGCCGGATGACATCGTGGGTGCGGTGAAGCGCGGGGTGGACATGATGGACTGCGTGCTGCCCTCGCGGAGCGGGCGGACGGGGCAGGCCTGGACCCGGCGGGGGCAGGTGAACCTGAAGAACGCGCGCCATGCCGACGACCCGCGGCCGCTGGACGAGCACTGTGGCTGCCCGGCCTGCCGGGGTTATTCGCGGGCCTACCTGCACCATGTCTACCGGGCGGGGGAGATGATCTCGGGGATGCTGCTGACCTGGCACAACCTGCATTATTACCAGGAGCTGATGGCCGGGATGCGGGCGGCGATCGCCGAGGGGCGGTTTGCGGAGTTCGAGGCGGCGTTTCATGCGCTGCGGGCGGAGGGGGATATTCCGCCTTTGTGACGCCGTGGGGGGCCCGCGCATGGCGAGGCTCCCGCCCGCCCACCCCGCCTCGCCATGCGCGGGCTCGGGCGGGCGTGGGGGCTTGGGGAGGGGGAGGAGTGGGGGCCAGCCCCCACACCCCCGGGAGTATTTGCAGCAAGAAAATGGGGTTGGGGTGGGCGCTAGTCTGAGGGTGGGGCGGATTTTTCGGCCTGTTTGATGCGGGTCCAGAGGGCGTCCATTTCCTCCAGCGTGGCCTCGTGGGGCGTGCGGCCCTGGGTGGCAAGCTCGTCTTCTATCGCGTTGAAACGGCGGGTGAACTTGGCGTTGGTGCGGCGCAGGGCGGCTTCCGGGTCGACGCCCTTGTGGCGGGCGAGGTTGGTGAGGACGAAGAGCAGGTCTCCCATCTCGTCCTCGAGCGCGTCGGGGTCGCCCTCGGCCTCGGCCAGTTCGGCGGCCTCTTCCTGGAGCTTGGCGAGCACGTCGCGCACGTCGGTCCAGTCGAAGCCGACGCGGGCGGCGCGTTTCTGCAGCTTCAGCGCGCGGGTGAGGGCGGGCAGGCCGAGGGCGACGCCGTCGAGCGTGCGGGCCTCGCCCTTTGCGGCGCGCTCGGCGGCCTTCTGCCTTTCCCAGTCGAGGGTCTGCTGTTCGGCGGACTTGTCGCGGCTCTCGTCGCCGAAGATGTGGGGGTGGCGGCTCACCATCTTGTCGGCGACGTTGCGGGCGATGGTGGCGAAGGTAAAATGCCCGTCTTCGCGGCCCATCTGGGCGAAGTAGACGGCCTGCAGCAGGAGGTCGCCCAGCTCGCCCTCGAGCTCGCCCCAGGCCTCGCGGGAGATGGCATCGGCCACCTCGTGGGCCTCCTCGATGGTGTAGGGGGCGATGGTGGCGTAGGTCTGCTCGATGTCCCAGGGGCAGCCGCGCACCGGGTCGCGCAGGCAGGCCATGATGGCGAGAAGTCGCTGCATCTGGCGGGCGTCGTCTGACGACTGGTCAAAAATCAGCGGGTCTTTCGGGTCGGCCATTGAAGGTGGGCTCCGGATGGGATTTGGTGCGGGTGTCTTGTGGAGAGGAACCCCAGCCCATGCCCATCGTCAACCGGATCGCCGGATATTCCGAGGAAATGACCGCGTGGCGGCGGCATCTGCACATGCACCCGGAGCTCGGCTTCGACTGCCACGAGACGGCGGGATTCGTGGCTGAAAAGCTGCGCGAGTTCGGGGTGGACGAAGTGCACGAGGGCATCGCCGAGAGCGGGCTGGTGGCGCTGATCCATGGCAAGGGCAAGAGCAAGCGGCGCGTGGGGCTGAGGGCCGACATGGACGCGCTGCCGATCGTCGAGGCGACCGGGGCGGAGCATGCCAGCACGGTGCCCGGCAAGATGCATGCCTGCGGGCATGACGGGCACACCACGATGCTGCTGGGCGCGGCGAAGTACCTCGCCGAGACGCGGAATTTTGCCGGCAGCGTGGCGCTGATCTTCCAGCCCGCGGAGGAAGGCGGCGCGGGCGGCGAGGTGATGGTGAAGGAAGGCATCATGGACCGGTTCGGGATCACCGAGGTCTATGGCATCCACAATGCGCCGGGGATGGGCGAGGGCGAGTTTCTGACCACGCCGGGGCCGATCCTGGCGGCGGTGGACAGTTGGGAGGTGACGGTGAAGGGCGTGGGCGGCCATGGCGCCATGCCCCACCAGACGAAGGATCCGATCGTGGCGGCGGTGGGGATCGTCAACGCGGTGAACACCATCGTCAGCCGCAACCACTACGCGATGGAGGAGCTTGTCGTCAGCGTGACGCAGATCCATGCGGGCAGCGCCGACAACATCATCCCCGACAGCGCCTGGATCAACGGGACGGTGCGCACGCTGCAGCCCGAGGTCAGGGCGATGGTGCGGCGCAGGCTTGCGGAGATCGTGAGCGGGCAGGCGGCGGCCTACGGGGTGGAGGCGGAGCTTGTCTACCACGAGGGTTACCCGGCGACGGTGAACACGCCGGAGAACGCGGGCTTTGCGGCGGATGTGGCCACGGAGGTCAGCGGCAAGGACCGGGTGGAGCGCGAGGGGACGCCGGAGATGGGGGCGGAGGACTTTTCCTACATGCTCCAGGCGCGGCCGGGGGCTTTCCTGTTCCTCGGTCAGGGGGACGGGCCTTCGCTCCATCACCCGAAGTATGACTTCAACGACAAGGTGGCGCCGGTGGGGGCGAGCTTCTTCGCCCGGCTGGTGGAGCGGGCGCAGCCGGTGGAGGCCTGAATGGGACTGGAAGACGCGAAGACCCAGGTCGACGAGGCCTTCACCCGGAAGAACCGGCGAGGCGCGAGCTTCGAGAACACCTTCGGGGGGGCCACGAGCTTTCTGCGGCGGCGGTACACGAAGGATCTGGCGGGTTATGACCTGGCGGTGACGGGGGTGCCCTTCGACCAGTCGGTGACGAACCGGACGGGCACGCGCTTCGGGCCGCGGGCGATCCGCGAGGCCTCCACGTTGCAGACCTACGATCCGCCCTATGGCTGGGATTACGACCCGCTGGAGGAGCTGGCGATCGCCGATTATGGCGACATCGCCTTCGACTATGCGAAGGTCTGGGAGTTTCCGAAGGCGCTGGAGGCCCATGTGGCGGGGATCCTCGGCGCGGGCTGCGGCTGCATCACGCTGGGGGGCGATCACTCGATCACCCTGCCGATCCTGCGGGCGCACGCCAAGGTGCACGGGCCGCTGGCCTATGTGCAGTTCGACGCCCATACCGACACCTGGGTGGATGACGACCCGGAGCGGATCGACCATGGCACCTTTGCCTACAAGGCGGTGAAGGAGGGGCTGATCGACGTGGAAAAGGCGGTGCAGGTGGGGATCCGGACGGTGAACCCCGACACCATGGGCATCCGCATCATCGATGCGCCGGAGGTGCATGACGTGGGACCGCAGGCGGTGGCCGAGATGATCCGCGAGCGGGTGGGCGATGCGCCGTGCTACGTGTCGTTTGATATCGACGGTCTGGACCCGGCCTTCGCGCCGGGCACGGGCACGCCGGTATGGGGCGGATTGAGCTCTGCGCAGGCGGCTGCGATCCTGCGGGGCATGGCCGGGGTGAACGTGGTGGGGGGCGATGTTGTGGAAGTGAGCCCGCCGTTCGATCATGGGAACATCACCGCGGTGGCGGGCGCCCATGTGGCGATGGAGCTGATCTGCCTCTGGGGGGCTGCGCGGCGGCGGTGAGGGGGCGAGGCCCGACCTGTGCCGCTGCGGCGCCACCGGGAGGCGAGAGGAGTCGGGACACGTCCCGACCTACGGAGGGCGCGCGTCGCCCGGATGAGGGAGACGAGAGATGTTCAAGACGACTGCGACGGCCTGGCTGGTGCGGCTGGCGATCACCTGGCTGGGCGCCGGGGTGATTGCCTTCCTGGTGGCCGATTACGTGCTGCGGGAGAACCTGGAGACGGTGGGGGCCTCGGTGGGGCCGGTGCATGCGGGGGTCGTGCGGCTCGAGGAGGCGGTGGCGGCGCAGGCGGCGGAGATCAGGGCGCTGACGGCGGC
>CAYVQK010000227.1:0-5560 GCA_964454145.1 uncultured Oceanicola sp. | reverse complement strand
AGCTGGATGGTGGGGCCGTCGGCCATGGGATCGGTGAAGGGGGCGCCGAGCTCGATGATATCCACCCCGGCCTCGGGCAGGCTTTTGACGATCTCCAGCGAGGTGTCGTAGTCGGGGTCGCCGGCCATGACATAGGCGACGAAGGCCTTTTTGCCCTCGGACTTCAGGCGGGCGAAGGTGTCGTCGATGCGGGTCATGGCGTGGCTCCGGTGGTGGTCCGGGGAGATTTGCCGGATCGGCGCGCGGGTGGCAAGGGCGGAGTGTGAAAGTGGGGGGCCAGCCCCCCACGCCCCCAGGAGTATTTGCGAGCAAAGAAATGGATCAGGCGCAGAGTTTGGCGGCGCGGGCGAGGTCGGCGGTGAAGCGGGCCTGGGCCTCTTCGCGGGCGCGCGGGTCGGGGAGGCGGAGGAGGTAGCTGGGGTGGGTGGTGAGGAGGACGGGGGTGCCGTCGGGGCTGTGCTCCACAGTGGACTGGCGGCGGGTGATGTTCCTGGCGCTGCCGGTGAGCGAGAGGGCGGCGGTGGCGCCCATGGCGAGGATGAGCCTGGGTTTGACCCATTGGCGCTCGAGGTCGAGCCACCATGAGCAGATTTCGACCTCGCCCGCGTCGGGGCGCTGGTGGATGCGGCGCTTGCCGCGCGGGGTGAATTTGAAATGCTTCACCGCGTTGGTGACGTAGGTCTTTTCGCGCGGGAGGGCGGCTTGGGCTGCGCATTGGTCGAAGAGCTGGCCGGCGGGGCCGGTGAAGGGGCGGCCGGAGAGATCTTCGGCGTCGCCGGGCTGTTCGCCGACGATCATCAGGGGGGCCGTCAGGGGGCCCTCGCCAGGCACCCCTTGCGTGGCGCGGCAGCCGATGGGGCAGCGGGTGCAGGCATCGAGGTGCTGCTTGAAGGTATCGGGCGTGACGCCTTCGGGGATCGGGGCCCGGGTGGCGACGGCCTTGGCGGCGAAGGCGGGCGGGATCGAGGGCATCTTGGCCTGCATCTCGGCGGCGCGGGCGGGGGCGGTGCGGATGAGCTCGGGGATGAGGCGGGCCTCGGGGAGGTTCTTCCAGTACTTCTTGGGCATCTCGGAGCGCATCGCCTCGGGCATGAGGCGGGCGGGGTTGAAGATGTTGGCGTAGTAGGTGCGCCAGAGCTCGTGGCTGGCGTCTTCGGGCGGTGGGTTGAGGTTGGTGGTTTCCTCGAAAGCGAGGGTTCCGGCGATGAAGCGGGCGGTGAGATGGGGGGTGGCGATGACCCAGTCCATGTCGCCGAAGCGTTTGGCGAAGAAGGGGGCGGCGGCCTCGGTGATGGGGTTGTCGGGCTCGAACCAGGCGGCGAAGGCGCGGCGATTGGCGCCCGGCTCGGTGACCTCGTTGAAGCGGACGAAGGCGTGCATCTTGTGGATGTCGCGGCCGACCTCCTTGCGCTGGTGAAGCAGCCTGCGCAGGGCATCGTCGGCGCGGTCGCCCCAGCGGATCTCGCCGCGGCCGAGGCGGAGGACGAGGGCATAGGCGCGGGCGAAGCGCTGAGGGTCGCGGTGGTAGAGAGAGCTTTCGATGTCGAAGAGGGCCTGTCTGGTCAGGCGGATCTCGACGGGCGGGCCTTTGGGCGCGTCGCCGGCGAAGAGGTCGGCGTCGTTCTCCTGCGTCCAGCGGACATGCTCGGCGGCGATGCCCTCGGCGGCGAGGCGGCGGGCCTCGGTGCGCCAGGCGGCGACGGCGCCGATGCGGGGGAGGCGCACGGTCAGCATCAGAAGAGCGAGAGCTGTTCGGGCGGCGGGGCGAAGCGGGCGCGGAGGTTGGCGTCATCGGTCAGGCCGCGCGGGGACCAGCCGGGGCAGGTGATGAAGGGCTTCGCGTTCTTCAGGTTGCAGCCGATCTTCAGGAGGTCGTCATAGCGGAGGGTGCGGTGGCGGCGGGCGGCGAGGATGCGTTTCACCGAGGTGGTGCCGAGGCCGGGGGTGCGCAGGAGGGCCTCGCGGGGGGCGGTGTTGATATCCACCGGGAAGGCCTCGCGGTGTTGCAGCGCCCAGGCGAGCTTGGGGTCGATCTCGAGGTCGAGCATCCCCGATTTTGGCGCGATCTCGCCCGCGTCGAAGCCGTAGAAGCGCATGAGCCAGTCGGCCTGGTAGAGCCGGTGCTCGCGTTGCAGGGGCGGGCGGATGAGGGGCAGGGCCTTGGAGGCATCGGGGATGGGGGAGAAGGCGGAGTAGTAGACGCGGGAGAGCTTGTAGGAGGCGTAGAGGGTGGAGGAATTGGCGAGGATCTCGCTGTCCTTGGCGGCGTCGGCGCCGACGATCATCTGGGTGCTCTGGCCCGCGGGGGCGAAGCGGCCCTTGCGGCCCTTGAAGGTGGGCTCCTTCGCCGCCTCGCGGCGGGCGCGGACCCCGGCCATGGCGGTGCGGATCTGCCGGGCGGATTTCTCGGGGGCGAGCGAGGTGAGGGCGTGTTCGGTGGGCAGCTCGACGTTGATCGACAGGCGATCGGCCCAGATGCCGGCCTCGTCGAGCAGCTCGGGCGAGGCATCGGGGATCGTCTTGAGGTGTATGTAGCCGCGGAAGTTCTCCTGTTGGCGGAGGGTGCGGGCGATGCGGACCATGTCGGCCATGGTGTCGTCGGGGGACTTGATGATGCCGGAGGAGAGGAAGAGGCCCTCGATGTAGTTGCGGCGGTAGAACTCGACGGTGAGGGAGACGACCTCCTCGACCGAGAAGCGGGCGCGTTCGACGCGGCTCGAAACGCGGTTCACGCAATAGGCGCAATCGTAGATGCAGAAGTTGGTCATCAGGATCTTCAGGAGCGAGATGCAGCGGCCATCGGGGGCGTAGGCATGGCAGATGCCCGCGCCGCCGGAGGAGCCGAGGCCCTTGCCGTCCTTGGAGTTGCGCCTGTCGCCGCCGGAGGAGGCGCAGGAGGCATCGTACTTGGCGGCGTCGGCGAGGATCGCCAGCTTGTCCTGAAGTGTGCGTTTGACCATGATGTTCTGTATATGTTCCTGTCGGGGAACATGCCAGTCACAGGGTCGGGAGGGCAATGCAGAAAGACGTAGGGTGGGGCGGCGCGAGGCCGCCCCGGGGGAGGATCAGCCCTCTGCGCCCTCGGCCATGACCATCCAGCGGATGCCGAAGCGGTCGGTCAGGGTGCCGAAGAGCGGTGTCCAGAACATCGGCATGAGCGGCATGCGCACCTCGCCGCCCTCGGAGAGCGCCTCGAAGGCGGCGCGGGTGGCGGGTACGTCGGGGAGGGTGGCGGCCATGGAGCAGCCGGCCATGGGGATGAACTCTCCCATCATGTCGTCGGAGCCGTAGACGAGGCTGTCGCCGATCTTCAGCGCGGCGTGCATCACCGCGTCCTCGGGCACGCCGGGCATCTGGGCCTTGTCGGCCTCGGGGAGGTTGGCGAAGGTCATCAGCTCGGGCGCGGGGGAGCCGAACACCCTGGCGTAGGTCTCGAAGGCCTCGCGGCAGGTGCCTTTGAAGAACAGATAGGGGGTGACTTCCATGGGGCTCTCCTGTTGATGGTTGATATCAACCTATATCGGTGCGCTCGGGCGGGTCAAGGGCCGGGGCCGGCGGATCAGCCGGTGGGCGGTTGGTTGCCTTCGGGCGGGGTGCAGCGGGCGGCGAAGTTCTCCAGCTCGCGGCCGATGCGGGTGTCGCCGGACTGCGTGCGCAGGTGCTCGAAGAAGGGCGCGTAGGCCTGCACGTCACGGCGGGCGTGGTCGCAGAAGTAGCGGTCGATGATGCCGGTATCGCAGAGGCCGCCGCTCTCGCAGAAGCTGACCTGCGAATAGAAGCTGTCGAGCACCAGCAGGGGTTCGCGGATGGGCGCGTCGGCGCCGGTGCGGAACACGGACGCGGCCAGCATGGCGGCGTAGTTTCGGGGGGTCAGGGACTGGCTGCGCAGCATGGCCACCAGATCGGGCTGGCTGGCCCAGAAATCGTAGAGCGTCTGGCGTGCGCCGAGCAGGGGTTCTTCGGTGTAGCTGTTGATGTAGGTGATCGCGCGTTCGCGGTTCTCGGCCTTCCAGGCCTGGTCCTGGTCGTAGAAGAACTTCGCCATCCCCGCCACGGCCACCACGAGGGTGAAGATGTGGGCGAGCGTGTCGATATCCATCTCGGGCTTGAAGATGCGGCTGATGCGGGAGCGCCGGGCGGGCGCGGGGGCCTCGTCAGCGGGGTTCGACATTGCAGCGCTCCGGGTAGAAGGCCAGGAGGCCGGCGCCCTCGGGGATCTCGAGGCCGGCGAGGCAGGCGAAATCCTGCGCCGAGAGGGCGACCACGGCATCGGGGGCCTGCGCACCGTCGAAGAGCGTGATGTCGGGCGTGGTGAACTGGGCGGTATCGGCGGGCGCGGCGGCGGGTTTGGCGCCGCAGTCGGCCAGGGTGACGAAGGCGGTCTGGCCCTCGGGCGGCGCGTAGCTCGCGGCATTGTCGCGCAGGCAGGCGAGCTGGGGGCCGGTGAGGAGGAAGAAGAAGGGCTCGGCCTGCTGGGCGGATGCGGGGGAGGCGGCGAGCAGGGCGAGGGCGAAGAGGGGGCGGATCATGGGTGCGTGCGGTCGCTTCGGAACTGTTCAGACCGTTCTAAGGCCCGTGTCGGCGGGTGCAAGCGGCAAGCGGCCATTGCCCTTGCGCGCCGACCCGCCTAGAAGGCGGCTCGGACCAATGGAGGCAAGGCAATGGGCTTCAAGACCGGCATCGTGGGGCTGCCCAACGTGGGCAAGTCGACGCTTTTCAACGCGCTGACCCGGACGGCGGCGGCGCAGGCGGCGAACTTTCCGTTCTGCACCATCGAGCCCAACGTGGGCGAGGTTGCGGTGCCCGACGAGCGGCTGGAAAAGCTGGCGGCGATTGCGGGCAGCAAGCAGATCATTCCGACGCGGATGACCTTCGTGGATATCGCCGGGCTGGTGAAGGGCGCGAGCAAGGGCGAGGGGCTGGGCAACCAGTTTCTGGCCAACATCCGCGAGTGCGACGCCATCGCCCATGTGCTGCGCTGCTTCGAGGATGGCGACGTGACCCACGTGGAGGGCCGGGTGGACCCGGTGGCCGATGCCGAGACCATCGAGACCGAGCTGATGCTGGCCGATCTAGAGAGCATCGAGAAGCGCCGCGCCAACCTCGTGCGCAAGCTGAAGGGCAACGACAAGGAGGCGGCCCAGCAGGACCGGCTTCTGGCCGAGGCGCAGAAGGTGCTGGAAGACGGCAAGCCCGCCCGTGTGGTCGAGGTGTCGGAGGAGGATGCGCGCGCCTGGCGGCAGCTTCAGCTGCTCACCACCAAGCCGATCCTCTACGTCTGCAACGTGGCCGAGGACGAGGCGGCGACGGGCAACGCCCATTCCGAGGCCGTGGCGAAAATGGCCGAGGCCGAGGGCGCGGGGTCGGTGGTGATCTCGGCCAAGATCGAAGAGGAGATCGCCCAGCTCGATCCCGAGGAAGCGGACATGTTCCTTTCAGAACTGGGCCTTGAGGAGCCGGGCCTCGATCGGATGATCCGTGCGGGCTACGAGCTTCTGCACCTGCAAACCTACTTCACCGCCGGGCCGAAGGAGGCGCGGGCCTGGACGATCCGGGAGGG
>CAYVQK010000226.1:0-5625 GCA_964454145.1 uncultured Oceanicola sp. | reverse complement strand
CAAGACCGCCATCGACACGGTGATGCAGGGCGAGCGCTACCTCTGCACCGGCGCCACCGCCTCGCTCCGCCCCGCCACCCGCGACGGGGTGGAGCAGCTCACCAACCGCGAGCAGACGATCCTGCTGCAACTGGCCCAGGGCAAGTCGAACAA
This sequence comes from uncultured Oceanicola sp., assembly GCA_964454145.1. Classification (GTDB taxonomy): domain Bacteria; phylum Pseudomonadota; class Alphaproteobacteria; order Rhodobacterales; family Rhodobacteraceae; genus Vannielia. The sequence continues at coordinate 5,472 of CAYVQK010000226.1, read as the reverse complement.
GGAGGTCGCCCTCGCGCTCGATATCTCGGTGCGCACCGTCGAGACCCACCGCAAGAACCTCCGCGCCAAGCTCGGCATCACCTCCACCGCCGGCCTCACCCGCTACGCGATGGAGCATGGCGTGCTGCAGGGCACCGGCAAGTCGTTCTGAGCCCCCGCCCGCGCAGCAAAAAGGGGCCGCGTCACGGCCCCCTTCCGGTCTGTCCACTTCGGTTCCGGCCCTACGCGAGGCCGATGAACGACAGGATCGCGATGACGATGACGACAAGGCCGACGATGTAGATGATGCGGTTCATGATAGCTCTCCGTTCTGGGTCCAAGCGGTCACTGGCGCCGAAAACGCCGTGATCACAGTTGGTTGATCAACGTCCCGCACACCGGATGGTTCCTCCGTTAGTCCCTGCGGCACCCGGCCGACCGGCCCCCTTCCGCTCATCCTGCGTCCCGTATCGGCAACCTTCCGTCCGCACCGCCGCGGGCCGGAACGGCGGTTCTCCGGGGGCGTTTGGCCTCCACATGGAGAGGAGAAACACACCATGAACCTGCACACCCCAGACTCCGCAACAACCGGCGCCTCGCTCGTCTCGTCCTCCGACGTGAACGGCACCCGCGTCTACACTCACGATGGCACCCACATCGGCACCATCGACCACCTGATGATCGACAAGGCCTCCGGCCGGGTCGCCTGGGCCGTGATGGGCTTCGGCGGCTTCCTCGGCCTCGGAGAGGATCACTACCCGGTGCCGTGGAACAAGCTGGTCTACGATACCCACCTCGAAGGCTTCGTGACCGACATCACCGAAGAGCAGGTGAAGGGCGCACCGGACCGCTCCGAGAACTGGCGCACCGACCGCGACTGGGAGCGCCGCGCCCACGAGCACTACGGCGCCCCGCTCTACTGGATGTAGGCCCCAGGCATCTCCGGGCGGCTCCTCAGCGGGGCCGCCCGGTCTCTGTCGCCGTGTCCCCCGTCGTCTCGTCCGCTGTGATCCGGTCCATCGCCCGTCCCACGGTGAAGCCGTGGAGGAGCGTCGACAACAGGATCGCCAGCGCCACAAGCGCCCAGAGATCCGCCTCGTTCCAGAACTCGATGTGGGTTGCGGCGTAGCAGAGGTAATAGATCGAGCCGATCCCCCGCACGCCATAGACCGCCACCACCCCGCGCTCCCTTGGGGCGAAATCCGAGCCGATAAAGCCGATCAGCCCGGCCAGAGGGCGGATCACCAGGATCAGCGCCAATGCGATGAGCACATGGGTCCAGTCGAGCGCGGCGAAGAGCAGCGGGATGACCATCCCCAGCGCCACCAGCAGCACCGCCGTCAGCGCGTGCTCGATCGATTCCGAGAAGTCGTGCAGGCGGCGATGGAAGTGATGATCCTCCTCGACCCGCCGCAGCGTCAGCCCCAGCACCGCCACCGCGATGAAGCCATAGCCCTCCACCAGCTCGGTCGAGCCGTAGCACAGCAGCACGCCCGCCAGCGCCACCACGCCCGAGCCGGTCTCGGCCAGCACCGCGCCGCGGGGCACGTTGAACATCACCAGCCCCAGAAGCCTCCCGCCGGCCCAGCCCATCGCCGTGCCCACCACGATCCGGTAGAGCACGTCGATGCCGAGCCACTCGAGGCCCCAGACCCAGGGCACGAAGCCTTCCGCCGCGACCAGCAGGCCGAGGTAGACGAAGGGAAAGGCGAGCCCATCGTTCAGCGCGGCCTCGGTGGTGAGGGTAAAGCGCACCGGGTGCTCCTTGCCCTCCTGCGGCGGCCCCACCTGCACGTCGGCGGCGAGCACCGGGTCTGTCGGCGCCAGCACGGCCCCCAGCAGGATCGCGCCCGCCAGCGTCATGCCCCCGATCCAGACGCCGAGCAGACCCACCGCGAGGATCGTCAGCGGCATGGTGATCGCCAGCAACCGCACCGTGGGCATCCAACGCCGCCAGGGCCTGAGGCTGTCGATCCGCATCCCCGCGCCGAAGAGCGCCACGATCACGCAGAGCTCGCTGACCAGTTCCCAGACCTTCGGCGCCTCCCGCGGATCGGGCAGCATCTGCATGTCGGGCAAGAGCAGCGCGGCCCCGGCCCCGAAGAGGATCATCACCGGCGCGGCGGCGGGCTCGCGGCTGGAGAACAGCCGCGGAATCCAGCGCGACAGGATCACCACGATCCCGAGCAAGGCCAGGGTGATGTGATAGGGCGCGAAGGAAAAGAAACTGTCAGTCACGGTCGGACGATCCTGCAAGGAATGGGCCGCGCCGGCAAGCACCGGCGCGGCCCCTTATCGCCTCGCGTCCGCCCCGGCGCCAGCCCCGGCACCGGAAAGCCGAGGCTCATGGCTCAATCGTCGTCATCATCCCGGCCGCCATCGTCGTCGTCGTCCCGGCCATCGTCGTCATCATCGTCGCGGCCGCCATCGTCGTCGTCATCGTCCCGGCCGCCATCGTCGTCGTCATCGTCCCGGCCGCCGTCGTCGTCATCGCCGTCGCGCCCGCCTCTCCAGCCGCGGTCATCATCGTCATCATCGTCGCGATCCGCGTTGATCCGGCGGATGTCATCGGCCGAGAGTGCACGGCCCGGGCCGCGGCTCCAGATCCGGTCGGCGCCGGAGGACCCGAAGACGGCGCTCAGCTCGTCATGGGAGAGGCTTCCATTGCCGTCGGTGTCGATCTCGGAGAAGCGCACGCCCTGGGCCGAGGCGGTGCCCGCCATCAGCACCAGCGCCATCGCGCCGGCCTGCATCCATCCTGCCTGTGTCGTCATCTTTCTGTCCTTTCCGAAGTTGTCCTGGGGGTGCGAGTGGCGGCGCGCACGATCAATCGTCATCGTCGTGCCACCGGCGGCGCTTCACGGTGGGTTCGCTGCGATAGACCCGGCGGTAGCCCCGGTCGTCATCGTCGTCGTCCCGACCGCGCCAGCCGTCGTCATCGTCATCGTTGCGATAGACGCGATGCGGAGCCCGGTAACCGCGCGCCACCTCCTCGACCAGCCGCAGCAGCGTATCGAGCGACTGCGCCTGCACAGGGGCGGGCGCGCTTCCCGCAAGGGCCGCGGCGAGGGCGCCGGCCATCATCATGCATGGGGGTGTCATCTCCTCTTCCTTTCCATCCTGGTTTCACGAGGGGTTCGGAAAGGACTACGGGAGAGGCCGCGGTTTATTCCGTGCCGCCGCCGGATTTTTCGCCGGCCCCGATCAGCCGTCGCCCGGTGAGCCGGAAGAACAGCCGCCGTCCCGCCGCCAGCACCGGGTAGAGCAGCGCGGCCCGGCGCGGCCCGGCGAAGAGCCTTCGCTGTACCGCGTTCAGCCCGCCGCCCGGGCCGGAAAGCATCGCCAGGAGGCGCACGGCCTCTGCCCCGTAGAAGCTGCGGCCCTGCCAGAGCACCAGCATGCCGCTGTCGAGATCCTGGCCCCCCTGGCGGGCCGCCACTGCCTCGGGCGCGTCGGAGCGGGCATCGACCAGCCCCACGGCCCCCACCGTCTCGCGCAGCCGCACCAATCGCACATAGGAGGCGCAGAACGGGCAATCCCCGTCATAGATGATCGTGATCCCGGTCTCCGCCATGGCCGCACCCTACCGAAAAAATATCTTGTCAGGGGAATAACGTACCGGCCCGCCCGTAATTCCCCGAGACCGTCCGATTTGCCGAACCGAGCTTCCGGAGCCCGCCATGACCCGAGACAAGCCTGATGCCCCAGCCCTCACCCGGCGCCTCGCCGCCGCCCTCTCCCGGCCGGTCTCCGGCCTGTCGCTCGCGGTGTTCCGCATCGCGCTCGGCGGCCTCCTTGTGATCGACTGCTGGCGGTTCATCCGCGACGACCGGATCTACCGCTACTGGGTCGCGCCCGAGATCCACTTCACCTACCCCGGCTTCGGCTGGGTCACGCCGCTGCCCGAGCCCTGGATCTACCTGGCCTGGCTGGCAATGGGGCTCTGCGCCCTGCTGGTGATGCTCGGGCTGTTCTACCGCCCCGCCGTGGTGACGCTGACCGCGCTCTTCGGCTACTTCTTCCTCCTCGACAAGGCGGAGTACCTCAACCACTTCTACCTCGTGCTGCTGTTCCTCGGGCTGATGTGCGTGCTGCCGGCGCACCGCCAGCTCTCGCTCGACGCGCGCTGGCGGCGCGGCGTGCGCGCCAGCCATGTGCCCTATGCCGCCGTCTTCGTGCTGCGGGCGCAGATGGAGATCATGCTGATCTTCGCCGGGCTGGTGAAGCTCACGCCCGACTGGCTCGCAGGCGAGCCCTTGGGGCTGTGGCTGCGGGCGCAGTCCGATGCCCACCTCTTCGGGGCGCTCTTCGAACAGGACTGGGTGATCCTCGCCGGCACCTGGGGCGCCGTGGCGCTGCACCTCGTGGGGGCGCCGCTGCTGCTGTGGCGGCGCACCCGGCTGGCGACCTTCGCGGTCTACTGCCTGTTCCACAGCGCCAACGCGATGTTCTTCAACATCGGCATCTTTCCCTGGCTCACCATCGCCGCGACCACCATCTTCTTCGCGCCCGACTGGCCCCGGCTGGCGGCGCGCTGGATGCTGGCCCGGTTCGAGACGCTGCCCCCGCCCCTGCCGCAGCCACGTCCCCCTGCCCGTCCGCTGCCACGGATCGCGCTGGTGGCGCTGGCCGGTTGGCTCGCGGTGCAGATCGCCCTGCCCTTGCGCGCCGGCCTCTTCGCCACCGAGGTCCGCTGGACCGGCGACGGCCACCGCTTCTCCTGGCGGATGCGGCTCTATGATCGCCAGGCGGAGGGCGTGTTCGTCGTCGAGGCCGGAGACCGGGTCTGGCGGGTGGAGCCGACCGAATTTCTCACCCGCCGCCAGGCCAGCAAGATGCTGGTGCGCAGTGACATGATCCACCAGTTCGCCCGGGCGCTCGAGCGGATCTGGGCGGAGGCCGGCCATGGCGACGTGGTGGTACGGGCCGAGATCTTCAAGTCGCTGAACGGCAGGCCGCCGCAGGCCTTCGTCGATCCCGGGGTCGATCTCACCGCCGTGCCCCTGGCCTATGCCCGCTCGGATGCCTGGGTGCTGCCGCTGGAGGAGCCGGTCTGGGGCGTGACCCGCAACAGCCCGCCCCCCGCCCCGCAGGTGCGCCCGCCCGTCGCCCCCGCCGGAAGCTGACGGGCAGATCGGTGCGCCAGGGGACCGGGCACCCGACAACGGCAGAAACAAAATTACCCATTTGCCACCCCTCACGAAATTTTCTCCAGAAGCAGGTTGACGCCCCTGCCCCCGCGCCGTATTCAACCCACACGAAATCGCAGGAGACCCGGCAGGATGGATACCCTTCTTGTCATCGTAGGAGAAAGGCGCATGGGCCGGTAACCACCGGAAAGCTCAATGACTTCCCCATGCGCCCCCGACCCGGATCGGGGGTTTTTTTATGCGAATCGTGAAGACGACAGACGCCAGTTGAGAGGATCGAAAAAATGGCACGTCAGATGACCGGAGCGAAAATGGTGGTCCAGGCCTTGAAGGATCAGGGCGT
>CAYVQK010000225.1:0-5686 GCA_964454145.1 uncultured Oceanicola sp. | reverse complement strand
CGGCGGTGGAGAACTCGCGGCTGGTGTGAGGTGCTTTCCTACCAGCACGCCTATCACGCCGGGAACCTCGCGGACGTCCACAAGCACGCGCTGCTGGCCGCGGCGCTCGACTACCTGACGCGCAAGGACAAGCCGCTGAGCTACATAGAGACCCACGCCGGGCGGGGGCTCTATGACCTTGGCTCCGCGGAGGCGCGGAAGACCGGCGAGGCGGCGCGGGGGATTGCGCTGGCGGAGGGCTGGTTCGGCGCGGCGCATCCCTATGCGCGGGCGCTGGCGGCGGTGCGGGGGGCGCATGGGCCCGGGGCCTATCCGGGTTCGCCGCTGATCGCGCAGGCGCTGTTGCGGGAGAGCGACCGGCTGCACCTGGCGGAGTTGCATCCGCAGGAGCATGCGGCGCTGCGTTTGGCGGCGGGACGGGCGCGCAACACGAAGGTCTATCAGCAGGACGGATTCGAGCTGGCGGCGAGCCTCTGCCCGCCGGAGCCGCGGCGAGGGCTGATGCTGATCGACCCGAGCTGGGAGCTCAAGGAGGATTACGCCCGGGTACCGAAGGTGGTGGCGGGTCTGCTGCGCAAGTGGAACGTGGGCGTCATCATGATCTGGTATCCGATCTTGACCGACCCACAGCATGGAGACATGATCGCGCGAATAACGGACGCAGCGCCGGAGGCCATGATCCACGAAGTCGCCTTTCCGCCCGCCCGCGAGGGCCACCGGATGATCGGCTCGGGCATGGCTATCCTCAACCCGCCCTGGGGGCTGGAGGAGACGGCAGCGGCGCTGACAGAGCGGTTCGGGGCACTCTAGGACGGAGATGGGGCAGGCATGATCACCGAGTTCCTGCACAGGCTGACGGGCACGGCGAAGGCCCGGGGCGAGGTGCTGCCGCCGCTCGATGCGCGGCTGGCGCTGGCGGCGCTGCTGGTGCGGGTGGCCAAGAGCGACCACACCTATCTCGCCTCCGAGATCAGCCTGATCGACAAGCTGCTGGCGCATCGGTTCGGGCTGAACCCGGTGGAGGCGGCGAAGCTGCGGGCGACGGCGGAGAAGCTGGAGCACCAGGCGCCGCCGACCCAGGACTTCACCCGGCTGATCCGGGATGCGGTGAGCTACTACGAGCGGCTCGATGTGCTGGACGGGCTCTGGCAGGTGGTGATGGCCGACGGGCTTGAGAAGCCCGAGGAGGTCGAGGTGCTGGAGCTGGCGACGGGCGCGCTGGGGATCGCCGAGGAGGATGCCGCCGAGGTGGCCCGGCGCAACGAGCACTAGGCCCCGCGCGCGCAACTGTTATCCGCCGGTTCCCGCAGGTCGCTTGCGGGTGCGCGAGGGGCGGCTATATCTGCATCCATGTTCGGAGATCTCATCAGGCGCCTCACCGGAGAGGCCGACACCGCCCCCAGCGACGTTGATCCGCAGCTGGCCTTTCCTGCCCTTCTGGTGCGCGTGGCCCGCGCCGACGGCGATTATGCCGAGGCCGAGAAGGACATGATCCGGGGGCTCACCCAGCGCCATGCCGGGGTGTCGCCCTTCGAGGCGGCGCAGATCGTGCAGCGGGCCGAAGAGCTGGAGGCAGGCGCCTCCGACACGGTGCGCTTTACCCGGGCGATCAAGGACTCGGTGGAATACGAGGGCCGGCGCGAGGTGGTCGAGGACATCTGGCGCGTGGTTCTGGCCGACGGGCGGCGGGACGAGGAGGAGGATGCGCTGATGCGGCTGATCGCCAACCTGCTCGGCGTGAACGATCGCGACAGCAACTTCGCCCGGCAGAACGTGGAGGCCGGGCGCTAGGATGCTGCGGGCCGGATTGCCGATGTACCTGCGGCCCGAGACGGAGCCGGCGCTGGACCTGTTCTGGGGGATCATCCGCGACGGGCTGGTGGCGCGGGGCGCGGCGCTGGCCGAGGATCTGCCGGAGGCGCTGGAGGCGCCCGAGAGCCTCTGGGGGCTGTGGGAATCGCCCGAGCTGATCCTCGCGCAGTGCTGCTCGCTGCCCTGGCGGGGGCGGCTGCGGGGCAAGGTGGCCTATGTCACCACGCTGGACCACGGATTGCCCGGCTGCCCGGCGGGCTACTACAACTCCGTCGTCGTCACCCGGCCAGCTGGTGTGCCGGAGGGCGTGCTGGCCTACAACTCGCGCAACTCGCAATCGGGCTGGGCGGCGGCGCGGGAGGTGATCGGGGCGGGGCATGGGCGGGCGGACAGGGTGCTGTCCACCGGCGCGCATGTCGCCTCGGCGCGGGCCGTGTCGGAAGGGCGGGCCGACTGGGCCTGCATCGACGCGCAGACCTGGGCGATGATGCAGCGCTGGGAGCCGGTCGCGGCGGAGTTGGAAGAGCACGTCCGGACCGAGCCCACGCCGGGGCTGCCGCTGATCTGCGCGCCCGGGCAGAACGCCTCGGAAATCGCCGCTGCGGTCGAGGAGGCGGTGCAGCTGCTCGATGAGGACACCCGCGAAACCCTAGGGTTGCAAGGCGCGGTGCGGCTGGACGCGGAGGTTTATCTGCAGATGCCTATTCCTGAGGCACCTGCCGCCTGAGCGGGCGAACGTCACGGAAAGCCGGGCCCTTCAACCTTGCAATCGCAGAATTTCTGCGCCCTACTCCGGGCTTGCAACCGAGCTGAAGAGGCGCTGTGTCAGCACAACCCGTGATCGAGATCAGAGGCCTGCACAAGGCCTACGGAAGCCTTGAAGTGCTCAAGGGCGTCGACATGCGCGCCCGGAAGGGGGAGGTGGTTTCGCTCATCGGTTCCTCCGGCTCCGGCAAATCCACCCTGCTGCGCTGCGCGAACCTGCTGGAAGACAGCCAGCAGGGCGAGATCCTGTTCAGCGGCGAGCCGGTGCGCTGGAAGGGCGAGGGCGCGCATCGGCGGCCGGCGGACGGCAAGCAGGTGCTGCGGATCCGCACGAACCTTTCGATGGTGTTCCAGCAGTTCAACCTCTGGGCCCACATGACCATTCTGCAGAACGTGATGGAGGCGCCGGTGACGGTGCTGAAGCGCGAGCGCGCCGAGGTGGAGGCGGCGGCGCGGGGCTACCTCGACAAGGTCGGGATCGGCGACAAGGCCGATGTCTACCCGGCGCAGCTCTCGGGCGGGCAGCAGCAGCGGGCGGCGATCGCCCGGGCGCTGGCGATGGAGCCCGAGGCGCTGTTGTTCGACGAGCCGACCTCCGCGCTCGACCCGGAGCTGGAGCAGGAGGTGGTGAAGGTCATCAAGGCGCTGGCCGAGGAAGGCCGCACCATGCTGCTGGTGACCCATGACATGCGGATGGCGCGCGATGTGAGCGACCATATCCTCTTCCTGCACCAGGGGCTGGTGGAGGAAGAAGGCGCGCCATCGGAGATGTTCGGTGCGCCGAAGTCGGAGCGGCTGAGGCAGTTCCTGTCGCACAGTGGCGAGATGGCCTGATGGCGCTGCGGCTGGCACTGGCCGTTGCGGCGGTTCTCGGGCTGGGCGGCTATGCGAGCGCGGCGGCGCAGGACGTGCGCATCGGCACAGAGGGGGCCTTTCCGCCCTACACCTTCCGCGACCGGGCGGGCGAGCTCAGAGGCTTCGACGTCGAACTCGGCAACGAGATCTGCCGCCGGGCCGGGTTGAGCTGCACCTGGGTGGTGAACGAGTGGGAGAGCATCCTGCCGAACCTGCTGGCGGGGCATTACGACGTGGTGATGGCCGGGATGGCCGCCACCCCGGCGCGGGCCCGCATGGTGGCCTTCTCGCTGGGCTACGAGCCCGGCGGCAGCGCGGCCTCGGCGGTGCTGGTGCGCGCGGGAGAGCCCGCCACCAACATGGCGCGGGTTGGCGTGCAGGGTGCGACCATCCACGAGGACTGGGGCCGCGACATGGGGATGCAGGTGAGCACCTACCCCTCGCTGGTGGCCGCGGTGGAGGCGCTCTTCGACCGGCGGGTCGACGAGGTGCTGGGGCCGCAGGCCTTTCTCGAGGGGGTGGCGCGCAACGCGGGGGGCAAGGTGGAGATCGCCGATGTCTTCGGCATCCCCTCGGGCGACACCGCCGCCGCCTTCCGCAAGGAGGACGTGGCGCTGCGCGAGACATTCGATTCCGCCATTGCCGGAATGCTCGCCGACGGCAGCATCTCGGCAATGGCCGACAAGTGGTTCCAGGCCGGGGACGGCACGGAATGAACAAGAAAGCAAAACAAGGACCAACGGGAGAAATCCAATGATGAAATCCATCCTCACCCTCGGCACGGCGCTTGCGCTGACCGCCGGGGCCGCCTTTGCCGAGAGCCACGCGATGACCGTGCGGATCGGCACCGAGGGCGCCTATGCGCCGTTCAACTTCATCAACGACGCCGGCGAGATCGACGGCTTCGAGAAGGAGCTGGGCGACGAGCTCTGCGTGCGCGCCGAGCTGACCTGCGAGTGGGTGAAGAACGACTGGGATTCGATCATCCCCAACCTCGTCAGCGGCAACTACGACATCATCATGGCCGGCATGAGCATCACGCCGGAGCGGGACGAGGTGATCGACTTCACCCAGAACTACACCCCGCCCAGCGCCTCCTCCTACGTGGCCACCGCCGAGGATGCAGACATCGAGGGCGGCGTGATCGCCGCGCAGACCGCCACCATCCAGGCCGCCCATGTGGCCGAGGGCGGCGCGACGCTGCTCGAGTTCGCCACGCCGGAAGAGACCGTGGCCGCGGTGCGCAACGGCGAGGCCGACGCGGTGTTTGCCGACAAGGACTACCTCGTGCCGCTGGTCGAGGAATCGGCCGGTGAGCTGATGTTCGTGGGCGACGACGTGCCGCTTGGCGGCGGCGTCGGCATCGGCCTGCGCGAGAGCGACACCGAGCTGAAGGAAAAGCTCGACGCGGCGATCGGCTCGATGAAGGAAGACGGCTCGCTGAACGAGATGATCGTGAAGTGGTTCGGCGACGACGCGCAGGTCTACGAGTGATCTGATGAAAACAGGGTCGGCTCCGCCCGGGGCCGGCCCGCCTGACAAAGCCCCCTGATGTTCGAATTCTGCGCTGAACCCGATACGCTGAGCGGCCTTACCTGGCTCTCCTGCTACCTCACGACGGGGGTGCATTTCTCGCTCTATTGGGCTTTCGGCAAGGTGCTGCTGCTGCTGGCCATCGCCGCGCCCTCGGCCCTGCTCTTCGGCTTTCTGGGTGCCATGGCCGCGCGCTCGGTGATCCCGCCGCTGCGGTGGTTCGGCAAGGGCTACATCGCGGTGGTGCGCGGCGTGCCCGACATCGCCTTCTTCATGTTCTTCGTCATCGCGCTAGACCAGGGCTTCGAATACCTGCGCCACCGCGTGCTCTGCCCCGAGTGGACCGATCCGGTGCGACAGGGCAGCGACTTTCTGGTCTGCCCGGCCGCGAAGCTGCCGCTCGGCACCGCGCCGGAGTGGCAGCACGAGACCTACGGGTTCATCCTCGCGGTGCTCACCTTCGCCATCGTCTTCGGCGCCTTCGCGGGCAACGTGCTGTTCGGCGCAATGAAGGCGGTGCCAAGGGCGCAGATGGAGACGGCGGAGGCCTACGGCATGACACGCCGCCAGGCCTTCTGGCGGGTGATGGTGCCGCAGATGTGGGTCTATGCCCTGCCCGGCCTCTCGAACACCTGGATGGTGCTGATCAAGGCCACGCCGCTGCTGTTTTTGCTCGGCATCGAGGACATCGTCTACTGGGCGCGGGAGCTTGGCGGGACCA
>CAYVQK010000224.1:0-5688 GCA_964454145.1 uncultured Oceanicola sp. | reverse complement strand
GAGACGCTCTCGGCGGCGCTTTCGGAGAGCCGGGACGCGATCGAGGAGGTGATCGAACCCTACCTGCTGCAACAGGGGCTGATCCAGCGCACCCCGCGCGGGCGGGCGCTGGCGCCCCGCGCCTGGGCGCATCTCGGCCTGCCGGCGCCGAACGGGCCGGGCGACCTCTTCGAGTGAGGAACCTCCCCTGCGACCGGGCGTTGACCGGCGACAGAGGGAGATCTTCATGCGCGACACCATCCTTGCCACCGCCGGACTGCTGGCGCTCGCCGCCTGTGTGCCGGTCACCGGGGAGACGCCTTCGGGCATCCCGACACAGCTCCAGGGCAACTGGGGCCTCACCGCGCTCGACTGCCAGGGCGGCGCCGCGGCGAAGGGGTTGATGGTGGTGGGCGATACCACGATCGCGTTCTACGAGAGCCGCGCCACGCTGGGCGAGGTGAAGGAGCGCGACGCCTCCCGCATCCGCGCGACGTTCAGCTTTACCGGCGAAGGCCAGACCTGGACCTCCGACATGATCCTCGACGGGCAGGACAATGGCGAGACGCTGATCCGCCGGACCTATGGCAACACCGACACGCCGGGGCCGCTGCAATACACCCGCTGCGGCTGAGGCGGACCGGGCGCCGGAAGAGAGAAGTGCCTCCGGCGGGGATATTTGGAGAGCAATGAGAGCAGGGGCGTGCCGCTTGCCGCGGGGCGCGGGCTTTGGCACAAGCGGGCCATGAGCCCTGAAGACATCGCCCGCCTCTTCACCCGCGCCGACGGCACCTATCACTTCGCCCGCTGGCAGCGGCCCATCGTGCCCATCGTCTTCGGGGTCGAGGACGAGACGCTGGGGGTGGTGAAGGGGGCCTGCGAGGCGGTGGTGGCGATGGCGGGCCACAAGATGGCCGAGATGGACCATGACCAGGGGGCGAACCTGTTCTTCTTCTTCTTCCGCGACTGGGAGGAGCTGCTTTCGGTGCCGGACCTCGGCGGCATGATCCCGGGGCTCGAAGACCTTGTGGGGCGGCTGGAGAAGGCCGGGGCCTCGAGCTACCGGGCCTTCCGCTTCGAACAGGGCGGAGCGATCCGGGCGGCCTTCGTCTTCGTGCGGATGGATGCGGGCAATGCGGCGATGTCGGCCGAGGCGCTGGCGCTCAGCCAGGTGGTGCAGGTGATGCTCGACTGGGGCGAGGGCGCCTTTGCCGGGGCCTCGCCGCTGGGGCTGGTGGACGGGCGCGCGGTGCTGCGGCCGGAGATCGCGGAGGTGATCGTGGCGGCCTATGACCCGGTGATGCCGGTTGCAGCGAGCGACCCGAGCCACGCCTTGCGGCTGGCGGCGAGGGTGGGGCGATGAGCCATGTGTTCGAGACGCAGGTGTTCTACGAGGACACCGACCTGTCGGGCTTCGTCTACCATGCCAACTACCTGAAGTTCATCGAACGCGCCCGCTCGGCCTGGGTGGCGGGGCTGGGGGTGGATCAGAGCGCGATGCGCGAGGCGGGGCTGGTCTTTGCCGTGCGGCGGATCGAGGCCGATTTCCTGGCGCCCGCGCGGCTGGGCGACGTGCTGGAGGTGCAGACCTCGGTGGCGGGCCGGACGGCGGCGCGGATGGTGCTGGCGCAGCGCGTGCTGCGCGGCGGCGAGGCGCTTTTCGAGGCGCAGGTGGTGCTGGTGGCGATGGGCACGGGCGGGCGGCCGGTGCGGCTGCCGGAGGTGCTGCGGGCGGCGGAGTAGGCGCGTTTCGTGCTAGGCTCGGCGGGCAAACCAGCGGAGCGGGCCGATGACACGCGACTACCTGTCGATCAACCGGGATGTGTGGAATGCGGATGCGCCCAACTGGGTGGCCTTCGCGCGGCACCAGTGGAGCCTCGAGCGTCCGGTCTGGGGGACGTGGAACACTCCGGATGCAGGCATGGAGCTGCTGCCGGAGGACATGGGCGGCATGGCGGCGGTGGAGCTGGGGTGCGGCACGGGATACGTCGCGGGCTGGATGGCGCGGCGGGGCGGGCGGGTGACGGCGATCGACATTTCCGCCGAGCAGCTGGCCACGGCGCGGGAGATTGCGGCGGAGGAGGGCGCCGACATCACCTTCATCGAGGGCAACGCAGAGGAGACGGGGTTGCCGGACGGGGCCTTCGACTTCGCCATTTCCGAGTATGGCGCGGCGATCTGGTGCCCGCCGGAAGCCTGGCTGCGGGAGGCCTGGCGGCTGCTGCGGCCCGGGGGGCAGCTGGTGTTTCTCGGCAACCACCCGCTGTCCCTGGTCTGCTCGCCGCTCGACGGCGCGCCCTGCGAGCCGGTGCTGCACCGGCCCTACAAGGGGATGTGGGGTGCCGACTGGACGCAGGTGGAGATCGAGCCGAGCGGCCTGTGTTTCAACCTCACGATGGCGGACTGGTTCGCGCTCTTCACCGAGATCGGCTTCGACGTGACCGCCTACCACGAGCTCTACGCGCCGGAGGAGGCGGAGGGTGTGCGGGCGTCGGTGCCGGCGGAGTGGGCGAAGCGCTATCCGGTGGAGCAGGTCTGGTGCCTGAGAAAGGGCGCGCCGCCCCTCAGCTGATCGGCGCAGGGCCGTGGCAGCGGATGTGGAGGTGGGTGCATTGTGGCGGGGCCCAGTCCGTCCGGTCCCAGCAATAGGCCTCGCCGCCGTCGAGCATCCGCAGGATCCAGACCACCGGCTCGCCCGCGTCGGTGCGGCGCTGCTCGCCGTGGAGGTACATGGTGATGGAGCTCTCGTCGCTGTCGAGCACGTCGTAGACGCCCTGCTGGTCGATTTCGCCGAGGTAGTTGGTCATCGGGCCGCGCCAGTCGAACCACGAGGTGCTGCGCGCGGCATCGAAACGGACACTGTGGGGGTTCTCGTCGCAGTGCATCCCGTCGACATCGGGAAAGGCCCAGGTGTTGGCGGCGAGATGGGCGAAGAGGTCGTCGGGCAGCGGGCGCTCGGGCGTCTGGGCCGGGGCGGCGGGGGCGGCGAGGCAGGCGAGGAGGGCGAGGGTGCGGCGCATGGGGCCGACCCTAGCCTGCCCTTCGGGCGACGCAAGGGGCGGCTGTCAGCGGGCCACAGCCGAGGGTCGGATGCGCGTGGCCGACGGGGGCGCGTTGCGTGCGGCGACCCCGGGCGCGACCGCGGCCTCCGGGGGGCCCATGCTCCTGCTGACGCGGTGGGCTGCACGGGCGGGCAGGTAGAGGGTGACGCAGGTGCCCTCGCCGGGGGGCGATTCGGCACGAGCGTGGCCGTTGGACTGGCGGGCGAAGCCATCGACCATAGCGAGGCCGAGGCCGGTGCCGCGCCCCTTGGGCTTGGTCGAGAAGAACGGATCGAAGACCTTGCCGAGGATCGGCTCGGGGATGCCTTCGCCGGTGTCGCTCACCGAGAGGGCGACGAACTCGCCCTGCGGCAGCCAGTCAGGGCGGGGGCCCTCGGCGGGGACGCAGCGGGCCTCGAAATGCATGTGGCCGCCGTCTGGCATGGCGTCGCGGGCGTTGATGGCCAGGTTCAACAGGGCCGCCTGCAGGGTGGTCTCATCGGCCAGGACCGGCGGCAGCTCCGGATCGGCTTCGGCGCTGAGGCCGATGCCAGCCGGCACGACCCGGCGCACCAACCGCTCGACCTCGAAGATCGCCTGCCCCGGGTCCAGCCGCTGCGGCTCGAGCATGGAGGTGCGACCGAGCGAGAGAAGCTGGCGGGTCAGCGCCGCGCCGCGCCAGCAGGCGGTGACCGCCTCGCTGGCGAAGGCTTCGCGCATGGTGTCATTGTCGGTCATCTGCATCATCTCGAGATTGCCCTGGATGATGCTGAGCATGTTGTTGAAATCATGGGCGATTCCGCCCGCCAGCGTGCCGATGGCCTCCATCTTCTGGGCCTGGAAGAACTGACGCTGGGTGTCGAGGAAGGCGCGGTGGGCGCGGTTGGCCTCGAAGACGGCGATGACGAAGTAGAGGATGATGGCGAGCGAGAGGATGGCGCAGGTGTAGAACAGCGGCCCGCCATAAGGTGCCTCCCAGGTCGAGGCGGCGAGGACGAGGAAGGCGATGGCCAGCGGCACCATGTAGGCGGCCGAGATCTCCCAGACCCGGGCACGAACGAGAAACACGTTCAGCACGCCGCCGACCATCAGGATCATCGCGCCGTATTTCAGCGAGGGGTTCTCGTGCAGCCAGAGATAGACGGGCAGGGCCGCATAGACCGAGGCGATGAGGGCGGAAATGGCGACCATCAGGTAGAAGAACCCGCGGGAATGCGCCTGCGGCCAGCGCCAGAGCAGGAATTTCTCCAGCCCGATGGCGGCGTAGTAGAACTGGAGCCAGAAGGGAAGGAACTGGATGTCCAGCAGCAGGGTGCCGGCTGCCGTGCCGATGAACGTCAGCAGCAGTCTGGCGAGGAATTCGGCACTGCGCACACGTTCGGCGCGGCGCAACACATCCAGGCGTGCGCTATAATCCTTATCGTCCGTCATGCTTCCCAGCAAAATCGGCGCATCCGCAATCTCCAGCCTAGCGGAGGCGCCGTGTTCGGTTTTCCCGTCTCTTTCGTGTTACCGTACACAGGTCGGACTCGATTTCAATCCAAAGGCGAATGCCGCAATTAAATTTTTCAATTTTATTAATTTTTGGATCATAATATCAAAACATGCATGTGTTATGCAAAAATGACGGCGGCTGGAGGATGTAGAGGACCGAGATGGACAGCAACAAGATCGGCTCCCTGGCGACCCTGATCGACGATCGGACCCGCGCGGCCCTCGGGGGGCATTCCCCCGCCGAGGCGGCGGTGATGTCTGCGCTGCATTTCCGGCCGGGGATCATCGCCAACGCGCTTCCGCCGATCGTGGGCCTCTGCCAGCCCGGCGTGGCACGGCTGCTGCGTGGGCTGGAGCGGAAGGGCTACGTGGCGCGGCGCGCGGCGGTGGGGCGGATCGTGCCGATCGTGCTGACGGAGGCGGGCAAGCGCGAGGTGCAGCAGTTTCACGAGGCCCGCAAGCAGGCGCTCGACGAGATCCTCGCGCCGCTCGAGCCGGAGGTGCGGGCGCTGTTCGAGGATATCGCCGCGAAGCTGCTTGCCGCGGCCATCCCCTCGCGCGCCGCGGGGCGGCGCAGTTGCCGGCTCTGCGATTATGACCGTTGCGCCGAGGCCGGCTGCCCTGTCGAGGCGCGGGTGGACGAGATCGACGGCGGGGTGGATTGGCGGCGGGAATACCTCCGCCCCGGACGGCGGAACTGACCCCTCAAACGAGAACGCCGCCCCGCGGAGGATCCGGGGGCGGCGCTGGAAACCTTCGAGGCGGAAGGGCTCAGAAGCCCAGGCCCTCGTATTTCTTCTTGAACTTCGACACGCGGCCGCCGGTGTCCATCAGGCGGGCGTTGCCGCCGGTCCAGGCCGGGTGCACGGAGGGGTCGATGTCGAGCGACAGGGTGTCGCCCTCGGAGCCCCAGGTCGATTTCATCTGCACGACGTCGCCGTTGGTCATCTTGACGTCGATCATGTGGTAGTCGGGATGCAGGTCTTTTTTCATCTCGCCTCTCCTCAAGCCTCTGCGCCGTCGAGCGGCTTGTAGTTGCTGACCTCGGCGATCCGGGCGGATTTGCCGCGACGGGTGCGGAGGTAGTAGAGCTTGGCGCGGCGGACGCGACCACGACGCACCACGGTGATGCTGTCGATGTTGGTCGAGTGCAGCGGGAACACACGCTCCACGC
>CAYVQK010000223.1:0-5694 GCA_964454145.1 uncultured Oceanicola sp. | reverse complement strand
TGCATCCGCTGCTACACCTGCGAGATGACCTGCCCGATCGAGGCGATCACCCATGACGACATGAATGTCGTGGTCGATGCCGAGAAGTGCAACTTCTGCATGGATTGCATCCCCGTCTGCCCCACCGGCTCCATCGACGAGTGGCGCGTGGTTGAAACGCCCTACAGCCTCGAAGAGCAGTTCGAGTGGACGGAGCTTCCCGAGCAGGAAGACATCGGCGGCGGCGCCGACAGCACCGAGGCGCTCGACGAGGCCATGGCGGCCCTCTTGGCCGAGGCCCACAAGGGCGCGGGCGGCAAGTCCGTCGCGCCCGCCTCCGCCTCCAAGCCCTCCGTCAACCTCTACACCCTCGGCAAGCCCGCCACGGCGAAGGTGCAGGGCAACTACCGCCTCACCGCCGAGGACTCCGACAGCGACGTGCGGCACATCATCCTCGACCTGCACGGCCAGCCCTTCCCGGTGCTCGAAGGCCAGTCCATCGGGATCATCCCGCCCGGCACCGACGCCGAGGGCAAGCCCCACCTGCCGCGCCTCTATTCCGTCAGCTCCCCGCGCGACGGCGAGCGCCCCGGCTACGCCAACGTCTCGCTGACCGTGAAGCGCGAGGAAAACGGCCTCTGCTCCAACTACGTCTGCGACCTCGAGAAAGGCGCCGAGGTGCAGGTCACCGGCCCCTTCGGCGCCACCTTCCTCATGCCCGACGATCCCTCCGCGCGGCTGCTGATGGTCTGCACCGGCACCGGCTCCGCCCCCTTCCGCGCCTTCACCATGCGCCGGCAGCGCATGGCCGCCGGCGCCGCGGGCGACATGGTGCTCTTCTTCGGCGCCCGCACCCCGGATTCGCTGCCCTACTTCGGGCCGCTCAAGAAGATCCCCGACAGCCTGCTGAAAAAGCACCTCGTCTTCTCCCGCCAGCCCGACACCCCCAAGGAATACGTGCAGGACCGGATGATGAACCACGAGGACGAGATCGCCGACCTGCTGGGCGATCCCAAGACCCACATCTACATCTGCGGCCTGCGCGGCATGGAGGAGGGCGTCGAGAAGTCCTTCCGCAACATCGCCGAAAGCGTCGGCCTGCCCTGGACGGCCACGCGCGACGCCATGCGCGAGGAGGGGCGCTACCACGTCGAGACATACTGAGGCCTGCAAGTTGCATCTCGCGCTCGAGCCCCGTGGCAGACGTCGGGGCGCCACGGCGTGACGCGCAGGAATTCTGCATGAGCATCGGAGCACTCCGCCCGTGACCCAACCCTACATCCACCGCATCCAGGTCGGCTGGGGCGATTGCGACCCGGCCCAGATCGCCTACACCGCCCGCCTGCCGTGGTTCGCGCTCGAGGCGATCAACGGATGGTGGGCCGATGCGCTGGGCAACGTCGCCGGCTGGTATCACATGGAGCTGGACCGCGGCACAGGCACGCCCTTCGTGTCGATGAGCATGGATTTCCGCGCCCCCGTCACGCCTCGTCACATCCTCGACTGCGCCTGCTGGCCCACCCGCCTCGGCACCACTTCGATCACCTTCCGCGTCGAAGGTCGGCAGGATGGTAAGCTCTGCTTCGAAGGTGAGTTCACCTGCGTCTTCATCGACAGCCCGAGTTTCACCAAGAAACCGCCCCCCGAGGATATCAGGGCCCTGGTCGAGGCGCGCATCCCCTAGGACGGGACTTGTGCCCACTCCCCCGAACCGTCATCTCCCCAGACGGAACCCCGCACCGCCTCGCGGGTTACTCCGCCGCAAGGAGACCCGCATGCAAATCTTTCACTGCCCCGCCTGCTCCGAGCAGGTCTGGTTCCAGAACCACGTCTGCCCGAACGGCCACGCGTTGCACTTCGACCCCGATGCTCAAGCCATGGTGCAAGGTTTCGATTGCGAGCGCCGCGCCGCCATCGGCTGCAACTGGACCTCGGGCACCGAAGACGGCCCGCTTTGCCGGTCCTGCGCGATGACAGCCGTCATCCCCGACCCCGAGGTCGAGGGGGCCGAAAGCCGGCTCGCCCGCACCGAGGCCGCCAAGCGCTGGGTGCTGGCCGGCCTGCACCGCTGGGGCTGGTTCGGCCCGGCGGACCAGGGCCCCGCGCCGCGCTTCGAGCTGGTGGCCGACCGCACCCGCCACGGGCCGGAGAGCATCACCATGGGCCACGCCGACGGCGTCATCACGCTCGACGTGGCCGAGGCCAGCCGCGCGGTGCAGGAGGAGCGCCGCGAGCGGCTGGCGGAGGATTACCGCACCATGATCGGCCACCTCCGCCACGAGCTGGCGCATTACCTCTTCCTGCGCCTGTCGCAGGACGACCCTGAGTTTCCCGCCGCTTTCCGCGCCCTCTTCGGTGACGAGCGGGCGGATTACGGCGAGGCTCTGAAGGCCCATTACGACACCCCCAAACCCGCCGGCGGCACCCATATCACCAGCTACGCCACCGCCCACCCGCACGAGGACTGGGCCGAGACGGTGGCGCATCTGCTGCACCTCACCGATCTCACAGACAGCGGCTATGCCGTGGCCCTCGCTCCCGGCGGCGATGCCTATGCCGAGCCCGATGCCTTCGCGCTGATCGAGCGCGCGGCCGACTTCGCCATGCGGGTGAACCATGTCAACCGCGCGCTCGACCTGCCCGATCTTTACCCCTTCGTCCTCTCCGACCCGGTGCGCGACAAGCTCGCCTTCGCCCACCGCGCGCTGCGTCGCACCGTCTGAGCGCGAATTTCGTTGAAGCCGCGCGGCGGATCGTCCATCTTGTGCACTATAATTCACACGATGGATCTCGGGGCACGAGACGCGGCAAGACATGAGCGAAATCACCAACTTCCAGGGCGAGGCGACCAATGCGCTCGCGGCCGACGAGATGGAGGCCGCGGTCGATCGGCTGATCTCCCGGGTGGGCGAGAGGGTCCGAAAGGCGCGCGAGCTGCGCGGCCTGCCCCGGCGCGTGGTGTCGGAACTCTCCGGCGTCTCCCCGCGCTACCTCGCCCAGCTCGAGGCCGGCGAGGGCAACATCTCCATCGGCCTGCTGAAGCGGGTGGCCCTCGCGCTCGATCACCGCATCGAATGGCTGGTCGGCGAGGATGATCCCTGGACCTCCGAGGCCATGCGCGTCGCCGACCTCTTCTCTTCGTCCCCCGCCGAAACCCGCGCCCGCGTGCTCGACCTGCTCTCCCCCGAGCCGCCCTCCCGCATGCGCGCCCAGCGGATCTGCCTCATTGGCCTGCGCGGCGCCGGAAAATCCACCCTCGGCGCGGCGCTGAGTGCCCGCCTCGGGCTGCCCTTCATCGAGCTGAACCGCGAGATCGAGGAGCAGTCGGGCATGCCGGTCAACGAGGTCATGGCGCTCTACGGGCAGGAGGGCTATCGCAAGCTCGAGGCCCAGGCCGTGAGCCGCATCACCGCCACCCACGAGGCGCTGATCCTCGCCGTCGCGGGCGGCATCGTGGCCGAGCCCGACACCTACAAGAGCCTGCTCGCGCAGTTTCACACCGTCTGGCTCAAGGCCTCGCCCGAGGAGCACATGGGCCGGGTGAGAGCGCAGGGCGATACCCGCCCGATGGCCGGAAACCCCGAGGCGATGGAGCAGCTGAAGAGCATCCTGCGGTCCCGCGAGGCGCTCTACGAGCGTGCCGAGGCCCAGCTCGACACCTCCGGCCAGCCCTTCGAGGCCACGCTGGATGCACTTGAGGAGCTGATCCGCGCCCGCGGCTTCCTCGACCCTCAATGACCGGCACTATAGTTCCGAACGCCGCCGTCGCCCGGCTGATGGCCCGCAGCCACGCGCTGGTCGAGGAGCTTCTGTTCGAGGGCTCCAACCCCTGGGAGCTCGACGAGGCGCTGGAGGCGGGCGGCATGGTGCAGGGCCCCTGTGCGATGCAGGATCTGATCGGGCTCGACGTGATCAAGGCCGCCCGCACCGAACCCTTCCTCGTGGCCGACCGGATGGTGGCCGAGGGGCGCCTGGGCCGCAAGGTCGGCGTCGGCTGGTTCCGCTACCCCGGCGGCGGCGGCGCGGTGATCGACCCGCTGGTGGAAGACCTGATCCGCGAGGAAGCCCACTTCGCCGGGCGGGAATGGCGCGAGCTGAGCCAAGGCGCGTTACAGGCGCGGTATTTCGGCGCAATGGAGGAAGAGCTGCGCAGGATGACCGTGGAGGACGCGGCGACGGCGCGGGCATCACTCGGTCTGCCGGGGGCCTGACCCCCAAATTTGCAGTTGCGCAGCCCTCACAACCGCCGAAACACCTCCTGCATCACCCGCTCCGCTGCCCTGTGCAGCTGCTGGCTGCGGTTGTGGATCACGAAGTAGGGCGCCACCGCCAGGTCGTCCTTCAGGTCCAGCGTGGCGAAGCTGTCTCCGATCCGGTTGCCCGTCAGCACATCCGCCACCTCCTGGCTCTGCGGCGCAATGGCGTCGGCGCCGCCCAGAATGGAGAGCACCACCAGCAGCGACGACGAGTTGGTGATCCGCTCCGGCGCGGCCAGCCCCGCCTCGTGCAGCGCGCTCTCCACCGACATCCGGATCGGCGTGCCCCGATCCTGGATCACCCATTCGTAGCCCAGAAGCTCGCTCAGCCGCCGCGGCTGGCCCAGCATGGGGTGGCCCGCCCGCACCACCAGCCGCACCACCTCGTTGCGCGCCGGATAGATCCGGAACTGCCGGCTGTCATAGCCCGGCGGCAGCCGCGCGATGACGAAGTCGAACCGCCCTTCCTCGAGCCCGCGCACAAGCTGCCCCGAGGGGCCCACCTCGATGGTGGCCTGGATCCCCGGCGCATCCTCGCGCACCGCCCGGATCGCCGGCACCAGCACCCCCACCGTCGGCCCGGTGACCGACCCCACCCGCACCTCGCCCGCCTCGCCCGAGCGCAGCCCGGCCACCTCGCTCTCCAGACTGTCGAGCTCGTTCAGGATCACCCGGGCGTGGCGCAGGAAGGTCTCGCCCAGCAGCGTGGGCTCCATGCCCTTGGGGTGGCGGATGAACAGCGGCGCCCCCACCTCTGCCTCGATCTCCGCCAGCACCCGCGAGGCGGCCGGCTGGCTCATCGCCAGCATGTGCGCCGCGCTCTGCAACTGCCGCGTCTCGCCGATCCTCTGGATCAGCCGCAGGTGCCTCGGCTTCAACCGCCCGGCCAGCTCCATCCGCTAGCTCCATATCAATGATGGTATGCAGATTGGCAGTATTCGCATTTTACAGTCATGTAAATCCCGCGCTACCCCAACGCCTGACGGGCGCCTCCGGGCCCCGTGACAGGGAGACGTGCGCAGCGGGGCTGGGAGGCCCCTCCGACGCGCACACATTTGGAGGAAACAAATGAAACTCAAGACCCTTCTCGCCTCGGCGGTTGCCGTGGTGTCGCTGGCCGCTGGCGCCTATGCCGAAGGCACCGTCGGCATCGCCATGCCCACCAAGTCGTCCGCCCGCTGGATCTCCGACGGGGAGTCCATGGTCGAGCAGTTCCAGGCCGCCGGCTACGAGACCGACCTGCAATATGCCGAGGATGACATTCCCAACCAGCTCGCCCAGATCGAAAACATGATCACCAAGGGTGTCGACGTGCTGGTCATCGCCGCCATCGACGGCACCACCCTCTCGAACGCGCTCGAGAACGCCGCCGCGTCGGGCATCAAGGTCATCGCCTACGACCGCCTGATCCGCGACAGCGAGAACGTCGACTATTACGCCACCTTCGACAACTTCAAGG
>CAYVQK010000222.1:0-5733 GCA_964454145.1 uncultured Oceanicola sp. | reverse complement strand
CTCCTGGTGGCCGACGAGGTCATCTGCGGCTTCGGCCGCACCGGCAACCTCTGGGGCTCCCAGACCTTCGACATCAAGCCCGACATCCTGGTGACCTCCAAGCAGATCACCTCCTCCTACTTCCCGCTCTCCGCCGTCCTGCTGAACGAGCGCGCCTATGCCCCCATCCAGGACGAGTCCGGCCGCATCGGCACCCTCGGCCACGGCGTCACCGGCGCGGGCCACCCGGTGGGCGCCGCCGTGGCACTGGAAAACATCGCCATCATCGAGGAGCGCGGGCTGGTCGCCAACGCCGCGAAGCAGGGCGAACCCCTCCGCGCGGGCCTGAAGAAACTGGCCGACGAGTTCGGCCTCGTCGGCGAGATGCGCGGCATCGGCCTCATCGCCGCGCTGGAGATGGACCCGCGCAAGGCCCGCGAGGAAAAGCCCGTCGGCGCGCTCGGCACCGCAATGAACGTCGCGCTGATGCGCCACGGCGTCATCGCCCGCAACCTCGGCGACACCATCGCCTTCTGCCCGCCGATGATCATCGACGAAGCAGGCGTGACCGAGATCCTCACCGGCGTCGAGAAGGCCCTGAAGGACGTGACCGCCGAGCACGGCTGACCCCGCTCAATCCCTGCTCCCACCTCGGGGGCAGGGCGCACTCTCCCGCATTTTCTTGCCGAAAATACTCATCCCGCACCCTTCACCCGCCGCATCGGTCGGGCAGGGGCACCCGTAGGGCGGGACTTGTCCCGCCTCGGGTCACACCATCCACGGCGCGGGCCCGGCCATCTCCCCCACTCACCCCTTCGGCAACACCGGCGCCGTCCGCTCCAGCGCCAGCTCCGCGTCGGAAAACTTCCACGGCCCCCGGATCCCCGGCACCCCTTCCGGATCAATCCGCATCCCCCGCGCCACCACCTGCGGGTCGGCCAGCGCCTCGCCCACGTCGTTGATCGGCCCCGCAGGCACCGTCGCCGCCTCGAAGGCTGCCAGCAGCTCCAGCTTGTCCCAGGTCACAGTCACCGCCTCGATCAGCGGTGTCAGCTCTTCCCGGTTCGTCACCCGCCCCGGGTTGGTCGAGAACCTCGGATCGTCCGCCAATGCGTCCAGCCCCAGCACCCCGCAAAACCGCCGGAACTGCCCGTCATTGCCCACCGCGATGATGATGTGCCCGTCCTTCACCGGCACCACCTGGTAGGGCCCGAGGTTGCGATGCCACGAGCCCGTCCGCTCCGGCGGCACCCCCGTGGCGAGGTAGTTCATCCCCTGGTTCGCCAGCATCGCCACCGCGCAGTCCAGCAGGCTCATGTCGATATGCTGACCCCGCCCCGTGCGATGCCGCTGCTCCACCGCCGCCAGCACCCCGATGGTCGAATAGAGCCCGGTCACGATATCCGTGACCGCCACGCCGAACCGCGTCGGCGGGCCGTCCGGGTCGCCGGTGATGTCCATCAGCCCGCTCATCCCCTGCAACAGGTAGTCGTAGCCCGCCCGCTTGGCATAGGGCCCGTCCTGCCCGAAGCCGGTGACCGAGCAATAGATCAGCCGCGGGTTCACCTCCGCGAGACTCTCATAATCCAGCCCGTACTTGGCCAGCCCGCCCACCTTGAAGTTCTCGATGAGAATATCCGCATCCGCCACCAGTTCGCGTACCCGCGCCTGGCCCTCCTCGGTGCGGAAGTCCACCACCTCGCTCACCTTCCCCCGGTTGGCCGAGTAGTAATAGGCCGCGCTCACGTCGCCATCCCGCTCCACGAAGGGCGGCCCCCACTTGCGGGTGTCATCCCCCTCCGGGCTCTCGACCTTGATCACCTCCGCGCCCAGGTCGGCCAGCGCCTGGCCGATCCACGGCCCCGCGAGGATCCGCGCCATCTCGATCACCTTCAGCCCTTCAAGCGGTTTCATCCTGCCTCCTCGTGCAATTCCCGCGCACCCTATCGCCCTCCCGCTGTTGCGGAAACACTGCGTTTCGGGCGCAGGTTTCCGAAACCCACTTCAACGCAGCCAGGGGTTGCGCGTATGCAAGGCGTGGAAGCCCCCACAACAGGTCGCGCGCGATGAAGCCCCTTGCCCGAATTCTGGTTCTCCTCACCGCCCTGTCGGGCCTCTCCGCCCCCGCCGCCGCGCAGGACCGCGCGCTGCTCGGCTGGGGCCGGCTCTTCACCAACGACGTGATCGGCGACGGCTACGACCGCTGGCGCACCGGCGCCTACACCATCTCCATCGCCTACGGCCCCGACTGGCAGGGCAGGGCGCCCGAGCGCTTCGGCCAGCTCCTCGAGTTCCGCCTCCGCTCCGAGCTGATCGCCCCCCAGAGCCTCACCGCCCCCGCCCCGAACGACCGCCGCTTCGCCGGCGCGCTCACCTTCGGCGTTCACAGCTACTCCAGCCTCGGCGGCTCCGACCTGCGCGCCGGCCTCGATCTCACCTTCACCGGCCCCCAGAACGGCCTCGGCGAGCTGCAGAACTCGATTCACAAGACCTTCGGCCTCGAGGAATCCACCGTCCTCGGCAACCAGATCCCCGACAACGCCTACGTCAGCTTCTCCGCCGAACTCTCGCGCGACGTGCCGCTCGGCACCGCCCGCCTGCGGCCCTTCCTCGAAGTCCAGGCCGGGGTCGAAAGCTACGCCCGCATCGGCGCCGATCTCACCTTCGGCAGCTACGGCCGGGGCGCCCTGATGGCGCGCGACATCACCACCGGCCACCTCTACCAGGTGATCCGCTCGCCCGAGGATCAGGGCCTCTCCTTCGTCCTCGGCGCCGACATGGCCCAGGTCTATTCCTCCGAGTATCTGCCCGAGGAAGACGGCATCGAACTGACCGACAGCCGCACCCGCCTCCGCGCCGGGGTGAACTGGCAGGGCGAGAACCACGGGCTGTTCTACGGCCTCACCTACCTCTCCGAGGAATTCGAGGCCCAGACCGAGGGCCAGATGCTCGGCGCCCTGCAACTGCGCCTGTTCTTCTGATCCCGGCGCAGGCGCCTTCCCGAGCCGCTCTCCCGCCCGCGCCACCGCCCCATCCGGGCGGCGAGACGGCACGACCTTCGCTGAACCAACCCCCGAACGTGGCGTGACTCCTCCGCCACGCCCCTGACTCTCCTGCATTTTTTCCTTGGTGGCGGAGTTCCGCCCATGCTACCGCTGCGTCAATAAAAGAAAAGAATGGCAGGCATACAGGCATGAAAACGGGCTTTCTCGGCACGTTTGTCATTCCTTGGTCGCACACCGAAACAGATGGGCAGCCCGGCGCGCCGGTGACAAGCCTGCAATCGGGGGCGACATGGCGCTGGAGCGGGGCGCTCACCCGGGTCGATGGCCCGGGCGATGTGATATCGCTCGCCGGGGCCGCGGGCATGGCAGACCTTCACAAGCGTGCCGCACGCAAGGTGCGGCGGCTGATCTCCGGCAATGGCGAGGTGCTCGCCGCGCTCTCCCGCGGGGCCGATGCCCGCAAGGCCATGGCGCGGGCCGAGGCGATTGCCGAGGTCGCCGCAGAAGACGCTCTGATGGCCCAGGCCAGCTTCACCGTCACCGACGGGCGCGACGCCTGGATGGCCAGCTTCATCGAGACGATCCCCGGCGCCTCCGGACTGCTGATGTTCGCCGGCGGCGTACCGCCAGAGGCCACGGATCTCTGGGTCAGCCATCCCGCCCGCCTCGTCGAAACACCCCCGCCCCCCGGCGAAACCGCCCACGGCGGGGTGATCTGCTTCACCGCGGGCACCCGCATCGCCACGCCGGACGGCTTCCGCCGCGTGGAAGACCTCCGCGAGGGCGACATGGTGCAGACCAAGGACGACGGCGCCCAGCCGGTGCTCTGGGCCGGGGCCCGCCGCATGACCGGCGCCCGCCTCTTCGCCATGCCGCACCTCCGCCCCATGCGCATCCGCGCGGGCGTCCTGGGCCCCGACATCCCCGACGGCGACCTGCTGGTCTCCCCCAACCACCGCATGGTCATTCGCGGCCCCGCCGCGCAGGCGCTCTACAACGCCCCCGAGGTTCTGGTCCGCGCCCGCGACCTGATCGGCATGAGGGGTATCGCCACCGACACCCGGCTCACCGAGGCGACCTACGTCCACATCCTGATGGACCGTCACCAGGTGCTCTTCGCCAACGGCGTCGAAACCGAAAGCTTCCACCCCGCCGAGGCCGACTTCGCCACGCTGGAGGCCTCCGACCGCGCCCGCCTGCTCACCGGCATGCCCTGGCTTCGCAAGCGCCCGGATGACTACGGCGCCCCCGCCCGCCGGATGCTCTCGGGCGCCGAGGCCGCAATCCTGCGCCACGACGTCGGCCTGGCGGCCTGACGGGCTGTTGACTCCCCTTCGCGGGCCTGTATAAGCCCGCCATCCACCGGGGTTCGCGCCCCGGTGTTTCAATTGGTGTTGGTGGCCCCCGCAAGGGGATGCCTGTCGGGCTCCGGCCAAAGGACAACGCCCTTCCATAGTCTCCGACCCCGGGGACGCCTTACAGAAGGAGATCAGACGGTGACCAAACGCACCTCTGCCAAGTACAAGATCGACCGCCGCATGGGCGAAAACATCTGGGGCCGCCCGAAGTCCCCGGTCAACCGCCGCGAATACGGCCCCGGCCAGCACGGCCAGCGCCGCAAGGGCAAGGTGTCCGACTTCGGCCTCCAGCTCCGCGCCAAGCAGAAGCTCAAGGGCTACTACGGCGACCTGACCGAGAAGCAGTTCAAGCGCATCTTCGCCGAAGCCGCCCGTGTGAAGGGCGACACCGGTGAAAACCTCATCGGCCTGCTCGAGCGCCGCCTCGACGCCGTGGTCTACCGCGCCAAGTTCGTCGCCACCATCTTCGCCGCCCGCCAGTTCGTGAACCACGGCCACGTCACCGTGAACGGCCAGCGCGTCAACATCCCCTCCTACCGTGTGAAAGAGGGCGACGTGATCGAGGTCCGCGACAAGTCCAAGCAGCTCGCCGTTGTGCTCGAGGCCGTCGGTCTCGCCGAGCGTGACGTTCCCGAGTACATCGAGGCCGACCACTCCAAGATGACCGCCACCTTCGTGCGCACCCCCGGCCTCAGCGACGTGCCCTACGCCGTCCAGATGGAACCGAACCTCGTCATCGAATTCTACGCCCAGAACTAAGGGTGACGGCGGGCTTGCCCGCCAGACAACAACCTCTTTCGAGGGACAGAAGGGCCGCACCCCGGGGTGCGGCCCTTTTCCGTGTCAGGGCGCGATCTCCAGCCGGGCGATCCGGTCGCCCTCCAGCGTGAACCGGTAGCGCAGCATCACCTCGCCGCCCGGGAAGGTGCCGGTGACACGGCAGGTCACCACATGCTGCCCCTCGGCCTCGCCCGGCTCCACGCCCGTCACTTCGCTGCGATAGTCATAGGCCGCATGGGCGGCGCGCTTCCAGGCGGCGATCTCCGCCTGGCCCCGGTGGGTGGCGCGCTCGTCCCGCACCTCCGCATCCTCGGTGAACCAGCGCGCGGTATCTCCGCCCGCGTTGTCCTCGGCAAGATAGCCCGCGATCGGGGCGGGAAGGGGGGCAGTCATGTCAGGCTCCGTTTCGGCTTCGCTTGCAGCAGATGTGGGGCCTGAGCGTCGCCCCGTCCTGCCCCGGCGCATCCCATGCTGACAGCTGGTGTCAGGAGCCAAGGCAAAAGGGGCCGCCCTCTCGGGCGACCCCCTGCTGCTCGCTCTGCCGGAGAGATCACATGCCGGGGCTGACGGCAAAGCCCGAGAAGCCACCCATCCCGAGATCGGCCAGCATC
>CAYVQK010000221.1:0-5738 GCA_964454145.1 uncultured Oceanicola sp. | reverse complement strand
CCGGGCGAGGGGCCGCCGCATATCCGGCTGGACCGGGCGGCGGAGTTCCTGATCGGAGACAGGCTGCGATGAGCGAGAAGCAGGGACCGCTGGTTTTTGATGTCGACGACGACGCGCCGGGGCCGGACAAGGCGCCGCCAGTGCCCGACGTGGCGAGCCCGGCCGCGATGCAGCGGCTGGCGGTGCGGTCGGCGCGGCCGGGGAGCCGGATTGCGAAGCTGTTCTGGGCCGGGCTCGGCGGGGTGGTGAGCCTTGTCGTCTCGGTCGCGGCCTGGGACTTCGTGATGCGGCTTTTGGAGCGGTCGCCGGTGCTGGGCTGGGTTGCGGTGGTGCTCATCGGGATCACGCTCTTCGCGCTGGCGATCATGGCGCTGCGGGAGCTGGCGGCCTTCGCCCGGCTGGCGCGTCTCGACGGGTTGCAGAAGGCGGCGGCGGGGGCGCTGGTGAGTGCCGACCTGACGGCGGCGCGGGGCGTGGTGGACCGGCTGGAGCGGCTCTACGCGACGCGGGATGATACGAAATGGGGCCGGGAGCGGCTGGCGGAGCGGCGGGGAGATGCCTTTGATGCCGATGCGCTGCTGGCGCTGGCGGAGGCGGAGCTGCTGGTGCCGCTCGACGCTGCCGCCCGGGCCGAGGTGGAGGCCGCGGCGCGGCAGGTGGCGACGGTGACGGCGGTGGTGCCGCTGGCGCTGGCCGACGTGTTCACGGCGCTGACCTCGAACATGCGGATGATCCGGCGCATCGCCGAGATCTACGGCGGGCGTGCGGGCTTTCTGGGCTCCTGGCGGCTGACGCGGACGGTGCTGGCGCATCTGGTGGCCACTGGCGCGGTGGCGGTCGGGGATGACCTGATCGGCTCGGTGGCGGGCGGCGGCGTGCTGTCGAAGCTCTCGCGGCGGTTCGGCGAGGGAGTCATCAACGGCGCGCTCACGGCGCGGGTGGGCGTGGCCGCGATGGAAGTCTGCCGCCCGCTGCCCTTCGGTGAGGGGCGCCGGCCCAGCGTGACCGGGCTGGTGCGGCGGTCGCTCACCGGGCTCTTCGGGCGCGGCGAGGGCGTGCAGGAGGGCTGAGAGGCCACTTCCCGGAACGGAACCAAAGGGTTACTGTCCCGCCAAAAGGGACAGTGAGGGCGGGTCATGGAAGTGACGGTGGCCATTCTGGCGCTTGTCGTCGTCGGATTGCTGGTCTGGCTGATCGCGGTGCAATCGGGGCTGGGGCGGCTTCAGCGCAACCTCGACCGGGCCTTGCGGGAGATCGAAGGGCTGAAGCGGGCGAGTCCCGCGGGACCGGCGCGCGCTGTCGAGGCGGTGGAGCCGGTGGCGGAGCGGGAGGTTGCGCCGCGCGAGGATGAGCCGGCGCCGGCCGAGGAACTGCTCGGAGAGGTGCCAGAGGCGCCGCGGCGCAAGCTGCCCTGGGAAGAGGGTTACGACCCGGCGGTGGACCGCCCGGCCGCGCCAGAGGGGCCCAGGGCTCCGGGGGCGGGCCAGAAGATCGTGGCCTGGCTCACGGCCAACTGGTTCTACGCCGTCTCGGCCCTGTCGCTGGCGCTGGCGGGTATCTTCCTGGTGCAATACGGGATCGAGAACGGCTACCTGACGCCGGCAATGCGGGTGGTCGCGGCGCTCGCGCTGGGCGCGGCGCTGATCGCGGGCGGCGAGTGGATCAGGCGGCGCCACGGCGACAAGGAGGCGGTGGCCTACCTGCCCGACACCTTCAGCGCGGCGGGGCTTGTTTCGGCCTATGGCGGCGTGCTGGCGGCGCGGGGGCTCTACGACCTGATCGGCGCGGGCACGGCGATGGCGGGGCTTGTCGCGGTGTCTGTCGGGGCGCTGCTGCTGGGCTGGCTCAACGGGCCGGTGCTGGCGGCCTTCGGGCTCATCGGCGCGGGCATGGCGCCTTTCCTCGTCGGAGGCGATGCCGACAGCGCGACGCTGTTCTATGTCTACTACGGCTGCCTCGGGATCGCCGGGCTCGGCATTGACGCCTGGCGGCAGTGGCGTTGGGTTTCGGTGCTGGCGCTGGTGGTTGCGGGCCTCGGCGGTTTGGCTTGCTTTGCGGCCTCGGAGGAAATGCCGGGCTTTGCGGTGCTGCTCGTGGTGCTGGTGCTGGCCGCGATGGCCTTTCCGCGCCGGGAGATCGGGCCGACCCATGAGGGCGGCGCGCCGCTGCGCTGGCTGGTGGATCGCAAGGGCGGCTTTGGCGGCTTCGACGTGCTCATCGCCTGGGGAGCGATGGTGACGGCCTGCGGGATGCTCCTGGTGTTGCCGCGAGACGGGGGCGCGGAGTTTCTGCTGATCGAGGGGCTCTACACGGTGCTGATCCTCGCGGTGGCGCTCTGGGCCTGGCAGGCGCGGGCGCTCAGCGAAATGGTGCTGTTCCCGGCGCTGGGGTTCATCCTGGTGATCGTGGCGGAGAGCTGGATGGGCTCGGCGCTGATGCGGGAGACGATGCGGCCCGACTCGACCGGCGCCCTGGTGCCCGCGTTGCCGCTGGAGGCGAGCCTGGTGCTGGTCATGGCGGCGGTGAGCACCGTGGCGGCGGCCTGGCGGAGCCTGGTGGAGGGGCGGGCGGAGCTGGGCTGGCTCGCGGCGGGATGGGGCATCTTCGCCGCGCTCTTCGCGCCGCTGATCCCGCTGGCGCTGGAGCTGTTCTGGCTGAGCCCGCGCGAGCCCGGCACCTTTGGCTGGGCGGCGCATGTGCTGGCGCTGGCGGCGTTGATGGTTGCGATTGCCGTGCAATTCGCCAAGGCCGACGGCGAGCGGCGCAGGCGGACGGCCTGGGCGGTGCTCTCGGCGGCCTCGCTCATTGCGCTGGCGCTCTTCGTGCTGCTCACCAAGGCGGCTCTGACGCTGGCGCTCTCGGTGCTGCTGGTGGTGGCGGCGGCGCTCGACCGGCGGTTCCGGTTGAGGGAGATGCAGATCTTCATCGCGCTGGGCGTGGTGGCGCTGGGCTGGCGGCTGGTGCTGGATCCCGGCATCGGCTGGGCCGTCAGCGCGCCCTGGGGTGAGCTGGTGGCGAGCTTCTCCACGGCGGTCGCGGCCATGGCTGTGGCGTGGCGGATGCTGCCGGAGGAGGGACGGCTGACCGGCCGGGGCTTCCTCGAGAGCGGGGCGATGATGCTGACCGGCATCTTCGCCACGGTGTCGCTGCTCAGGTTCATTGATGAGCAGGCGGCGGTGGCGGGGTCCGGCGACTCGGCGATCTCGCATTGGGCGATGGGGCTGACGGCGACGATCTGGCTGCTCTGTGCCTCGGCGCAGGTCTACCGGATGCGGCTCGGGGGACGGCTCCGGTGGGTGCGGATCGTGCTGGCCTCGGTCTACGTTCTGGTGGCGTGCGTTTTCCTCGCGGTGGCGCTGACGGTGTCGAACCCCTTCCTGACGGGGCGTGGCTCCTGGATCGACAACACGGTCTTCGGGCCCCTGGTGTTCGACACGCTGCTGGCGGCCTACCTGGTGCCGGCGGCGGGATTTGCGCTGATCGCGCGGGTCGGGCCGGGGCGCCTGCTGCCGTGGGCGCTGGTCCCGTCAGGAGCGCTGGCCTCGTTCTGGGTGTTTCTGGAGATACGCCGGTTCTGGCAGCCGGAGAGCGTGTGGGTGGGCCATGGCTGGCTCGACAGCGAGCTCTATACCTACACGGTGGTGCTGATCGCGATTGGTGCGGTGCTCCTGTGGCAGGCGATCGCCAAGGGTTCGACCACTCTGCGGCGCGCGGCACTGGTGGTGATCGGGCTTGCGGTGGTGAAGGTGTTCCTGATCGACGCGCGGGGGCTGACGGGGCTGTTCCGGGTGTTCTCTTTCCTTGCGCTCGGGTTGTCGCTGGCGGCACTGGCCTGGCTGAACCGCTGGGCGGCGCAGGAGGCGGCCGAGCGGAGGGGGCAGGGGGACACCGAGGCGTGACCGGCGCCGTGCTGGTGGGAAGCTCCACCGCTCGGGCCGCCCCCCGCCCGCAACGCTGGACCTTGCCCCGGCCCGCGCCTATAAGCCTGCCCATGACATTCCCGGGCCTCGCCATCATTCGAATTAGCGGCCCGGCGCTCTGAGTTTTCGGGCGCCGGGACAAGGCGCATGGCCTGCCGCGCCGCCCCTCACACCACAGACCGAAATACACCCCGAGGACGCCCCCAATGTGCGCCGACACCCCTGACTACAAAGACACGCTGAACCTGCCGCAGACCGACTTTCCGATGCGGGCGGGCCTTCCCAACCGGGAGCCGGGCTGGCTGGCCCGCTGGGAGGAGATCGGCGTCTACGACCGCCTGCGCGAGAAGGAGGGCCGGGAGCCCTTCACCCTGCATGACGGCCCGCCCTATGCCAACGGCCACCTGCACATCGGCCACGGCCTGAACAAGATCCTCAAGGACATGGTTGTCCGCTCGCAGCAGATGATGGGCCGCGACGCGCGCTACATCCCCGGCTGGGACTGCCACGGGTTGCCGATCGAGTGGAAGATCGAGGAGCAGTACCGCCAGAAGGGCCGCGACAAGGACGAGGTGCCGATCGTCGAGCTGCGGCAGGAGTGCCGGGCCTTCGCCGAGAAGTGGGTGGACATCCAGCGCGAGGAGTTCAAGCGGCTGGGCGTCACCGGCAACTGGCCCGAGCCCTATCTGACGATGGATTTCCATGCCGAGGCGGTGATCGCGGCGGAGTTCCAGAAATTCCTGATGAACGGGTCGCTTTATCAGGGCTCGAAGCCCGTGATGTGGTCGCCGGTCGAGAAGACGGCGCTGGCTGAGGCGGAGGTGGAATATCACGACCACCAGAGCCACACGATCTGGGTGAAGTTCCGCATCGGCGGTTTCGCCGGCACGCCGGAGCTGATCGCCTACCTCGAGGCGCAGGGCCGCGAGGGGCAGGGCGCGGTGCTGGAGGGGGTGCAGGCGATGGCCGAGGATTTCGCCGATACCTCGGTGATCATCTGGACGACGACGCCTTGGACCATCCCGCAGAACCGCGCGGTCTGCTTCAGCCCCGAGATCTCCTATGGTCTCTACAAGGTCACCGAGGCCGCCGAGGAAAACTGGGCGCGGGTGGGCGACAAGTACCTGCTGGCCGACGATCTCGCCGAAGAGGTGATGAAGGCTGCCCGCGTGGAGGGCTACGAGCGCCTGCGCGGTGCCGCCGCCGCGGAGCTTGGCGCGATGAAGACGGTGCACCCGCTCTACAAGCTCGCGGGCGCCGAGGGCGAGTGGGACTTCGACGTGCCTATGCTGCCGGGCGAGCATGTGACGGCGGAGGCGGGCACCGGCTTTGTGCACACCGCCCCCAGCCACGGCGACGACGACTACCAGATCGGCCGCCAGTACGGCCTGCCGATGACCTACAACGTGCTGGAGGACGGCTCCTTCCGGAAGGATCTGCCGTTCTTCGGCGGCGAGGTCATCATCAAGCCGAACGGCAAGGAAGGCGGGGCGAACAAGGCGGTGATCGACAAGCTCGCGGAGGCGCGCATGCTGATCGCGCGCGGGCGGATCACCCACAGCTACCCGCATTCGTGGCGCTCCAAGGCGCCGCTGATCTACCGCAACACGCCGCAGTGGTTTGCCGCCATCGACAAGGATCTGGGCGACGGGCAGGACAGCCTGGGCACCACCATCCGCCAGCGCGCGCTCACCGCGATCGACCAGGTGAAATGGACACCGCAGAGCGGGCGCAACCGGCTCTACTCGATGATGGAAGCGCGTCCGGACTGGGTGCTGTCGCGCCAGCGCGCCTGGGGCGTGCCGCTGACCTGCTTCG
>CAYVQK010000220.1:0-5763 GCA_964454145.1 uncultured Oceanicola sp. | reverse complement strand
GCGGTGTCGCTGCTGTCGCCGGGGCGTGGGCTGCGGCGGGCGAGCGTTGAGGAGATGGCGCGGGCGCCGGAGGCGCTGGGCTGGAAGGTGAAGGCGGAGCTGGCCTCGCTGGGGCATGTGCATGAGCTGGAGACCTGGGCCGAAGCGGGGGCGAGCGGGCGCTCGGTGAAGATCGACGGCAAAATGGCGGCGCAGGTGGCCTTGGGGCGGCTGGCGCGGGTCGTCTGGCTGGTGCCCGCGATGGACCGGCTCTGGATCGAGGGGGCGGAGGGGCGGCGCAGGTTTCTGGACCGGATCGTGCTGAGCTTCGAACCCGCCCATGGCGAGGCGGTGCTGGCCTACGAGAAGGCGATGCGCGAGCGGAACCGGCTGTTGAAGGACATGGTGCGCGATGCCCATTGGTATGCGGCGCTGGAGGCGCGGATGGGCGAGGAGGGCGCGCGTATCCATCGCAACCGGGAGGCAGCGCTGGCGCGGCTGGCGGAGGCGCAGGACGTGGCGGACGAGGCCTTTCCCGCCGCCGCGCTGGTGCTGACCCATCCGGAGCCCGCCTGCGACGATCCGGGGGATGCGGCGGCGCTTGTGGCGGCGCTGGCGGAGGGGCGGGCGCGCGACCTGGCGGCGACGCGCACGCTGACGGGGCCGCATCGGGCCGACCTGGACGCCACCTACATCGCCAAGGACACCCCGGCGCGGCTGTGTTCGACGGGCGAGCAGAAGGCGCTGCTCTTGTCGCTGATCCTCGCCAATGCGCGGGCGCTGGCGGAGGATTTTGGCGCGCCGCCGCTCCTGCTGCTGGACGAGGTTGCGGCCCATCTGGACGCGGGGCGGCGCGCGGCGCTTTATGCGGAGATCGAGCGGCTGGGTGCGCAGGCCTTCATGACCGGCACCGGGGCGGAGCTGTTCGAGGAGCTGGGCGGGAAGGCGCAGCATTTCGAGGTGACGGACGAGGCGGGCGTATCATCGGTGCGCGAGGTGAGCGGGTGAAATCGGTTCTGCTCTTGCGGGGCATCAACGTGGGCGGCACGGGGAAGCTGCCGATGGCGGAGCTGCGCGCGCTGCTGGAGGGGCTCGGTGCGGAGGACGTGGTGAGTTACATCCAGTCGGGCAACGTGGTGATGCGTGGGGCGCCGGAGGCGGGCGCGATCGAGGATGCGATCGAGGCGGCGAAGGGGTTTCGACCCGCGTGCCAGGTGATCGGTGCCACGGCGTTTGCCTCGGCGTTGCGGCATGACCCGTTCAGGGACGCGCGGGAGACACCGAAGCAATTGCATTACTTCTTCTGCGTCGAGACGCCGAAGCCCGACCGGGCGAAGCTCGATGGGCTGCTGGAGGGCGGGGAGCGCTACGAGATCGTGGGCAAGGTGATGTATTTCCACGCGCCGGACGGGCTGGGGAGGTCGAAGTTCGGGAGCCGGGCGGAGAAGCACCTGGGCAGTGCGGCGACGGCGCGGAATTTCAACACGGTGGCGAAGCTCTCCGAGATGCTGGACGCGACATGACGATCACCCCTCCCGAGCTGGGGCTCTATGCCTTTGCGCTGCTGATCCTGTTTCTCACCCCCGGCCCGGTCTGGATGGCGCTGACGGCGCGGGCGCTGTCTGGCGGGTTCCATGCCGCCTGGCCGCTGGCCTTCGGGGTGGTGATCGGAGACGTGCTCTGGCCGTTCCTGGCGATCTACGGGATCACTTGGGTGACGACGGTGTTCGCCGGGTTCATGACTGCGCTGAAGTTCGTGGCGGCGGCGATCTTTCTTGTCATGGGGGCGCTGATCCTGCGGAACGCGGGCAAGAGCATCGCCACCGACAGCCGGCTGACGCGGCCGGGGATGTGGGCGGGCTTTGCGGCGGGCGTGGCGGTGATCCTCGCCAATCCGAAGGCGATCCTGTTCTACATGGGCGTGCTGCCCGGGTTCTTCGACCTGACCCGGGTGACCTGGGCCGATATCGCCACCATCACCGCGATCTCGGCGGTGGTGCCGCTCTTCGGCAACCTGGTGTTCGCGCTGATGATCGACCGGGCCCGGCGGCTGCTGGCCTCTCCCCGGGCGCTGAAGCGGACCAACATCGTGGCGGGGAGCCTCTTGATCGTGGTGGGGCTGGTGATTCCGTTCACCTGACGGAAAAGGTCACTGGCATTCAGGGGGTTGGCCGGTATCCTGCGGGCAATGCGCCTGATCGTTCTCGCCGTTCTCTGCCTCTTCGCCCTGCCCGCCTTCGCGGAGAAGCGGGTGGCCCTGGTGATCGGGAATGACCGCTACGAGGCGATGCGGCCGCTCAGGAACGCGGCCAACGATGCCGACACGGTGGGCGAGGCGCTGGAGAAGCTGGGCTTCGAGGTGTTCTACGAGCGCGACCGCGACAAGCGGCGGATGGAGCGGGCGCTGGAAGACCTGGAGTATGACGGCGAGGGCGCGGATGTGGCGCTGGTCTATTTCGCAGGCCACGGCTTCGAGGTTGGGGGCGACAACCGGCTGCTGCCGGTGGATGGCGTGGGCGAGAGCCTCGAGACCCTGATGGAGACGAGCCTGAGCCTGGGCGACATTCGGGCCCGGGTCGCGCGGATCGCGCCGGTGGCGGTGGTGCTGGTGGATGCCTGCCGGGTGGACCCCTTCGAGGGCGCCGAGGAAGGCCGCGCGGCGGTGGCGCTGAAGGCGGGTGAGGCGCCGGGCTTTGCCGCCGTGCCGCGGGCGGAGGGCACGCTGATCGGGTTTTCGACCGCGCCGGGGGCGGTGGCGCTGGACGGGGAGGGCGGAAACTCGCCCTTCGCGGCGGCGCTGGCGAAGCACCTGGAGACGCCGGGGCTGGAGGTGCGCTCGGTGCTGACGCTGGTGCAGCAGGAGGTCTATGACCTGACCCGGGGGGCGCAGTTGCCCTACGTGGAGAGCGCGCTGCCGCGGTTGTTCTTCGCCGCCGGGCAGAGTGATGATCTGCCGGAGCGGGAGCGGCTGCTGCTGGCGATGGCGGACCTGACGCCCGACCTGCGGGCCGAGGTGGAACTGGTGGCCGCCAGCGCGGAGGTGCCGCTGGCGCCGATCTACGGCGCGCTACTGGCGGCCGACCTGGCCGGGGCCACACCGAGCGAGCGCAGTGCCAAGCTGGCGGAGGCGGCGGCGGCCTTCTCGGAAACGCAGGCGCAGCTCCGGGCACTCTCGGCCTCCGATGGCGCGGTGGCCGAGATGCGGCTGAAGGCGGAGGAGCGGCTGGGGCTGGGCGACTTCACCGGGGCGCTGGGCGCACTCGACGAGGCGGTGGCGCTCGACCGGGCCTCGGGCGACGCTCTCATGGAGAACCTGCTGGCCCGCCGGATGTCGGCGGCGGAGACCCTGCGGATCAAGGCGGGCGTGGCCCGCACCCGGCTGGATTATGCGCTGGCGCTGGAGACGCTGGCGCAGGCCGGAAAGATCCACGAGGAACTGGCCGCGCTCGGCCCGACGCGCGAGATGCAGCTGGCGCGGATCGCGCTCTTCGGGGATGCGGCCGAGCTCTTCGTGCTGCGCGGAGACCATGCCGCCGCGCTCTCGGCCTGGGAGGGGATGAGAGACCTCGCGGGCGACCTGCTCGACCCCGACGACGAGGATGCGGAGGTTTACCGCTATCTCCACACGGCCTTCATCGGCATCGCCAAGGCGCAGAAGGTGCTGGGTGACACCGGCGCCGTGCGGGAGGCCGCGGACCTGGCCACGCGGTCGCTGCGCAGGGGCGAGGGGCCGGGCGCGGATCGGCAGTACGAGATCGACCTGTGGGAGATCGAGATGCTCATCGGCGATGTCGGCATGTTCCTGGGCCAGTTCCGCGATGCCCTGTCCGATTTCAACAGCGCCGCCGGCCGGATGCGCCCGCTTGCGGAGGCTGACCCGGGCGACCTGGCGGTGCAGCAAAGGCTGGCCGAGGCCTACGAGCGGCGTGGCGATGCCCAGAGGGCGACCGGCGGCCCGAAACATGCTTTCGACAGCTACTGGCTGGGGCTGGAGATCTTCCGCGACCTGCCGCGCGGGCCAGGGGGGCGGGACGATCTTGCGGTGGGGCGCCTGACGATGAAGACCGGGCGGGCGCTGCTGGCCTCGGGCGACACGCAGCCGGGCCTGGAGTACCTCAGCAGAGCGCAAAGCTTTCTCGAGGAGAAGTTCGCCGCGGATCCGCAGCGGGCCGCGCTACGCCTTGCCTTGGGGCAGACCCTCACCGGGCAGGCGATGGGCCTCACCGTCGAGCAGAAGTTCGGGCCCGCCGAGGAGCTCGCGCGCGCGGCCCTGGAGATGCTGGAGCCGTTGCTGGTGCAGGCGCCGAAGGACACCGCGAACCTGCATGCGAAGTTCGAGGCGCTGCGGGCGCTCGGGGTGGCGCTTGCAGGCATCGGGCCGGAGGAAGACGCCCGCCGCGCCTACGAGGAGGCGCGCGCGGTGATGGATGCGCTGCGGGCCACCAACGCCACCCACACCGGCTGGATCTTCGACAGCATCACGCTCGACACCTGGATGGCGGACCTTGCCACCAAGGCCGGACAGCCGGAGGAGGCGCTCGAGCGGCTGCTGCGCGCGCGCGGCTATTCCGACATTCTGGTGGGGGTCGAGGAGGAGAACCTGCGATGGCGCCAGCTGGACCTCGACCTCAACCTGCAGATCGAGGCCGCGCAGCTAGCGCTCAAGGCCGACACCATGCTGGCCGACCTGCGGCTGACCCGCACCCATATCGTGCTGGGGCGCATGTGGCTTCTGTCGAAGAAGCCCGACAGCCCGGTGCTGGCACGGGATCTCGGCCTCGGGCAGCTGAGGCTGGGGCAGGTTCAGCTGGCCCAGGGCGAGCCGGTGGAGGCCGACGAGACGCTGCGCAGCGCCTACGACTGGCTCCAGGTCGCGGCGGAGGGGATGGAGCCGGCCGAGCCGCTCTACCTCGCCGCGGAGGCCGCTGCCGCGTTGGGGGAGCTCGAGCTGACCTACGGCAGCGCCGAGAACGCGGTGGCCTGGCACCGGATCGCGCTGGGCCTGCGCAGCGAGCAGGCGGAGGCCGCGAAGGAGGGCGTCTTTCACCTGCGGTGGCTGGTGTCGGTCAGCCACGAGCAACTCGGCAATGCGCTGGAGGCGCTGGGCGACCGAGCCGGGGCCATCGCCGGGCACGAGGTGGCGCGGGACATGCGGCTGGCGTTGCTGGAGCTTCTGAAGGCCGACAAGGGCATCACCTGGGGCCTCTTCGTGAGCTACTACAAGCTGGCCGAGCTGGGGGTGGAGCCGGGGCCGAACATGGCCCGGGCGCTGGCGGTTCTGGAGCAGATGGAGGGCAAGGGATGGCTCACCCCTGAGCAGGCCGAATACCTCCCGATCACGCGCGCCCGGATCACCGAAATCGGCCAGGAAAATCAGGCGGATGACGAGGCCGCGAAAAGCCCCTGAAAAGCACCCTATTTTCGGGTCAATCGCGTGACATCCCCGGCCCGAAAGCCTATAAATCCGGCACAACAACAACGGACAGGCGGCATGGCCGAAAACGAACAGGCACCCGAAGAATACGGCGCGGATTCCATCAAGGTTCTCAAAGGCTTGGAGGCGGTGCGCAAACGCCCCGGGATGTACATCGGTGACACCGATGACGGCTCGGGCCTGCACCACATGGTTTACGAGGTCGTGGACAACGGGATCGACGAGGCGCTGGCCGGCCACGCAGACCGCGTGACGGTGACGCTTCATGCCGACAACTCGGTTTCGGTGAGCGACAACGGTCGCGGGATTCCGGTGGACATCCACGAGGAAGAGGGCGTGTCGGCGGCCGA
>CAYVQK010000219.1:3646-5829 GCA_964454145.1 uncultured Oceanicola sp. | reverse complement strand
ATCGCCTTCGAGTTCGATGACCTGCTCTATCTCAACCCCAACGGGGTGAACCGGCAGTTCATCCTGCTGACCACGGCCCAGAAGACCGCCCCGCTGCTCAACGCCAAGTTCTCCATGTCGCGCGGCATCCTGCGGCAGTTCATCGAGGAGAACGAGGCGCAGCTCTTCGCGCTGACCTCCCGCGATGCCGTGCTGGGCGAGCTCGACAATACCGTGTTCGAGCTGAACGAGCCGTCGCGGCTCTACGACATCCGCAAGATTACCGTGCGGGCCGATACCACCTCGGGCCATATCGAGCAGGCGCAGGACCTGGCCGAGAAGATCGACACGTTCAAGACCAAGCCGGACGCCTGGTGGGATGACGTGCTGATCGCCGAGATGATCTCGCTCGCCAAGGAAACCGGCGACGTCACCCGCAACCCCGTCACCTTCAAGGCGCCGTCGTTCACCCAGGGCAACTTCTGGACGGCGCATTTCGGCGGCCTCTACATCTTCCGCGACGTGGAGCACCCCGCCACCATCGCCTGCGGGCCGAAGGCGCCGCTGGGCAAGCTGCCCACGCCCTACCTCTTCGACCTCGAAGACCGCGCCGGCATCGCCAAGTTCCTCGAGCTGAACGGGCTGGTGGAGCCGATCGTGCGGGCCAAGGGCACCGATGCGACGGCGATCCTGAAGCAGAAGATGGATTTCATCCTGGTCGACGTGGCCGCCACCCTGGGTCGCGACGTGCCCTCGCGCTCGCGCGGCGACCTGCGCAAGCTGGCGCAAACGCTGGGCTCGGCCCTGCCGCCCGAGTTCCACGCGCTGAACGAGCTGGTGCGCTGGGCCGAGCAGGGCGGCGAGTGGCCGCGGATCACCTCGAGCCATCCGGCCTATTTCTACACGCTGCGCGCCACCAACCACCCCGACCGCGACCTGATCAACCAGCTCCTGTCGGAGCTCTCCCGGCTCGACGTGCGCCAGCTCTTCATCTGCCACAAGGAGCTCTTCTACGCGCTCTACCGGACATGGCCCGACAGCAAGAAGGAGTTCGTGGCCGATTTCCTCGCCCGCGAATACGCGGTGGACAAGGAGGGCGCCCGGGCGGCACTCTTCGGAACCGGGGAAGAACCGATGGAAGAACCCGCGCCCCCGCCCGAGCCCAAGCCGCGCGTCAGCGACGAGCGCATCCGGGTCGTCGGGCCCTGGGGCGCGGTCAGGAGGTAAGGCATGGGGTTGATACGGCTGGTGGTTGTCGGGTTCATCGTTCTGACGGTCATCTATTTCTGCATCTCGATCTACTCGCGCTCGGTGCGCCGCGAGAAGCTGGAGGACCGCTGGGCCGAGGATCACCCCGACGGGGGTGACCCTGCCGCCCGGAGTGCCTATATCGAGGGTGGGATGCAGGCCTATCATTCCGGATTGCGCAAGAAGCTGATCCTGCTGGTCTATGTCATCCCGGTGATCGTCGTCGGCGTGATCCTCTACATCACCAACGCCAACTGAGGGGCGACATGCGGATATTGGGACGAGCGATCAAATGGGCCTTCCTCACCATGGTCGCGCTGATCTTCTTCTACGTGCTGCCCCAGCATGACGTGGTGCGGATCACCGGCACCGAGGTGATCCGGCAGGACTTTTCCTCGTTCAACCGGATGTTCTACGCCCAGGCGGATTCCGGCGCCACCGAGATGGCCACCCGCGACGTGCGCTTCATCCAGACGGTGAAGCAGAAGAGCTTCCTGCTCGGCTTCATCCCGCGCGACAGCTACGGCGTGATGGTCTACCGCAACGAGGACTCCGGCTGGATCTGGCCGCCCTACTTCAAGTTCGACAGCTCGGACCTGCAGGCCGACGCGGCCGAATACATCTCGACCCAGGCCACCCCGCAATGGGTGCTCATCACCCACTACGGCTGGCGCAACCGCTTCTTCTCGATCTACCCCAACGCCATCGGCATCAAGCCGATCGACGGGCCGGACCACTACTCGATCCCCTGGTTCAACATCTCGTTCTTCGTGCTGCTGGGAGTCGGGCTGCTGTTCCTCCGGGCCATGTGGCGGCAGTTCCGCGAGCGCGCGCTGGACCCGACGCTGGATGCGGCAGAGGACCGCTGGGACCGGGTGGAAGCGGCGGCGAACGAGAAGCGCGCCGGGTGGAGAAGGTGGCTGGGGACTTGGAAGAGCAAGCCGCCGCGGTATTGA
>CAYVQK010000219.1:0-3546 GCA_964454145.1 uncultured Oceanicola sp. | reverse complement strand
GGTGAAGCGGCGCTCGAAGGCGCGGGTGGCGATGCCACGGTGCAGGTAGGTCTTGCCCTCGTCGCTGTCGGACTTGCTGGCCGAGACGATGAGCGCGCCGTCCTTCACTTCCACCGAGAGTTCCTCATCGGTGAAGCCCGCCACGGCCACCGAGATGCGGTAGTCGTTCTCGTCGACTTTCTCGATGTTGTAGGGCGGGTAGGTCGGCTGGGCGACGTCGGTCGTCAGCACGCGGTCCATCAGGTCGGCGAAGCGGTCGAAGCCGACGGTGGCGCGGTAGAGGGGGGAAAGGTCGTAGTTACGCATGGGTATCCTCCATTGAGCGATATATCTAGCGTTGTCAGTCACATGCGCCTTCCCGAGGGGACAGGCGCGGGATCGTGCGGGGCCCGTATGGCGCCCTCGCAGGTTCTATTTGGGGAGGGATTTTCGGGGTTTCAAGGGGGTGTCGGGGCGCCAAGCAGGTGCCCCGCGCGCCGGTCCTGCCCTCAGGGCTGCACGAACTTCGGCCCGGTCCCCGGCCTCACGAAGCGCGCGCCGGTGGAGGAGGAGGCCCCCACGCGCAGGTGCTTTGGGTCCGAGGCGACGGTGGGCGGAAACACCCCGCGCCCGGCCCGCAGGTCGGCCCGAAGCTGCCGCACCGCGGGCTCCACCCGCATTCCCAGCGAGAGCACCTTGCCGTTCTCCCGCGCGCCCTTGGAGATGATCGAGACGATCGCGGGCCGCCCCGACGACATCTCGAACACCGGCGCACCGGAAGAGCCGAAGGTCACATCGCAGGAAAACGCCAGCGCCCCCACCCGCTCGCCCAGCACCTCGCAGCTCCGCTGGAGCGACAGCGCCTCCTCCCGGCCCTGGCCGTAGGAGGCGACGGAAACGCTCTCGCCGGTGCGGACGTTGGAGGAGACCGCATAGGGCGCGGCATTGGCGGCGGCGATGGGCCGGTCGAGCTGGATCAGCGCGACATCTGCCAGGAGCTGGCCGATCACGTCGCCGGTGACGGGCGCGTAGCCCTCCATCACCACGGCCCGCAGTCCCTGGCGGAAGGCCACGTTCTGCCCGTCGCGGTAGCCCGCGCGGAAGGTGATCGTCCGAGGGTCGAGCCGGTTGCCCTGCCGGTCGAACAGGCAATGCGCGGCCGTCAGCACCAGGTCGGTGGCGATCAGCGCACCCGAGCAGAAGGAGCCGCGGCCAAGGTCGAGGCGCCCCACCGCCTCCCAGCCCAGCCCCTCGGAGCGCAGCGAGAGGCGACGCAGGGCG
Source organism: uncultured Oceanicola sp. (assembly GCA_964454145.1). GTDB lineage: Bacteria > Pseudomonadota > Alphaproteobacteria > Rhodobacterales > Rhodobacteraceae > Vannielia. Next base: position 2,286 of record CAYVQK010000219.1, on the reverse strand, counting down.
CTGTCGGCCAGCGCCGGCGTGGCGACGGCCAGCGCGAGCGCGGCAAGAAGGGCACGGCGCAGCATCGTCAGGGCTTCACGAAGCGGGCGCCGATCTCGCGCCGTTCGCCGCTCTCGCTGCCGCCGAAAAAGCTCACCGAGCCGCCCCGGTTCAGCACGTCACCGCCGCGCGCCAGCTCCGCCATCAGCACCTCGAGCACCGGCGCCAGCTCGGTGCCCAGCGCCACCGGCTGCCCCTCCATCGTCGCCTTGGCCGAGATCACCGAGGCGATCTGCGGCCCGCGGGCACCGATGGTGAAGACGGGCGCGCCGGAGGAGCCGAAATCGACCGAGCAGGTGAACATCAGCACCCCGCCGCGCTGCTCCATCACCTCGCAGCCGTTCTCCCAGGAGGGCGCCTCGGCCCTGTCCTGCGCGTAGGAGATGACGCCCACGCGGTCACCGGTCGCGGGGGAGGCGGCGGTGTCGAAGGGGGTCACGCGGAGAGTGCGGATCGGGCGGTCGAGCTGCAGCAGCGCCACGTCGAGCGCCACCCTGTCGAGCTGGTTGCGGCCCTTGTAGACATACTGCGGATGGGTCAGCGCCCGGCGCACACCGCGATAGGCCTCGGCCCGCCCGTTGCGCCAGCCGGCGCGAAACTCGATGACCGAGGTCTCGACGGGCTCGCCACTGTCCATGTCGAACAGGCAATGGGCCGCCGTCAGCACCAGGTCGGGCGCGATCAGCGCGCCGGTGCAGAAGCTGTTCTGCCCCATCTCCAGCCGCCCCACGGCCTCCCATCCGCGCCCCTGGTCACTGGTCGACAGGCTGGTGAGCCCGGTCTCCTGTGCGGTGGCGGGCAGCGTGGCGAGGGCGATCAGCCCGGTGAGGGCGGAGAGGAAGGCAAGGCGCATGGCGGTCCCGGTCTGTTGCGACGCCCTGAATAGCCGGGCCGTTGGGCGATTTTGTGGCGCATGTTCCGCCCCGGGCGCAAGCGTTGCCGGAAAGCCTCGTCAGATGACATCCCCGCGCAGCGCGGGCGGCTTCGGTCCGCCGGTCGCCCAGTCCAGCAGCTCGACGGTGTGGACGATGGGCGTGGCCGTGGCCGAGCCGATCTGCATCATGCAGCCGATGTTTCCGGCGGCGATGATATCGGGCGCCTTGGCCTCCAGCGTGCGCACCTTGCGGGCCTTCAGCTTGCCCGAGATCTCGGGCTGCATCAGGTTGTAGGTGCCCGCCGACCCGCAGCAGAGGTGGCTATCCGCCGGCTCCACCACCTCGAAGCCCGCCGCCTTCAGCAGCGCCTTTGGGTGGTCCTTGATCTTCTGGCCATGCTGGAGCGAGCAGGCGGCGTGATAGGCCACCCGGATCGGCCCTTCGCCCTCGGAGCCGCTGGGCGCGGCGTCGATCCCGGCAATCTCCGACTTGGCGAGGTTGTGCGCCTCCACCGGCGCCTCCTTCATCAGCTCGGCCAGAACCTCGCTCACGTCCTTCGCGATCCCCGCCACCCGCGCGGCCTGATCGGCCAGCGCCGTCTGCGCGAACATGTGGCCATAGTCCTTCACCGTCGTGCCGCAGCCCGAGGTGTTGATGACGATGGCATCGAGCCCCTGCCCGTCCATCTCTGCCACCCAGGCTCGGATGTTCTTCGCCGCCGTACCATGCGCCTCACCCTCGCGGCCCATGTGGTGGGTGAGCGCGCCGCAGCAGCCCGCGCCCTCGGCCACCACCACCTCGCAGCCGAGGCGTGTGAGCAGGCGGATCGTGGCGTCGTTGATGTCGGTGTTCAGCGCCTTCTGGGCGCAGCCGGTCATCAGCGCCACCCGCTTGCGGCGCGGGGCCACGGGGGCAAAGCTCTGCGGGTCGTCGTTGCGCGAGACAGGTGGAATGCGCCTCGGCGCCATCTCCAGCATTGCCCTGAGCCGCGCCGAGGGGATCAGCCGCCGGAACGGCCGCCCGATCTTGGCGCCGAGCAACGCCAGCCGGAAGCGGCCCGGGTACGGCAGGATGCGGGCGAGGATCCAGCGCAGCGCCCGGTCGGGCAGAGGCCGCTTGTAGTTCTCCTCGATATAGGCGCGGGCATGGTCGACCAGGTGCATGTAGTGCACGCCCGAGGGGCAGGTCGTCATGCAGGCGAGGCAGCTCAGGCAGCGGTCGATGTGCTTCACCGTCTTCTCGTCGGGCACCCGCTCGTTCTCGAGCATGTCCTTGATCAGGTAGATCCGGCCGCGGGGCGAATCCAGCTCGTCGCCGAGCACCTGGTAGGTCGGGCAGGTGGCGGTGCAGAAGCCGCAATGCACGCAGGCGC
>CAYVQK010000218.1:0-5839 GCA_964454145.1 uncultured Oceanicola sp. | reverse complement strand
AGCAGCTCATGGAGACCTTCGAATCCGCCCGCATCCAGACCGCGGCGCGCGCCATTGGCGTGGCCCAGTCGGCGCTGGATATCGCGATGCAATACGCGCAGGACCGCAAGCAGTTCGGCAAGGCGTTGATCGAGTTTCCCCGAGTGGCATCCAAGCTGGCGATGATGGCGGTGGAGATCATGATCGCCCGCCAGCTGACCTATTTCTCCGCCTGGGAGAAAGACCATGGCGTGCGCTGCGACCTCGAAGCCGGCATGGCCAAGCTGCTCGGCGCCCGGGTGGCCTGGGCGGCGGCAGACAACGGGCTCCAGATCCATGGCGGCAACGGGTTTGCGCTGGAATACAAGATCAGCCGTGTGCTCTGTGATGCGCGGATCCTGAACATCTTCGAGGGGGCCGCGGAGATTCAGGCGCAGGTCATCGCGCGGCGGCTGCTGGGGTAAGGCGGTGTGGTCGGCGGAGGCTGCCTACCCGCTGACCCAGACCAGTTTGCAGGGGAATCCAAGACGGTCCGGCGCGTGGTCCGCGGCTTGGGCGGCGCGGCACTGCGAAAGGGCCCTGGCGCTGGCCTCGTCCGGATTTGAGAAACCTCGGGCACCGCCCCAGTGCCCCCGCTTGTCGACGGCGAAGGCCCTTATGCCGCCCCGCGCGCGCTGCAAGGCGATGAGCGCCTCAGCCTGCGGCCCGGAAACCTCCGGCAAGGCAACGGACAACGATGCGCCAGGGATGATCTCGGCGATCGTCCGGCAGTCGTCGGCCCACGCGGAACACTGTGCGAGAGCATCGCGGCGGGAGACCTCGGGGTCGGCGTAGCCGGAGACCCCGCCAAACGCGCCGCCGGAGCCTACCGCAAAGGCGCCGTGCCAACCCGGGCCTTCCCGAAACTCGCCGTAGGCCTTGTGCATCGCCCAGGCCTGCGGATAAGCCGCGGCAAGTGCCTCGGCCGACGGGCCCCGAACGACCGCGACCGGCACCGCGCGATTGTCCTGCACGAGGCCCGACACCGCGGTGAAGGACAGGGCGGAGAGGGCCGTCACGCCGGCGAAGAGGCTGAAGCGTTTGAGCATGGCAGAAACCTGCCGGGCGCAGATGGCGACTTCGTGGCATCTTGGCGGCGGAAGGCAGGCACCCTAACTGTTGCGGCATGAAACCCTTTGCTCTTGCCGCCCTCATGGCCCTCTCACCGCTCGCGACCGCATGCGCCGATGAAACCCTCACCGGCTACGCGCCCGGCGTGTATCGACTGGAGGAGATCGACGGTGCCCGCTTCGACTGGGGTGCCACGCTGGACCTCACACAGGAGGGGCGGATCTCGGGCCAGGCGCCTTGCAACAGCTACTCGGCCGCCCAGGAAGCCCCTTACCCGTGGTTTCAGCCCGGACCGATCGCGGCCACGCGGCGGGCCTGCCTTCACATGAACGGGGAGGCGGAATTCTTCGAGGCTCTGGGCGCGATGACCCTCGCCGAGGCCTCGGGGCCGGTGCTGATCCTGTCGAACGATGCGGGGCGCGAGATGGTGTTCCGGCGCGAGGACTGAGCGCTCAGGCCTTGGCCAGCACCCGCAGTAGCCGCCCGCGCGCGCCAGGCAGAGGCTTTTCCCCCAGCGAGGCGCGCAACTGGTGTTCGAGAAAATATCCCGTCGTTTCAAATCCCTGCATCAGCTCGCCCGGGCTCTCGGGCGGCTCACCCATGAGGCAGGGTGGCAGAGGCAGGAGCTTGGGCGCCCATTCACCCGCACCCTCGGCGCTCACCGCGCGCCCGGTTTTTGGCGAGACATAAACGAGGCCGTCGGTGGCGCCGGTGGCGGCGCAGGAGGTGAGGTCGAGCCCGAAGCCCATTTCGTCGAGCAGTGACAGTTCCCATCGGAGGTACGCGAGCGGCCAGTGCGGCGAGGCCTCCTCGATAAGGTCGAGCACGGTGAGGCTGCGGGCGTAGAGACCCGGGTAGGCGGCGCGCTCGGGCAGGACGAAAGAGAGCAGCGCAGTAACGGCGCCGAGGCCCGCAAGCGCGCGCCGGTCGCCCAGAACGCCGGCGGCGCGGGCGCGGATGGGCTCTACGGTGAAGGCGCCGAGATGGTCTTCGAGCCGCGCGCGCCACGACAGGTCGAGTTGGGCGCCGGGCTGCAGAATGGGCGACATGCGGCGACCGGTGCCGCCGCGGACCACACCGGCATGGCGGCCGTGGGCGGCTGTGAAGACCTCGATGATGGCGGCGTTCTCGCCATGAGGCCGGACGGTCAGCAGAACCCCCTCCTCGCGCCACTCCATCAGTCGAGCCCTTCCTCGTCGAGCAGGTGGCGGCCGTCGCGGTCTTCCACCTCGATCAGCCAGAGGTCGGGGTCGAAGCGACGCTGGCCGCGCAGCACCTCGTCGACCTCCGCCTCGGGGCCCTCGGCGAGCACGTCCCAGGGGCGGGAGCCATCCATCGCCATGATGCGCTGGAAGGCCTTGGCGGTGCCGTCGAGGGGGCTCTGCTTGACGAGGATGTTGCCCGCGGTCTCATCGCCCTTCGCCACCACGAAGGCGGGGATGTCGGCCAGTCGGAGCCGGGTGAGATAGGCCTGGACCCAGAAGCCGCTGGTCAGCCGGGTCAAGCGTTCCCGTCCTTGAAATCAAGGCCCATCTCGTCATAGCGCTCGCTCTCTTCGAGCCAGTTGGGCCGGACCTTCACCTGCAGGAAGAGGTGGACCTTGTGGCCGAGGAACTCCTCGAGCTCCTCCCGCGCGGCCTTGCCGATGGCCTTGATCGTCTCGCCCCGGTTGCCCAGCACGATGCCCTTGTGGCCGTCGCGCATGACGTAAACCACCTGGTCGATCTTAGCGCTGCCGTCCTTGCGGTTTTCCCAGGCCTCGGTCTCGACGGTGAGCTGGTAGGGCAGCTCCTGGTGCAGGCGCAGGGTAAGCTTTTCGCGGGTCATTTCGGCGGCAATCATGCGAAGGGGCAGGTCGGCGATCTGGTCTTCGGGGTAGAGCCAGGGCCCCTCGGGCAGTTCGCCTGCGAGCCACTTGCGCAGGTCGTCCACGCCGTAGCCCTTCTCGGCGGAGATCATGAAAGTCTCCGCGAAATCATAGGCTTCGTTGAGCTTCTGGGTCAGTTGCAGCAGCACCTCGGACTTCACCCGGTCGATCTTGTTGATCGCCAAAGCAACCTTCTGGCCCTCGATGCGGCGCTCCTTCAGAGCGTCGAGAATGGCCTGCACGCCCTCGGTCAGGCCGCGGTGGGCCTCCACCAGCAGCACCACGATATCCGCATCCGCCGCGCCGCCCCAGGCAGCCGCCACCATGGCCCGGTCGAGTCGGCGGCGCGGGCGGAAGAGGCCGGGGGTGTCGACGAAAACGATCTGGCTCTCGCCCTCGATGGCCACGCCGCGGATGCGGGCGCGGGTCGTCTGGACCTTGTGGGTGACGATGCTCACCTTGGCGCCGACCATGCGGTTGGTCAGCGTCGACTTGCCCGCGTTGGGCTCACCGATCAGGGCGACGAAACCGGCGCGTGTGGTCATGGGGCGTGGCCTTTCATGGGGGCGAGTCTAGCCCGCCGGGCAAGGCGCTTCCATAGGCTCAGGCAAGCTCCAGCACAAGCGGGCAGTGATCGGAGACTTCGGGGTGCTGAACGACCTCGAAGCTCGCGACGGCGAGGGTATCGCTCACCATCATGTAGTCGGCGTGACGCTCGGGCTTGGTGTAGAGGCTGTTGCGGGTGCCGGGGTGGCCGCCTGCGGTGACGAGTTCGCGCGGGGCGAGACGGGAGAGGATCGCGAGGGTTTCACTGCCGGGCAAGACGTTGAAATCGCCGCAGATGATGATCTCGTCGCCAGGCTGCCGAACCGCCTCTGCGAGAGCGGCCAGGCGGTGCGCCTGAGCGGCGCGGGTGGGGGTGTCGGCCTTTCCGGCCTGCGGGTCACGCAGGCCGTGCATGTGGGCGATCACCACGCCGCCCGATGGGCGCCACAGGCGGAGGGCGTGGCCGGTGCGGGAGCGCGGGTGGGGGCCGAAGCCATCTGCGTCGAACACGCCATGGACGAAGCCCTGCGCCTGGTGCGTGACGGGGAGGCCGCGGCGGGTGAGCGTGGCGAGGCCCCACTGGCTCCAGACCTGCTCGTCGCCATGCCAGAGCGGGCCTCGGGCGGCAGGGCAGAAGGTGATGTCATGGCCCGGAAGAGCGGCGGCGAGGTCGGCCAGCATGTCGGCGCGTTGCAGGAGGGTGCGGCCTTCGTCGCGGTAGTCTAGCCATTCAGCGGGCGCGTGGGGGACGTGGATAACCTCTTGGATGCAAAGGATATCCGGATCGTTTTTCGTGAGCCAGGCTGAGAGCTCGGCGTGCATCCGGCCACCCCAGGCATTCAGGCAGGTCAGGCGCATCAGCGCTCGAGCCGGTCGAGCAGGGCGCGGGCGGCCTCGTGTTCGGCGAGCTTCTTGCGGCGCGCCTTGCCGATGGCCTCCTGCCCGTTTCCGAGAACGGCGGCCATGTGGAAGATGAACTCGTGGCCCTCGCCCTCCTGCTTGCGCAGCTCATAGAGCGGCGGCGGCAGGCCGCGGGCCTGGGCCCATTCCTGGAGGGCGGTCTTGGCGTCCTTCGCGTCGGCCTCGACGGTGGCGACACGGGGCAGCCAATGCTTGCGCACGACGGCGCGGGCGGCATCGAAACCTGCGTCGCGATAGACGGCGGCGATCACCGCCTCCATCGCGTCGCCCAAGAGCGCTTCCTTGCGGCGCCCGCCGGACTGCATCTCGGAGCGCCCGAGCTTCAACACATTGCCGAGCCCGATCTCGCGGGCGACGTCGGCGCAGGCTTCCTTGCTGACCAGCGCGTGGAACCGGGGCGACAGCTGGCCCTCGGGCGCGTCCGGGTCGGCTTCCATCAGGGCCTCGGCGACAACGAGACCAAGCACACGATCGCCCAAGAACTCGAGCCGCTGGTTGCTGCGGCCGGTGGCGGAATTGAAGCTGGGGTGGGTCAGCGCACGCACGAGAAGCTCGGGATCCGAGAACAGGTGGCCGAGACGCTCGGCGAAGGCTGCGATGTCACCCGAAAGCTTCATTCGATCGGTTGTCCGTATCTATCACCGGGCCAGTTACCAAAAGCATAAAGCCACGAACCGGATGCGCTGAACAGCAGGCTTAGGACGGCGCTGCGCATGTCAGCGCGGCAGGCCCTGCCCACGCCGCACGCCGAAGCCAGATCGGGGTTGGCGCGCCTCACTCGACCTTGTGGAAGAAGCGGTCGCCGCGCCATGTCCAGAAGTAAAAGAGCGAGCGGCCGGCGGAGGAGAACATCACCCGGTCGACCCGGCCGATGAGGTTTTCGTAGGGCACGTATCCCACGCCGCCGAGCTGCTGAGACACACGGCTGTCCTGGCTGTTGTCGCGGTTGTCGCCCATGAAGAAGTAATGGCCTTCGGGGACGACGTAGACGTTGGTTTCATCCTGGTGCCGGTTGGGCAGGTAGCGGACGTTCAGGGTGTCGTAGCTCTTGCCGTTCAGGTCTGTCTCGATGAGGCGCTGCTTCTCGCACGTGCCGCCCTGGCCCACGGGCGCGTTGGAGCAGGCGGGCTCGGTGCCCTGGCTGCCCTGAGGCTCCTTGATCTCGGTGAACAGGCCGCCGTCTTCCTGGTTGTAGGGGGTGTCGTTGACGATCAGCTGGCCGTTGGTCACCTGGATGCGATCCCCGGGCATCCCTATGAGACGCTTGACGAAATCGGCGCCGCTGACCGGGTGGCGGAAGACCACCACGTCACCCCGCTCCGGCTCGCCGGCGAAGATGCGGCCCGAGATCGGGCAGGCGGCGAAGGGGCAGGAATAGCGCGAATAGCCATAGGCCATCTTGTTGACGAAGAGGAA
>CAYVQK010000217.1:0-5843 GCA_964454145.1 uncultured Oceanicola sp. | reverse complement strand
CGGCGGACGAGCTTCTGGTGACGCCGCAGGCGGTGAGCCAGCAGATCAAGCTGCTCGAGGACATGCTTCAGGTCGAGCTGTTCCAGCGCAAGGGCCGGGTGATCGAGCCCACCGAGCAGGCGATCCTGTTCTCGCATTTCGTGCGCGCGGGCTTCGACGAGTTCACCGAGGGCGTGCGCCGGGTCACCAACGCGACCTACCGCAACCGCATCAACATCAACGTCAGCCCCTATTTCGCCACCCGCTACCTGATGGAGCGGCTCGAGCATTTCCGCGAGCGCATGCCCGGCGCGGACCTGCGGCTCACCACCATGGTCGAGCTGCCCGATTTCGCGGCAGACGAGGTCGACGCCTCGATCCAGTGGGGCTTCGGCCGCTGGAAGGAGCTCGACGTCACGCTGCTGGTGCATGACCCCAAGATCATCTGTTGCGCCCCGGAGCTGGCGGAGAAGGTGCGCTCCCCCGCCGATCTGGTGAACCACACGCTGCTGCACCCGGTGCTGGCGCGCTCGCACTGGCAGCGCGTGCTGTCGCACCTCGGCGTGCCCTCGCGCGAGGCGGCGGGCGAGATCGAGTTCCAGGACGCCGCCACCATGCGCCGCGGGACGATCTCCGGCCTCGGGATCGGGCTGGTCTCGCGCATCGACGCGCTGGACGATCTCAAGTCCGGCAGGCTGGTGGCGCCGCTCGGGCTCGAGGTGCTGGTGGACATGCCCGAGGGTGACATTCCCGGCTTCTACCTCGTGCTGCCCAAGGCGCACCGGCGGGTGAAGACCATCGCCGCCTTCTGCGACTGGATCACCTCCGAGGACTGGGCCGCCCTGCTCGAGGCGGACTGACCTGCAAGCTCTCCTTGCCGGTGGGACCGCCAACCTCTCTGAGCGCGGGGCCAAGGCAGGGGCTTGCCGGGCGGATTGGCCAAGCAAAACTTGTCTATCTTCGATCTTTCTTGATTTTGAGACTCCCTGCCCTGCGGCAAGCTCTTCCCAATCAACAGAGAAAGGATGCCATGAAACGGGCATTGGTCACAGGAGCGACCAGCGGCGTGGGCCGTGCACTGGTCGCAGCGCTGCGCGACGAGGGCTACCTTGTGCTCGCACTCGGGCGGAACAAGGCCGCCCTCGACGAGCTTTCGCGTCTCGACGGCGTCACGCCCGTGGGCGTCGATCTGGCCGATGCGGATGCCGTGGCCCAAGCGCTCGGGGACACGCAGGTCGACGTGCTGATCAACAACGCGGGCCTGATGCCGCCGCCGGGGCCGTTCCAGGACCTCGACCCGGCCGAGATCGGCCGCGCGGTCAGCGTCAACGTCACCGCCCAGATCGCCCTCACCCGTCTCGTGGTGCCGGACATGTGCGCGCGCGGGACCGGGCACGTGCTCTTCACCGGCTCGATCTCGGGCCATGCGCCCTACGCCAACATGGCGCTCTACTGCGCCACCAAGGCCGCGGTCGGGGGCTTCGCGCAGGCACTGCGGCTCGACCTCGCGGACCATGGCGTGCGCGTCACCGAGATCGTCGCCGGCCGCATCGAGACGGCGCTCTACAAGGACGTGCTCAGCACCGAGGCCCGCGCCGGCATGTACCGCCCGGGCACCACGCTTCAGCCCGAGGATGTGGCGCGCATGGTCACCGCCGTGCTGGCGATGCCGCCGCATGTCGACGTGTCGCGTTTCGACATCCTTCCCGCCCGCATCACGCCCGCCAAGGAGGCAAATACATGAAGGGACTTTCCGTGGTCATCGTCGGAGGCGGCGCCGGGCTCGGCGCGCTGATCGGCAAAATGGCCGTGGCCGAGGGCGCTGCGGCGCTCGGGATCATCGACATCAACGGCGAGGCCGCGGACGCGGCGCTGGCCCCCGCGCGCGACAAGGGCCTGCCCTGCGCCTCCGCGGCGGCAGACATCCGCAACGGCCCCGACGCGCACGCGGCCTTCGAGGCCGTCGCGGCACAGCTCGGCCGCGTCGACACGCTGGTGAACTCCGCCGCGATCTTCCCGCGCAAGCCCCTGCTCGAGATCACCGACGCCGACTGGGATGCTTCGAACGCGGTCAACGTGAAGGGCACCTACCACATGATGGTCGCGGCCGTGCGCCACATGCAGGCGCAGGAGCCGAAGGACCAGGTGCGCGGGCGCATCGTCAACATCACCTCGGTCGATGCCTTCAAGGCACACCCGCAGAACGCCCACTATGCCGCCACCAAGGCCGCCGTGGTCAGCCTCACCCGCAGCTTCGCGCATGAGGTCGCGCCCGAGGGCATCCTCGTGAACTCCGTCGCGCCGGCCGGCATGGCCACCGAGAAGGCCAAGCAGCTGGGCTTCCTTGACGAGCTCGCCAAGGCCAGCCCCCTGGGCCGTGGCGGCACCCCGGGCGAGATCGCCGAATGGGTGCTGATGACCGGCGGCCCGCGCAACACCTACATGACCGGAGAAAACGTCATCGTCTCGGGCGGCTACATCTACGCCTGAGGCCTGAAGAGCGCCGGGCCCCGCAGCCCGGCGCACCCTCGCGGAGCGATCCGCACGCATAACGCCAACAAAGCAAAACAGGGAACTTCCACAATGACATCCATCCTGAAAACCGCCGTCCTGGCGGGCGGCTTCGTGCTGTCTGCCGTCGCAGCCCAGGCGGCGTCGGACACGCTCGAGACCGTGAAGGCGCGCGGCGCGCTCAACTGCCCCGGCCACACCGGCTCGTACCTCGGCTTCGCGGAAGTCGACGACAAGGGCAACTGGAAGGGGCTCGACATCGACCTCTGCCGCGCCGTCGCCACCGCGATCTTCGGCGACCCGTCCGCGCTCAAGATCATCCCGCTGAGCTGGGCGCAGCGCTGGCCGTCGCTGCAGTCGGGCGACGTCGACATCATCATCAAGGCCTCGGGCGGCACCCTGTCGCGCGACACCGAGCTGGGCCTGCAGTTCTCGAACTCCTACTACCTCGGCACCACCAAGGTGATGGCGCACAAGGAGTTGGGTCTGACCGGCCTCGCCGACGCCGACGGCGGCACCATCTGCATTCCCGCAGGCGCCAGCCAGGAGCGCCAGGTGGCCTCCTACGCCGAGCGCATCGGCATCACGCTCGAGACCGTGGCCATCGAGAAGACCGAAGAGCTCGAGGACGCCTATTTCTCGGGCCGCTGCGATCTCTACGCGCAATGGGGCCCGGTGCTGGCGATCGCCCGCTCGGTCTCGGAGCACCCGGACGAGCACGTGCTGCTGGATGACGTGCTCGCGGTGGAGCCCGAGGTGATGATCGTGCGCCAGGGCGACGACGAATGGCTCGACATCGCCAACTGGACGCTGTCGGTGCTGCTCTTCGCCGAGCAGGAAGGCATCACCTCCGAGAACGTCGACGAGATGAAGGCCAACCCGACGTCGAACGAGGTCGGCAAGATGCTCGGCGCGACCCCCGGCATGGGCAGCCCGCTCGGCCTGTCGGACGACTGGGCCTACAACGTGATCAAGAACGTCGGCAACTACTCCGAGATCTTCGAGCGCAGCCTCGGCCAGGACTCGCCCTACAAGATGCCGCGCGAGCTGACCGCGCTGTGGAACCAGGGCGGCGTGCTCTTCCCATTCGTGATCGACTGACATCCCCCCTCTGCCCTCGTCCCTCGCGGGACGGGGGCCTTTTTCCTGCGTGAGGAGAGATCTTGATGGCGCTGTTGCAGCATCAGAAATCCCGGAACGCGCTGCTGCAGATCCTCTACGTGGGCGGCCTTCTCGCCCTCGTCGTGACGGCGGCGCTGACGGCGCGACACAATCTGCAGGCGCAGGGAATCCTGTCGGGCTGGAGCTTCCTGTGGAAGTCCACCGGCTGGGACATGACCTTCTCGCTGCTGCCGACCTCTTCCTCGGATCCCTACTGGTGGGTGCTGCTGATGGGCGTGCTCAACACGCTCTTCCTCGGGATCATCGGACTGGCCTGCGCCACGCTCGTGGGCGGGCTCGTGGGCCTCGCACGGGTCTCGGACAACAAGGCCGCGCGGCTGCTGGGCACCATCTACCTCGAGATCTTCCGCAATATCCCGCTGATCGTGCAGGTGTTCTTCTGGTACGCCCTCGCCAACCGCCTGCCCTCGCCGCGCCAGGCGATCGAGGCCGGTGGCGCGCTTCTGAGCAACCGCGGCATCTACCTGCCCGGCCTCAACATCGCCGGCTGGAGCGTCGCCGCGGGCTTCCTCGCGCTGGCGCTCGGGCTGGCTGTGCTGCTCTGGCTCGCGCTCGCCCGGCGCTTCCGCCGCGTGCCCCCCGCCGTCCGCCGCCGCCGCGGCTGGACCGTGGCGCTGGTCACGCTGGCGGCCCTCGCGGTGCTGTTCTTCCTCGGCCACGCCCCCGGCACGCCGCTCATGACCGTGCCCGAGCTCAAGGGCCTTAACATCCGCGGCGGCTACCGCATCCAGCCCGAGATCTACGCGCTCGCCTTCGCCATCGCCATCTACGGCGGCGCCTATATCGGCGAGATCGTCCGTGGTGGCTTCATCGCGGTCGGCACCGGCCAGACCGAGGCCGCCAAGGCGCTGGGGCTCAGCGAATGGCAGAGCTTCACCCGCATCCGGCTGCCGCTGGCGATCCGCGCCATGCTGCCGATCCTGACCAACCAGTACGTGTGGCTGATCAAGGCGACCACGCTGGGCATCGTCGTGGGCTTCGCCGACTTCTTCATGGTCGTGGCCTCGGCCATCACCCATTCTGGCCAGACGCTCGAGCTCATCGGCATCCTCATGGCGGGCTTCCTCGTCATCAACTTCTCGCTCGCCGCGGTGATGAACCGGATCAACCGTGCCATCGCCCTCAAGGGCCACCAGAACCGGAGCTGAGCATGACCGCCATCGACACCGGACACGTCCCCTTCCAGACCACGCGGCTGCGCCGGATCCGCCGGGACTATTTCTCCTCGCCCGTCTCGACGCTGATCAGCCTCCTGTGCTTCGGCCTGCTGCTCTGGATCGGCTGGGTGCTGCTGGACTGGGGCGTGCTGCGTGCCACCTTCGCGGCCGAAGCGCGCCAGCCGGAATGCCAGGCCGCGGGCGGTGCCTGCTGGTCGGTCATCGCCAACCGCTGGCGGCTGATCTTCTTCGGCCTCTACCCCTACGACGAGCAATGGCGCTCGGCGCTGGCCTGCATCGCGGTGATCGTCACCATGGTGCTGAGCTGCATCCCCGTGTTCTGGACCGGCAAGCGCATCGCCTCGGTCTGGGCACTGGGGTTCCTGACCTTCTACGTGCTGATGAAGGGCGGCGTGCTCGGCCTGCCGCTAGTGCGCGAAGAGCAATGGGGCGGGCTCGCGCTCACGCTCTTCATCTTCGTGACCACCGCCATCATCGGCATGCCGCTCGCCATCGCCTTTGCATTGCTGCGCAACTCGACCCTGCCGTGGATCGCCCGGACCACGGGGGCGGTGATCGACGCGGTGCGCTCGCTGCCGCTGATCTCGATCCTCTTCACCTTCGCCATCGTGCTGCCCTTCGTGCTGCCGGACTTCGTGCTGCAGGAAAAGCTCTACCGGGTGATCGCGGGCTCGGCGCTGTTCTTCGCCGCCTACCAGGCCGAGATCATCCGCGGCGGCATGCAGGGCGTTGCCAAGGGCCAGGACGAGGCCGCCATGTCGCTCGGCATCCCCTACCGCCACCGGGTCGCGCGGATCCTGCTGCCGCAGGCCTTCCGCAACGCGCTGCCCGCCACGATCAACCAGTTCGTCATCACCTTCATGGAGACCTCGCTGGTCGTCGTCGTGGGCTTCTTCGAACTGCTCTCCTCGGCCAACGCGGCCTTCGGCACCAGCGACTGGACCTTCGCCTTCGTCGAGGTCTACGTCTTCGTCGCCTTCCTCTACTTCATCT
>CAYVQK010000216.1:0-5925 GCA_964454145.1 uncultured Oceanicola sp. | reverse complement strand
CTACGACCAATTGATTAACAGTCAACTGCTCTACCGCTGAGCTACGCCGGAACACTGGCGGCGCGTATAGCAACGGGTCCGGGGGGCGTCCAGAGGGTTTTGACGAAAAATTCGGGGCGTTACGCGAGGGCGTAGGTGGCGGTGGCGGAGAGCCGGGGCGTGGCGATGGCCAGGCCTGCCTCGGCAAGGGCGATGAGCTGGGCGAGCATGTTGCGTTCGGCCGCCGGAAGCAGGGCGGCGGGGACGTCGGTATAGACGCGGGCGGTGAGTTCGGCGGGGGTGCCCGGACCCTGTGCCAGCGCATCGAGCACCTGGGCCGCGCGGCTGCGGCGGTGTTCGGTCAGCCAGGCGAGGCGGGCGGCGGGATCTTCCACGGGGTCGCCGTGGCCGGGGTAGTAGATGCGGCTCGGCCGCTCCGCGAGCAGGGCGCAGGAGGCCATGAAGGCGGTGGCATCACCGTCGGGCGGGCTGATGAGGGAGGAGGCCCAGCCCATCACGTGGTCGCCGGTGAAGACGGCCTCGCCATCGGGGCGGGCGAGGGCGAAACAAAGATGGTTGGAGATATGGCCGGGCGTGTGCAGCGCGGTGAGTTGCCAGCCCGTGCCTTCCAGCACCTGGCCATGGGCGAGGCGGACGTCGGGGCGGAAATCGGCCTGCACCCCTTCACCGCCGCCTGCGAGGCCGGAGGCGGAGAGCGCCTCCATCACCGGGCGCCGCCCGTCGAGGTGGGTGCCGAAAGCGTGGACCTTTGCGCCGGTTTCCGCGGCGAGGCGGGCGGCGAGGGGCGAATGATCGACGTGGGAGTGGGTGCAGAGGATATGGCTGATGTGCTGGCCGGGCTTCAGCGCGGCAAGGAGGGCCTCGGCATGGTCGGTAAGATCGGGGCCCGGGTCGATCAGGGCCAGCGCGGTTTCGCCGACGAGGTAGCTGTTGGTGCCCCGGAAGGTCATCGGCGAGGGGTTGGGCGCGATCACGCGAACCACGCCGGGCTCCAGCTCCACCGCTCTGCCTGCCTCGCTTTGCATCTTTCGTTCCCCTGCCGCCGCCCGTAACCTTCTGCCATGGATTTTTCGTGGTTGAAACGCTCGATGCCCAAGGGGCTTTATGGCCGCGCCGCGCTGATCCTGCTGCTGCCGATCGTGGTGCTGCAGCTCGTCGTTTCCATCGTCTTCATCCAGCGGCATTTCGAGGATGTGACCCAGCAGATGACCGACTCGCTGCTTCTGGAACTGCGGCACCTCACCGCGGAAGTGGAGGCGGCCCCGGATGCAGAGACCGCGCTGGCTGAGGTGGCGGCGATGGCGCAGGCGCTGCAGCTCGAGCTGGTGCTTCCCGCCGATCCGGAACATGGCTTCAAGCGGCCGTTCTACGATGTGTCCGGCGCCACGGTGATCTCCGAACTGCGCGGCGGGCTCGAGGGCGTGGAATCGGTGGACCTGTCGGAGAACTCGCGGCGGGTGATCCTGCAGGTGGCCACGGTGCACGGGCCGCTGACCATCACCTTCGACCGGAGGCGGGTAAGCGCCTCGAATCCGCACCAGTTTCTGGTGCTGATGGGCTTCGTGGGCGTGGTGATGGCGCTGGTGGCCTTCATCTACCTGCGCAACCAGCTGAGGCCGATCACCCGGCTGGCGGCGGCGGCGGAAGCCTTCGGGCGCGGACGGATCGAGCCCTACAAGCCCGCAGGTGCGGTGGAGGTTCGCTCGGCGGGCCATGCCTTCCTCGACATGCGGGCGCGGATCGAGCGGCAGACGGCGCAGCGGACAATGCTGCTGTCGGGCGTGAGCCACGACCTGCGCACGCCGCTCACGCGGATGAAGCTGGGGCTGTCGCTGGCGGAGGCGGATGGCGCGGACGTGGAAGACCTGGCGCGGGACGTGGAGGAGATGGAGGCGATGCTGGCCGGCTTTCTCGACTTCGTCCGGTCCGAGGCGGGAGAGGCGGCCGAGCAGGTGGATGCGGTGGCCCTTGCCGAGAAGGTGGCCGAGAACGCCCGCCGGGCCGGTGGCGTGGTGACGGTGGAGCGGCGGGGCGAAGGCGCGCGGGAGATCGCGCTCAGGGCCCTCTCGGTGGAGCGGGCTGTGGCGAACCTTCTGTCGAACGCGCGGCGCTACGGCAAGGAGGCGCGGCTTGCGGTCGACCTCGGCGAGCGGATGGTACGCTATACCGTGGAGGACGACGGGCCGGGGATTCCGGAGGAGCGGCGCGAGGAAGCGATGCGCGCCTTTACGCGGCTCGATGCGGCGCGCAACCAGGACAGGGGCAGCGGCGTGGGCCTGGGGCTGGCGATCGCGCTCGACGTGGCGCGGAGCCATGGCGGCACCCTGCGGCTCGGGGAGAGCGAGGCGCTGGGCGGGCTGAAGGCGGAGTTGGTGCTGGCGCGTTAGACGCTGTGCCTTTGGCGGCGGCGACCTCCGGGATACCTGGATCACGAGAATGCAGCTTGGCGCGCGTCGAGGTGAAGCGCGTCAGGCGAGCGTAGCGGAGACGGCGACGCCAGGCACGGGGCGGCGAAACTCGTTGCGGAGGATTTCCGGCGCGAAGAGGTCGGGCGGTGTGAAGCCGGTGGCGGCGAGGGCGTCGCGGATCAGGCCTTCGCCGTGGCGGTAGCGGCCCGTGGGGGTGAGCTGCCAGCTGTCGGGCGTATCGGGCGCGGCCTCGGCGGTGAAGAGCACGCGGCCGCCGGGTTTCAGCGCCTTGGCGATGGTGGCGAGCGGCAGGGCGATGTCGCCGGTATAGATCAGCACGTCGATGGCGGCGATCAGGTCGTAAAGGCCGGGCTCGGGCGGGTCTTCGCGGGCCAGATCGAGGGTGAAGAGCTTCTTGTAAGCCCCTGTCCTGGAAGCCTCTTCGAGGATACCGGGGCTGATGTCGAGCCCGTCGAGGCGGCCGGCAACCGGCGCGAGGATGCGGGCGGAGAGGCCCGAGCCGCAGCCTGCGTCGAGCACCGTCAGCCCGGCGCCCGTCGTGATGCCGAGGCGGTCGAGGCTGGCGGCCAGCACCTCGGGCCCGCGATACTGCACGCCGGCGAGGCTCTGATCGTAATGGCCGGCGGTGCGGTCGAAGAAGCGGGCGATGTAGCCCGGGTCGGGCAGGGGTGGCGGGGCGTCGCCGGTGATGGCGGCGGCCATGAAGGCGTGCTCCTGCGGGTCGGGGTGAATCGGGCGGGCGAGCTCGACGAAGCGGCGGGCGGCCTCCTGCGCGCCGAAGTGGGCGAGTTGGGTGGCGGCGCGAAGGCGAATGTCGGCATCCTCGGGTCGGGCGGCGAAGACCTTGGACCAAACCGACTCGGCGCCCTCCGCCTCGCCGGCCTGCAAGCGGAGGTCGGCCAGCAGGAAGGCGCTCTGCCGGTCATCGGGCGCCATGCGGAGCGCGCGTTCGAGGGCGCGGGCTGCGGGGCCCGTCTTTCCGGCCTCGAACCAGAGCGCGCCGAGCTGGGCGAAGGCGGCGGCAAGGGGGGCCTTGCCGTCGCAATGCTTCTTCAAGGCGCGGATCGCGGCGTCGGTCTGGCCGGCGTCGATCAGGAGGGAGACCGCCTTGCGCAGTTCGGGCGCGGAAATCTCCTTGACCGACAAGGCCTTGAGGGCCGGTGTCTTGATCTCCGCCATGCGGCCTGCACTCGCCGCACGGGCGGCTTCGGCAAGGGGGAGGCGGGCTGGGGTGAGATCTTCGACCATGCGGCAGGCTAACGCGTATCGCGGAGAGCCAACAGGACAATCGACGGTGGTAGGCCCGGCAGGACTTGAACCCGCAACCAAAGCGTTATGAGCGCTCTGCTCTAACCAATTGAGCTACAGGCCCGCCGGGGCACTGCTTAGGCGCGCGGGCCGATCCGGTCAAGCGTGTCTGGCATTTGCCGGGCGCTTGGCTTAAAGCGCGCGGGACGGCACCGAGGAGAGCGCAGATGAGCGACGGCAAGAACGGTTTGACCTATGCCCAGGCGGGGGTGGACATCGACGCGGGCAACGCGCTGGTGGAGGCGATCAAGCCTGCGGTGAAATCGACCGACCGGGCCGGCGTGATGGGCTCGATCGGCGGATTCGGCGGGCTGTTCGACCTGAAGGCTGCCGGCTTCACCGACCCGGTGCTGGTGGCTGCGACTGACGGGGTGGGCACCAAGCTGCGGATCGCCATCGACACCGGGGTGGTGAACGGCGTGGGCGTGGACCTGGTGGCGATGTGCGTGAACGATCTGGTCTGCCAGGGCGCGGAGCCGCTGTTTTTCCTCGACTATTTTGCCACGGGCAAGCTCGACGTGTCGGCGGGCACCGCGATCGTCGAGGGCATCGCGGCGGGCTGCAAGGCAGCGGGCGCGGCGCTGATCGGCGGCGAGACGGCGGAAATGCCGGGGATGTACGAGGGAAAGGACTTCGACCTCGCGGGCTTCGCCGTGGGGGCGATGGAGCGCGGGCAGGCCTTGCCCGATGGCGTGGCCGAGGGCGATGTGCTCCTGGGGCTCGCGTCGGACGGGGTGCACTCGAACGGCTACAGCCTGGTGCGGCGGGTCGTGGAGCTGGCGGGCCTTGGTTGGGATGCGACCTCGCCCTTCGGCGGTGGCACGGTGGGCGAGGCGCTGCTGACGCCCACGCGGATCTACGTGCGGCAGGTGCTGGCGGCGATCCGGGCCGGCGGTGTGCACGGGCTTGCGCATATCACCGGCGGCGGGCTGACCGAGAACCTGCCAAGGGTCTTCCCCGAGGGCCTTGGTGCGGAGGTGGATCTTGGCGCGTGGGAGTTGCCGCCGGTGTTCCGCTGGCTGGCGGAAACTGGCGGGCTGGCCGAACCGGAGCTGCTGAAGACCTTCAACTCGGGCATCGGAATGGTCGCGGTGGTGGCGCCCGAAGCGGCGGCCTCGCTCAAGGCGCTGCTGGAGGAGACCGGCGAGACCGTCTGGGAGATCGGGCGCGTGGTGGCGGGCGAGGGGGTATCCTACTCGGGCAAGCTGCTTTGAGCCGAAACTGCGCGATCCTGCTGTCGGGCGGCGGCTCGAACATGGTGAAGCTCGTCGAGAGCATGGGCGAGGCGGGCCACCCGGCGCGGCCGGTCTTGGTGATGTCGAACGATCCCGAGGCTGGTGGGCTGGCGAAGGCGCAGGCGCTTGGCGTGGCGGTGGATGCGGTGGATCACCGGCCCTACGGCAAGGATCGCCCGGCCTTCGAGGCGGAGCTGACGGCGCGGCTGGAAGCTGCGGGAGCCGACTTGATCTGCCTTGCGGGCTTCATGCGGGTGCTGACGGAGGGCTTCGTGCGGCATTGGCAGGGGCGGATGCTGAACATTCACCCCTCGCTCCTGCCCAAGTACCGGGGGCTGCACACCCATGCCCGGGCCCTCGAGGCAGGTGATACGGAGGCCGGCTGCACGGTGCATGAGGTGACGCCGGTCCTGGACGACGGGCCGATCCTGGGGCAGGCGCGGGTACCGATCCTGCCCGGCGACACGCCCGAGGCATTGGCCGCCCGGGTGCTGGTGCAGGAACACAGGCTCTACCCCGCCTGCCTGCGCCGCTTCGTCGAGGGCGCGAGCGAACCGCTCTACTTGTCCTGAATCGCCGCGGCGGCAGGCTTTTCATTCCGATCACTTGCCCGTAAAAGGCAAAGCCAGCGGAAAGAACATCGGCGCGTGCCGCGCCACAAACAAGAGAGCGCCGCAGCCTATGCGCACATTGACGACCACCGAGGAGCTGTCTGAGTTTTGCCGGACGGCAGCGACGGGGCCCTACATCACGGTGGATACCGAGTTCCTGCGCGAGCGGACCTATTATTCCAAGCTCTGCCTCGTGCAGCTCGCGCTTCCCGGCGACGGCGAGGCGGTGCTGGTCGACCCGATCGCGGGTGCCGGGATGTCGATGGAGCCGCTCTACGAGCTGTTCCGCGATCGGGGCGTGGTGAAGGTCTTCCACGCCGCGCGGCAGGATCTGGAGATCTT
>CAYVQK010000215.1:3680-5947 GCA_964454145.1 uncultured Oceanicola sp. | reverse complement strand
GCAAGCGGCACCACCTCGGCGCTGCGGGCGGTATTCACCACCGCGCGGATGCGGGCGAGCTTGGCCGCCACGCTGTCGCCGGCAGGAGCCGCCGCGGGGGCGGAGAGATCGGCATAGGGATCATCGGTCTCGAAGACCGAGAGCGTCTCGCGCTCGGGTGCAGGCGCAGCGGGCTTCGGCGCGGGCGCCTCGGCCACCTCCGGCGTCTCCTCGCGTGCAGGCTCTTCCTTCACAGGCGCCTCTGCCACCTCGGGCGCGGCCGCCTCGGCCTGCGCCACCGCCAGCCCGGCCCCCTCGGCCGCGCGCAGCAGGATCCCGCCTTCCGAGATCTTCGCCTCGACCCGGCGCTGGATCTCCTTCTCGGCGATCCGCTGCAGCATCTCCGCATCCGGGGTCGGGGGCTCGGCCCCGAAGTAACGGTCGTCGGCGGCAAGGTCGCGGAAGTACTCCGCAATCGCCTTCATCGTGCCGAAAGAGTCCTCAAACCCTTCCAGCGTGCACGAGAAGGTGCCATAGGACACCGTCAGAATCTTGCTCGATCCCATCATCGTTCTGCTCGCTTTCTCATAGCCCAGCGGGGTCTGTTTACCACGTATTGGTTCGACAAGAGCAACAGAGTGGGGAATTTTCGGGTATCAATTCTGGGCTTCATTGTGACAGGGGGGGAAAGCGGGCATACCCGCGACATGGCGAAGATCCTCATCGATTCACCTGATATTATTACCCTGTTGGGTGGTGGAGAGGTTAACGCGCGCTGCCTTGATGTTGCCTTGATCCGGGCGCCGCGGGTGGTCGCGGCCGATGGCGGCGCCGATGTCGCCCTGTCCCACGGGCTTACACCCGAGGCGGTGATCGGCGATTTCGACAGCCTGAGTGACGCAGCGACAACCGCGCTGCCGCCCGAAAGGCTCCACCACGTCCCCGAGCAGGACAGCACCGACTTCGAGAAGGTGCTCCAGCGGGTCCGCGCGCCGATGCTCCTCGCGGTGGGCTTCCTCGGCCGCCGGCTCGACCACCAGCTTGCCGCGCTCACCGCGCTCACCCGCCACGCCCGCCAGCCCTGCCTGCTGCTCGGCTCCGATGACATCGCCTTCGCCGCCCCGCCCGAGATCGCCCTGTCCCTTCCCATCGGCAGCCGCCTCTCGCTCTATCCGCTGGCCGAGGTGACAGGCCGCTCGGAGGGGCTCGAATGGCCCATCGAAGGCCTCACCTTCACCCCCTCGGGCCGCATCGGCACCTCCAACCGTGTCACCGGCCCGGTCCGCCTGAGCTTCGACGCGCCGGGCATGATCGTCCTCACGCCGCCGGAGGCGCTGGACGCTCTGCTGGAAGGCTTTGCCGCCCGGCCCTCTGCTCCCGCCAGATGATGTAGAGCCCCGCGCCGATCGTCACCCCGATCCCTGCCAGCGCCAGCCCGTCGGGAAACTCCCGGAAGATCACCCAGCCGATCAGCGTGGAGAAGGGAATCTCGAGGTATTGCATCGGCGCCAGCGTGGCGGTGGGGGCATGGCGCAGGCTCCAGGTCATCAGCAGGTGCGCCATCGTGCCGATGCAGCCCATGGCGAGGATCAGCGCCCAGGTGCGCGGGGCAGGGGAGACCACGTCGAACTCCACCCACCACGAGCCGTCCGCGATCAGCAACAGCGGCGCCAGCGCCACCGTGCCCATGATCCCGCTCACCGACTGCATCGCCACCGGGTCGACCTCGGCCCGCATCATCCGCGTCACCAGCATGAAGAAGGCGAAGTTCACCGCCACCAGCACCGGCAGCAGCGCCGCCCAGCCGACCTCCACGAAGGAGGGCTGGATCACCATGCAGGTGCCCACGAACCCCACCGCGCAGGCCGCCAGCCGCCGCACGCCCACCTCCTCGCCCAGAAAGGCCCAGCCCAGCAGCAGCATGATGAAGGGCATCACGAAGGCGATGGCCACGGCATCGGCCAGCGGCAGAAACCGGAGCGACAGGAACATCGCCCCGATCCCGATCACGTGGAGCACCGTCCTGACCGCGGTGAAGCCCAGCGCCCGCCGGCTCATCCGCAGCGTCCGGCCGGTGAGCAGCACGATGGGCACCAGGATCGCCGCCTGGATCGAGAAGCGGAAGAACACGAGCTGGCTCAGCGGCACATGCCCGCCCAGGAGCTTGGCCACCGAGTCGCCCAGGGGCGCCAGCAGGCAGAACCCCAGCATGAGCACGATACCTAAGAGGGGCCTGTCCGCCTGTTGCATGACGGAGTCATATGTCTCTCCGTCCGCCCGGGCAAGGG
>CAYVQK010000215.1:0-3580 GCA_964454145.1 uncultured Oceanicola sp. | reverse complement strand
CCGATGAAGGGCGCCCAGCTCGCCAGCAGGCTCCAGCGCCCATAGCGGTGATAGACCCGCTCCGCCCGCGCCAGCCCCTTGGCGGAGACCGGAAACCATGGCCGGTCCTGGAACTGCCGCAGGAACCGCCCGCAGAGCCAGTTCACCACCGATCCCAGCACGTTGCCCACCGTGGCGACGGCAAGGAGCAGCGGCACCGAAAGGGCAGGGTCCGTCAGCAGGTAGGCCAGCAGCACCTCCGACTGCGCCGGCAGCAGCGTGGCGGCGACGAAGGCCGCGAGGAAGAGGCTGAGATAGGCCGTCACCGCCGGGCCAGTGCACCGGACCCGGGGGCGTCCCGAGCCGCGCGGGCCGAACACCCGTAGGTCGGGACTTGTCCCGACGTGGGATGACAGGCCCGGGACTGCAGGCGGGACAAGTCCCGCCCTACGGGGCAGGGCCTCACTGACAGATCGGCAGCTCCTGCGGCTCCGACTGGGGCAGCGACCGCCGCCACCGGTTGATCACCGGCTGCAACTCGCGCTTCGGCCAGAACCGCGGCGCCCCGATCTCGCGCAGGCAGGCGCTGTTCCAGTAGAGCCCGTTGCCCTCCAGCGAGGCCCGCGCCTTCACCGCCCGCGCCACCGCGTCGATGTCGCGCGACTCGGGGTAGATATACACCGTCGTCGGATTGCGCTCCGCCAGCCGCAGGATCTGATCCGAGGCCTCCCCCGACCAGGTGGTGCAGCCGTTGCTCCGCCCGCCGGTATAATCCACCACCCGCCCGTAGGGCACATAACCCGCCTCGTCGGCATAGGGGCTGCCCGGGCTCTTCATCCGGCACTGCCACTGCACGAAGAACGCCTGGTGCCCGCCGATCGCCCGCTCCCGCGCGTTCGACGTCTCCCCCGAGCCCTCGAACTGCAGGAAGGTCCGGTGCACCGGCACCACCTTGCCCGACCGGCTGACCAGCCCCTTGAACGAGGTCCGCGCCTCCGCCGTCAGGTAATCGCCGCCCATCGTCAGCTTGGAGCCCTCGGCATTGCTGAAATGCCGCGCGCACTGCCGCCCGTTGGAGAAATCCGCCTGCGCCAGCCTGCGCCCGTTGCCATGGCCCGACGACACCGCCCGGAACACCCTCTGCTCCTCGCAGATGATGTAATACCGCGCCGAGGCGCCGGGCCTCGTCGCATCCATCGCCATGTAACAGGGATTCTTCACCTGCCGCCGCCGCACCCTGTCCTGGTAGAGCGCCCGCGCCCGCTCCAGCACCACGGGGGCGATCTGCCCCTCGCCGGTGCCGACATGCTGGCCCAGCCAGCCCGGAATGCCGCCCGTCTGCGCCCGCGCGGGCCCGCTCAGGGCCAGCGCCATCAGGGCAACGATCGTCAGGCGCAGTGTACCGCGTCTCATTGTGGGGAACCTCCTGCTCGGTGGGCCTCGCCCCCAGCCTAGCACAGATCGGCCGCATCCCGGCAAGGGGATGGTCGAGTGTTCAGGCATTCGACCTTGAAGCCGGGCCCGCCCTATTCCGGAACGGTCTCCCCCGAACCGCCGAACTCGGACGGGAAGTCCTTCATCTTGGGCAGGCCATCCTTCATCGGCAGCACCGTCTCGGCATAGTTGACATGGATGCCGGGCACGAACGGCAGGCTCGGGAGCAGCGCCGCGTAGACATCCACCAGGCCGAGGCCCGGATGGCCGGCCATCAGATGTCCGCCGCAGGTGGCGCACCACTTCCGGTCGCTGTTCTCCGTCTTGTTGTACTGGCGGATATGCTCTTCTCCCTTCACCACCGCCACGCGTTCGGGCTTCCAGAGGGTGAAGGCGTTGACCGGGCCCGCGGACCAGGTTCGGCAGCTTTCGCAATGGCAATAGCCCATCCCCTCCGGCGCGCCGGTCACCTCGAGTTCAACGGCACCGCAGAAACATGTGGCTCTATGTGTATCGCTCATGGGTTTGCCTCCGTCTTGTGGACGTTCAGATGGGGGCATGGCCGCAACGGGCAGGCACCGCCGATGGAAGCGCCCCGCGGCCCTGCGCGGAGGCTGTGCGCCTCTCCGCGGAGGGGGCCGTGGGGTCGATGTCCCGTGGGGTCGCGGCGGCGCGCGATGCAGCCATGCCGGGCCCGGCGTCGATCCCGACGCCGGAAGGATCGCGCGGCCCGCAGGCCCGCCGATCACCTATGCAGCCTAACAGCCGAGGCCCGCCCTTTCAAACCCGCGCCCGGGAGGCAGAGCGCGCCCGCGACCGGTCCGAACCGCGTCCCGCCGCATCGACGGACACACCAAGCATCCCCCCAGAAGGGCCCCCTAAGGCTTCACCACCAGCCCCGGCGGCGTGGTCGCCAGGTACTCCGCGCTCGCGTCGTTGATCAGCATCGTCTCGGTCAGCTCGATGCCGCCATCGTCGAGCCAGAGCCCCGGCATGAAGTGAAACACCATCCCCGGCTTCAGCTCGGTCTTGTCGCCCGCCCGCAGGCTCATCGTCCGCTCGCCCCAGTCCGGCGGGTAGGAAAGCCCCACCGAATACCCCGTCCGGCTCTCCTTCCGGAAGCCGTAGCGCTCCAGCGTGATCGAGAAGGCCCGGGCCAGATCCTCGCAGAGCGCGCCGGGCCGGGCCGCCCCCATCACCGCCGCCGTCGCCGCCATCAGCGCCTCCTCGGCCTGGCGGTACTTCTTCGGCGGCTCGCCGAAGAACAGCGTCCGCGACTGCGGGCAGTGGTAGCGCCGATGCACCCCGGCGATCTCGAAGAAGGTCGGCACCCCGCGCGGAATCGGCGCCCCGTCCCATGTGAGATGCGGCGCCGTCGCGTCCATCCCCGAGGGCGTCATCGGCACGATCGCGGGGTAATCGCCCCAGGCCCCCCGCGTGCCGAGCGCCCCCGCCTTCAGGATCTCCGCCACCAGCGCGTTCTTCTGCATCCCCGGCTCCGCGACCTCCGCGATCACCCGGTGCATCTCGGTGACGATCTCGCCCGCCCGCCGCATGTAGCTGATCTCGGCCGGCGACTTCACCGCCCGGCACCAGTTCACCAGGCCCGTCGCGTCGGCCAGCTCCGCCTCCGGCAGCCCCGCGCCGAGCGCCCGATGCGCCGCCGCCGAGTAGTAATAATTGTCGAGCTCCACGCCCACCTGCGCCGACCCGTGGCCCCAGTCGGTCATCAGCTCCGCCAGCACCGTCATCGGATGCGCGTCCGGGTTCTGCACCAGCCAGTCCTCGTAGCCGAAGATATGGTCATGGCTCATCCAGACCGTCCGCTTCGCCCCCGCCGCATCCATCCCCCGGCCCCACCAGATCGGGTCGGTCTCCAGCCCCACGATCACCGCCTGGTGGACGTAGAACGACCAGCCGTCATAGCCGGTCAGCCAGTTCATGTTCGACGGGTCCGAGATCACCAGCACCTCCAGCCCCTGTTCCTCCATCGACGCCCGCACGGCCGCCAGCCGCTCGTGATACTCGGTCCGGGCAAAGGCCAGGGCCGAGGAGGGCAGGGAGGTGGCCGGGGCGGAGGCGCCTTGCAGGGCCATCGGAGCGGAGGGGGTGCGGGGCTTGGTGGTCATGGGAGGAGGTGAGCAGGTTGCGGGGGAGGTGGCAAGGG
>CAYVQK010000214.1:0-5964 GCA_964454145.1 uncultured Oceanicola sp. | reverse complement strand
ATTCCGCTGGAGCAGATGAACACCTCGATGACGATCAACGCGACCGCGCCCTGGCTGCTGGCGCTCTACATCGCCGTGGCCGAAGAGCAGGGTGCCGATGTGTCGAAGCTGCAGGGCACGGTGCAGAACGACATCATCAAGGAGTATCTCTCGCGGGGCACGTATGTGTGCCCGCCGAAGCCGTCGCTGAAGCTGATCACCGATGTGGCGGCCTATTGCTACACGAACGTGCCGAAGTGGAACCCGATGAACGTGTGTTCCTACCACCTGCAGGAGGCCGGTGCGACGCCGGAGCAGGAGCTGGCCTTTGCGCTGGCCACGGCGATTGCGGTGCTCGATGCGTTGAAGGGACAGGTGCCGGAAGAGGACTTTCCGGTGCTGGTGGGGCGGATCTCGTTCTTCGTGAACGCGGGCATCCGGTTTGTGACCGAGATGTGCAAGATGCGCGCCTTCGTGGATCTGTGGGACGAGATCTGCCGGGAGCGCTACGGGGTGGAAGACCCGAAGATGCGGCGGTTCCGCTATGGGGTGCAGGTGAACTCGCTGGGGCTGACGGAGCAGCAGCCGGAGAACAACGTTTACCGGATATTGATCGAGATGCTGGCGGTGACGCTCAGCAAGAAGGCGCGGGCGCGGGCGGTGCAATTGCCGGCCTGGAACGAGGCGCTGGGGCTGCCGAGGCCTTGGGACCAGCAATGGTCGCTCCGGATGCAGCAGATCATGGCCTACGAGACCGACCTGCTGGAATATGGCGACCTCTTCGACGGCAACCCGGCTGTGGACGCAAAGGTGGAGGCGCTGAAGGAGGGTGCGCGGGCGGAGCTGGCGCAGCTCGACGGGATGGGCGGGGCGATTGCGGCGATCGACTACATGAAGGCGCGGCTGGTGGAGAGCAATGCCGAGCGGCTGGGCCGGGTGGAAACCGGCGAGACCGTGGTGGTGGGCGTAAACCGCTGGGCCGAGGGCGAGCCCTCGCCGCTGATGGGCGAGGACGGGGGCATCATGACGGTGGACCCGGCGGTGGAGGCCGACCAGATCGCCCGGCTGCAGGCCTGGCGGGCGGAGCGTGACGGCGCGGCGCTGGCCGAGGCGCTGGCGGCGCTGAAGGCGGCGGCGGAGGCCGGGGAGAACGTTATGGAGCCGTCGATCGCGGCGGCCAAGGCGGGCGCGACCACGGGGGAATGGGCAGGCGCGATGCGGGCCGTGTTTGGCGAATACCGGGGGCCGACCGGCGTGGCGCGGGCCCCGTCGAACCGGACGGAGGGGCTGGAGCACATCCGCGACGCGGTGGACCTCGTGTCGGACCGGCTTGGCCGGCGGCTGAAGTTTCTCGTGGGCAAGCCGGGACTCGACGGTCACTCGAACGGTGCCGAGCAGATCGCCTGCCGGGCGCGGGACTGCGGCATGGACATCTCGTACGAGGGCATTCGCCTGACGCCGGAGGAGATCGTGGCGGCGGCGGTGGCGCAGGAGGCGCATGTGGTGGGCCTCTCGATCCTCTCGGGCAGCCATTTGCCGCTGATTTCCGAGACGCTGGAGCGGATGCGGGAGGCGGGGCTTTCGCACATTCCGCTGATCGTGGGCGGGATCATTCCGGACGAGGACGCCAAGGCCTTGAAAGATATGGGCGTTTCGCAGGTGTATACGCCGAAGGACTTCGAGCTGAACCGGATCATGATGGATATCGTGGCACTTGCGGAGCCGCGCGAAGCCGCTGCGTGAGTTGAAACCGGACACCTGAGGGTTGAATTTTCCGGCGCAATTCCGCACGGGAAATTGAAACTCTTTTCATCTGCAATGAATTGCAATACGCTTTGCTTGCGCGAAGCCGCGTTTTATTTTTTCGAACGCATCGGGCGACGTGCAGCCACTCACAACGGAAGCCCCAAGAAGGAATTGAAATGTCGATCAGTCTCAAAGGCATGAGCCGCAAGGAACTGGAAAGGCTTCAGGCCGACGTCGAAAAGGCGCTGGCACGGATTTCGGAAGAAGACAAGAAGGCGGCAATGGCCGCTGCCGAGAAGGCGGCGAAGGCCCATGGATTCACCCTCGACGAATTGACCGGCGCCATGCCGAAACGCGGCCGCAAGGCAGGCGTGAAAAAGGCGAGCGGTCCGAAAGGCGCGCCGAAATACGCCAATCCGGCCGACAAGAGCCAGACCTGGACGGGCCGCGGACGGCAGCCGGCCTGGATCAAGGACGGGCTCACAGCGGGAAAGGCGCTTGAGGATTTCGCGATCTGAGCCATCTTCTGCGGGGGCGGCGCAACGGGCCGCCCCGAATGGCAGAACGAGGGACGGCGCATGACAGTGCATATCGGCGCGGCAGCGGGGGAGATCGCGGAGACGGTCCTGCTGCCGGGAGACCCGTATCGCGCCCGCTGGGCGGCGGAGACATTTCTGGAAAATCCCAAGTGCATCAACGAGGTGCGCGGGATGCTGGGTTTCACCGGAACCTGGCGGGGCAATCGCGTGACGATCCAGGGGAGCGGCATGGGAATGCCCTCATTGTCGATCTACGTGAACGAACTCATCAAGGATTACGGCGCGAAGACGCTCATCCGCATCGGCTCCTGCGGGGGCATGCAGGACAGTGTGGCGGTGCGCGACGTGGTGCTGGCGATGACGGCCTCGACGCTATCGACGCCGTCTCGCGGAATTTTCCGCGAGTTGAATTTCGCGCCCTGCGCGGATTGGTCCCTGCTCAGAAAAGCGGCAATTGCGGCTGAAAGGCGCGAAGTAACGTCGCATGTTGGGGGAATATACTCTTCCGATGTTTTCTACGATGAACGCGCCGACCTGAACGAGCAGATGGAACGGCACGGTGTTCTCGCTGTCGAAATGGAGGCGGCTGAGCTCTATATTCTGGCCGCCCGCTACGGTTGCAGGGCGCTTGCCGTTCTCACCGTTTCCGATCACCTGAAAACCCACGAGGCGCTTCCGAGTGAAGAGCGCGAGAAGAGTTTCGGCGATATGGTCGAAATCGCGCTGGAAGCCGCATTCTCCGAATAAGAGGATCCACACATGAAAAGACGCAAGCTGGGGGCCAATGGCCCTGAGGTATCTGCCATTGGCCTGGGCTGCATGTCATTTGCAGGGTTTTTCGGCGAAACCGACCTGGACACCTCCATTGCCTGCCTCGACACGGCCTGGGCTGCGGGGATCGACTTTCTGGACACGGCGAACATCTACGGCATGGGCCGGTCGGAGGACGCGATCGGGGCCTGGCTGAAGGGGACCGACGCGAAGCCCGTGATCGCCACCAAGGCCTCGATCGTGCCGAAGCCCGAGCGGCATTACCGGAACGACGAGGACCATCTGCGCAGCGAGTTGGAGAAGAGCCTGGAACGGCTGGGCGTGAGCTCGGTGGGACTGTTCTATGCGCACCGGCGCGAGCAGGCGCGGCCGGTGGAGGAGCTGGCCGAGACGATGGGGAAGTTCATCGACGAGGGGCTGATCGGGGGCTGGGGGCTGAGCGAGGTGGCGCCCTTCACCATCCGGCGGGCCCATGCGGTGCGGCCGGTGATGGCGGTGCAGAACGAATATTCGATCTGGTCGCGGCAGCCGGAGCTGGGGGTGATCCAGGTCTGCGCGGAGCTGGGGGTGGCCTTCGTCCCGTTCAGCCCGCTGGCGCGGGGGGAGTTGAGTGACACGCCGCCGGACCCGGAGAAGATGGCGGCGACGGATTTCCGCAAGGCCAACCCGCGCTGGCAGGAGCCGAACTACGGCTACAACCAGGCAGCGCTGGCGCGCTTCCGGGACTACGCTGCGGGCCGCGGTGTGCCGACCTCGAAGCTGGCGATGGCCTGGGTGCTGGGCAAGGGCGAGCACCTGATCCCGATCCCGGGCACCCGGACGGGGGGGCACCTGCAGGAGTGGGTCGACGCGGCCGACATGGCGCTGACGGCGGAGGATTACGCCGAGATCGAGCGCATCCTGCCGGTGGGATTTGCCCATGGCGACCGGTATTCGGACGCGCAGACCGTGGGTGTCGAGCGGTATTGCTGAAAGCGCAACGGAGCCCCCGCCCTAGAGGCCGTGGCTGCGGGAGTAGCCGTTGAGGGGCGGGCTCTCCCAGCCTTCCAGTGCGGCATGGGGCGGGGCGAAGACCTCGCAGAGGAGCGGGTGGCATGGGGCGGTGTCGGAGCTGTGCTCGGACCCGCAGTCGCCGCCCGGGCAGGCCGAGAGGCCGGCGAGCAGGTCGATCTCGGCGAAGAGCTCGATGTAATCGCCCTGCCGCGCGGGCGAGGCCTTCATGAAATACTGACCGGTGTCGGCCGTGAGGCCGGTGCACATGAAGACGTTGAGCACGTCGTGCACCAGCGGTTCGGCGGTGTCTGCCCCCTGCCCTGTCCAGTCTGCCAGCGCGCGGGTGAGGTTGGAGTGGCAGCAGTGGTGATAGTCCTGCCCGGAGAGCAGGTGGTGGGTGTAGGGATCGCAGCGGGTGCCGATCACGTCATGCACGCGGCCGCCGAAGCTGTCGGTGCCGTACCAGGCGAGGCTGTCGGCGGTGAGGGTGGCAAGCGGGCGCAGCGCGGGGAAGCTGGACCACATGCGGTCGCCCACCGAGAGATGGGTGCCGTGGAGGGCGCGGGTCTTGCCCGAGTAGAAGCGCTCGGAGAGGTCGGCGAGGTTCCACAGGTTCAGGTCGCCCACCTGGGGCCCCTCGGGGCAGGAGATGCGCAGGAACTGGCCGGCGCGGACCGGGATGCAGCGGCCCTCGCGCGGGGGCACAAGCTCTTCGCCGGTCTTGCGGGCGGCGGCACGGGCACGGGCGTAGAGCGCGAGGTCGGGCTGCGGCAGGGTTCGGGTGGGATAGCAGATGACCGGCGCGACGGCGCGGGCGGCCTCGGCGTGATCAGGCAGGGCTGTGCTGCCGGATTCGGGAGTGCTCATGGGATCGCTCAGGGTATTGTGACTGCTCGTCCCCAGCATAAGCAGAGGTTCGCGCCCAGCGAAAGGGCAGAGGCTCGAGAGCCCGCGCATTCGGCGGGCAGTAACGAAATTTCAAGGTAACAGGGGGATGACAGGTGCAAAGGGCGCAGTTTAGGGTGGAGTTGAGCACGAAAGACCCAACGCCCGAATGGCAGTCAACGGAGGTACAATGCTTCTGCCCGCACTTGGTTCCGTCCTCTCCGCAATTTTTTTCACCGGGGCGGCGCTTTCCCCCCCTGAACCGCCCGAACGGGTGATACCGGCCTATGCGACGGCCCGGCTCATAAGCCCCGAACCGGGCTCGAACGACCTGAGGAGCGGATTTCTCAACGCTCTGAACAAGCAGTACCCCACGAACGATTGCCCCTCGGGCTTCCGGTCGAACCTGCGGAAGTTTCCGGAGGTGGAGATCTGCGTGACCTACAGCGACTTCCGCGGCGCCTGCAAACGGCTCACCGAGGACGCCTTCAGCTGCCAGGTGGCGTTCCGGATCGGGGTGGCCTCGCCCACCCATCCGGGGGTGCTGGGCAAGCTCAAGGCCACCTCGACCGAGATCGAGCGCGAGGATTTCATCTTCACCCACGACTGGCGCGGCTGGCGGTGGAAGGCCACGGGCGACACGGTGGATGCGCTGGTGCCGGCCGAATTCAGGGGCCGTCAGCCCTTTGCCGGCGCGGCGCTGATGCACAACTGAGCGGGCGCCCGAGGGGCTGATGCGCCTCGGGTGTCGGGCAGGACGAGAGCCGCTGCGAGGGTGCCGAGGGCGCATGAAAAGACCCGCCAGGGGATGCTGGCGGGTCTTTCCTTTTCGGCAGTGAGCAGGCCGCCGGTCAGACGACGCGTTCGACCATCATCTGCTTGATGTGGGCGATCGCCTTGGCCGGGTTCAGGCCCTTGGGACAGGTCTTGGCGCAGTTCATGATGGTGTGGCAGCGGTAGAGCTTGAACGGGTCTTCAAGGTCGTCGAGCCGCTCGCCGGTGGCCTCGTCGCGGCTGTCGATGATCCAGCGGTAGGCGTGGAGCAGCGCGG
>CAYVQK010000213.1:0-5987 GCA_964454145.1 uncultured Oceanicola sp. | reverse complement strand
CGTTCGATGATCTTGTCCAGCTCCCCGCGGTCCAGCCAGATGCCGCGGCACTGGGGGCAGAAGTCGATCTCGATGCCGGTGCGGTCGGCCATGGAGAGGGGGATGTTGCAGTGGGGGCAGTTCATGGGCTGTCCTTTCGCGTGTGGCGTTGGGGGACAGGTATGAACGAGGGGCGCCGGTTGTAAGAGGCTGCGGCAGAGCGCCCCGCCCTACGACCCCGGCACCACCGTCAGGCCCAGCATCTGCCACATCTGCATCCCGCCGCGGTAATAGTGGATCAGCTCCGCCGGGTAGCCGGCCTCGATCATGCGGCGCGCCGCGGTGGGGGACTGGCCGCACCAGGGGCCGTTGCAGAAGAGCGCGACGCGGGGGTGTTCGCCCTCGCAGATGAAGCCGTCGAAATCGGGCTCGCAGCCGAGCTCGCCCAGCCGGTCGGCGGCCTCGGTGTAGGGCACCGACACCGCGCCGGGGATGGTGCCGGCCTCGAACTCGGGGCGGATGCGGCCGTCGATCACCACCGCCTCCGGGTCTTGCAGCATCTCCAGCAGCTCCAGCTCCCCGATGGGCGTGACGCCGGGCGCCGGCACCATGGGCTGGATGCAGAAGTTGGGGCAGGGCCGCGCGATCCGGGCGAAGTCGCCCTCGATCACCGCGGCATTGTCCTGCACGCGGGAGATCTCGACCGGGCCGGAGGGGGTTTCGACCGTGACCGACATCATGTCGGGGGTGATGCCCACCGGCTCTGCGAAGGCGGGGGTGGCGAGCACCAGGAGAGCGAGCCAGCGCATCAGAATACCGCCGCCACGTCCATCATCACCGGCTCGAAGCTCTTCACCTCGGCGTGGATCTTCCGGTTGCGCTCGCGCATCTCCCTGGTCCGCAGCATGGCCTGAAAATCCTCGCGCCGGTTCCATTGCGAGTAATTTGCGATCCGCGTCTGCGCGTCGTTCACATGCAGGGCGGCGGCGATGAAGCCGGGCTGCTTGGAGATCACCTCGGCATAGGCGTCCTTCAGCGCGTCGAGCACGTCTTCGCAGGTGCCCGGCGTCACCTCGAAGGTGGTCAGCACGGTCTGGCAGGTGGTGTCGGTGGTGATGGTCGGCATGGGGTCCTCCTCCCTGGCTGCCCCCAGCGTAACGCAAGGCGAAGGCGGAACAAGTCCCGCCCTCCGGATGCCATGCGCATTGGTGGGCGCTGGCCTAGCGGATCACGTGGACGCAGCATTTGGCGTGGCGCACCACACGGGCCGCGGTGGAACCGAGGAAATAGTCCTGCAGCCCGGGGCGGTGGGAGGCGATCACGATGAGATCGGCGCCCATGCGCTCGGCCTCGTCGAGGATCGTGCGGCCGGAGTGGCCGGTGACGACGCGGGGGGTG
The DNA here is from genome assembly GCA_964454145.1 of uncultured Oceanicola sp. GTDB lineage: Bacteria > Pseudomonadota > Alphaproteobacteria > Rhodobacterales > Rhodobacteraceae > Vannielia. The sequence goes on along the minus strand of CAYVQK010000213.1, from coordinate 4,610 downwards.
ACCGTGTCGTGACTGCCGAGCTTGGCGGCCAGAGCCTCTTCGACGCTCTTGCGGGCCTCGGTCATCAGCGCCTCGTCCACGTAGGTGGAGGCATAGGCAGGCACTTCCTCCACAACGTGGAGCGCGGTGATGGTGCCGCCGGGGGCGAGAAGCGTCTCGGCGATGGCGAGCGCGGCGTTGCTGTCCCGGCCTTCCTCGAAGGCGATGGGGACGAGGATGGTGGAATACATCGGTTGGTCCTCCTTACCTGATGCTTGCGATCAGGATAGGCTCAGCGGGCCGCAGCCGCCTTGACCTGAATCATGACCGATCCGATCCGCCCGACCGACGAAGACGCCCGTGCCCTTGCCCGCGCCCTGCTGGACGAGGCCCGCTTCGGCGCGCTTGGCGTGCTCGACGGCGGCGTGCCGATGGTGAGCCGGATCGCGGTGGGCACCGACGCGGGCGGAGGGCCGGTGACGCTGGTGTCGTCGCTCTCGGCCCATACCGGCGCGCTGAAGGCGGAGCCTGCCTGCTCGCTCATGGTGGGCGAGCCCGGGCAGAAGGGAGATCCGCTGACCCACCCGCGCCTCAGCCTGCAGTGCCTGGCGCGGTTCGTTGCGCGGGAAAGCCATGAGCACGCGGCACTGCGCACCCGCTGGCTCGAGACCCACCCCAAGGCCAAGCTCTACATCGACTTCGGCGATTTCGGCTTCGTGGCCTTCGAGGTTCAGGGCGCCTTCCTGAACGGGGGCTTCGGCAAGGCCTTCCGGCTCACGCCGACCGACCTCGGGCTCTGAAGGCCTGAAACGGCAAAAGGCCGGCCCCTCCCGGCGCCGGCCCTTCATGCTTCGGATCGAGGCCCGTCAGTTGGGGTTGTCCACCCGCCCCGTCACCTGCACGCGGCCCTTGCAGGCCTGCTCCCACTCGAGATCCACCTGCTGCTGGGTCGCGCCCCGCTCGACCCGGACATAGGGCATCGTCCAGAGCTTGGCGCCGCTCGCGGTGTCGATGGAGTTCTCGGCCACCACGCTCTCGACGTTCCGCACCCGCCCGCCGAAGGGCATGTAATCGCCGAAGTTCAGCGTCCATGTCGTCGCGGCGGTGCTCTGGTCGAATTGCAGCAGCACCGGGCTCACCGACATCTGGCCCACGCCGTTGAAGCTGTTGGAGTGGAACTGGATGTTGCGGAAGCGGCCATAGTCGAGGCCGGCATAGCTCTCGTCCACCTGCTCCACCCGGTCGATGCTGCCGTTCACCGTCTTGAAGGTGTTGCCGGTCACCGTGAGTCCGTGGATGAAGTGGCCCGCGCCGAAGGGCTTGAGCACGAAGAAGGTGAACCACGGCGCGGCATTGGTGCAGAAGAAGACGTTGTTCTGCACCGAGAGCGCGCCGAAGGAATAGCCCGAGTTGTAATCGGGCGTGGCATCATGCTCGTTGGTCCACTCGATGAAGTTGTTGTCGACGTAGTTCGAGTTGATCGTCGACGAGACGTTGACCGAGGTGAAGACGATCCCCGCCGAGCGCAGGCCCTGGTTCACGCTGTCGCCCTGAAACCAGTGGTTGCCCTGGATGATGTAGTTGGAGCCGCCCAGCACGAGGAAGTGCAGGAAGCGCACCGCGCGGCAGTCGCGGACCTTGGCATCGTTGGAGTTGATGTTGACGGCGATGGTGTGCCGGTCCTGCACGTCCTGGCTCTGCTCGGAGCTGAGAAACTGGCAGCGGTCGAGCTGCATCCCCTGGCAGGCGCCGCCGATGGAGGTGATGCCGCGATCCTTGGGCGAGGTGATGAAACAGTCGCGGATGTGAAAGTTCAGCCCGTCCTGCGGCAGCATGATGCCCGAGGCCTTGCCGGAACACTGGAACTCGATATCGGCAAGGACGAACTTGTCCATGTTCACCATGCCGGAGAAGTCGAGCATGTACTTGAACCGGGTGAAGGTGAAGTTCTGCGTGCCCGCCGCGCCATAGAGCGACTTCGAGAGCGTCACCGTCTGGGCGCCCAGGTTCTTCGCCTTCACGTAGACTTCGCGGCCCACCCCTGCTCCGGTCACCAGGCTGCCGATCTCGATGTTGGCGACATTGGTCACACCCGTGAGCGTCTTGCTGTCGGAGGTGGAGTAGCTGGCCTGCGAGGTGACGGTGGTGTCAACCCAGGCGGTCGAGGTGGAGGCCTGGAACTGGCCGTTGCGGATGACCCGGCGGATAAGGAAGGCATCCTGGTTGTCGATCGCGGCGCGGATGTCGATCGGCTCGGTCAGGTCCACCTTGCGGCCACCCATGTCGAGGCTGTCGTGGTCGTTGAAATTGAACAGCGATTGCACCGCCTTCCTGAACGCCAGCACCTCGTCGCCGAAGGCCTCGATGTAGGTGGGCAGGTCGAAGTTCTTCTTCAGCGACAGGCGCTTGTCGGCGGGCATCACCAGAGTGCCGACAAAACGGATGGGGTTGTCGATGGTGAGGGTGCTGCCGAGGTAGTAGGTGCCGGCAGGCACCAGCACGGTGCGCCCGCCGGCGGCATCGTCGGCGGCGTTGAAGGCGGCGGTGTCATCGGTCACCCCGTCGCCCTTGGCGCCGTAGTCGCGCACATCGACCCAGTCCATCAGGTCGCGGAGAAAGACCGAGGTGATGTCTTCCACCACCAGGTCGTCGATCCGCAGGGTGCCGCCGTTGGGGCCGGTGAGATCGAGCCCGACGTGGGCATAGAGCACATCGGTCGTCCAGGGCAGGTTCACGCCGGTCCGGCTGGCGGTGCCGATGATGGCCGAAACCTCCACCACCTCGCCGTAGGAGATGAGGTTCACCGTGGGGCCGGTCTCGTCGAGGCCGGTCACATGGGCGCCGCCCGCCCCGCCGGCCCAGGCGGCGATGCGCACCGACGGCAGGTTGCCCGCCACCGCCTTCACCCGCGCCGTCACCCGCAGGTAACAGCCCGGCAGGACCGGCGTCTCGCCCATGTAGCGCAGCTTCTGGGTGGTGGTCGTCTTGTTCAGCTCGAGGCAGCCGCCGAAGTCGGAATCCGAGGGCACCAGCGCGGCGTTCGGATCGCCGTCGTAGGTGGCACTGCCCGGCGTGCCGTCGCCCTTCGACCACACGTCCAGCCCGCCCGCGAACGGCGGCGGCATGAAGACGATCCCGTCGGTGATTGCCTTGTTCATCGCAAAACCCCTTTGTCTGCTCCGGGCCGCATTGGCAGGCGGCCAGCCCCCGACACCCGCCGCGCGCGGGCGAGGCAGGTCTCGGTTGTGTGTCGATAGGCGGAATGGTCCGGCGCCTTGCCGGTGCGCAGGTGGTTTTACGGATTAAGGTTAAAGGGTTGGTAACCCGAGCGCGCGCTTCAGGCCGCGACGTCGGGCGCGGGGATGAACTGCACGCCGTCGATCACCCAGCCACCCTGCCCGTCGGGGATCATCTCGTATTCCAGCGCGTGGAAACGGCCCTCGGCATCGCGGATCGTCACGGTCTGGTAGATGCTCGTGCCCTCGACGCGCTGGGTGCCGAAGGTCACCGCCGCGGGGCGGTGCACCATCGGGTAGCCCTCGCGCACCATGGCGCCGAAGTTCTCGGGCGTGCGGAACATGCCCTGGATCATCGGGGAGGCAAAGGTGAAGGCACGGGCGAAATCATCGGCCCCGAAGGCCTCGAGCTGGCTGCCGATCACATCGGGAATGGCGGAGGCCTCCTGCGCCCGCGCCACGGGAGCCGCGAGCAGAAGGGTGAGAATGACGGCCAGAACACGCATGAGGCTACCTCCCTTTGGAGGGGAGATAGCCTTGACGCAGCGTTCGGCAACTCAGGCGAGATCGCCGGCCAGGGCCTTGTCGATGAGCGCCACCGTCTCCTCCACGCCATAGAGCGCGATGAAGCCGCCGAAGCGGGGGCCCTGATCGGCGCCGAGAAGCACCTGGTAGAGCGCGGTGAACCAGCCCTTCATCGGGTCGAACCGCTCGCGGCCCACGTCGTAGACCACGCCCTGCAGCGCCTCGGCATCGAGCCCGCCGTCCCAGGCCGCGAGCCTGTCGCGCAACTCGGCCAACGCCTCGCGCTCCTGCTCGCTCGGCGCGCGGTACTGGCGCTGGGGTGCCACGAAATCCTCGAAGTATTTCACCGCGAAGCCGGCGGCGGCGTCGAGATCGGGGTGCGTCGCCGGATCTGCCTCGGGGGCATAGCGGCGGATGAAGCCCCAGAGGGTCTCCTTGTCATGCGCGCCCGACACCGAGGCCAGGTTCAGCAGCATCGAGAAGGGCACGACCATGTTGGATGCGGGCACCTTGCCCTCGTGGATGTGCCAGACCGGGTTGGCGAACTGCGCCTTGGCGTCCTGGTCGGGGAAGGCACGGAGCTGCTGGTGGTACTCGTCCACCATCTTCGGGATCACGTCCCAGTGCAGGCGCTTCGCGGTCTTGGGCTTCTGGTACATGAAGTAGCTCAGGCTCTCGGTCGCCGCGTAGGTCAGCCACTCGTCGATGCTGATGCCGTTGCCCGAGGACTTCGAGATCTTCTGGCCCTTGTCGTCGAGGAAGAGCTCGTAGGTGAAGTGCTCGGGCTTCTTGCCGCCGAGGATCTCGCAGATCCGGTCGTAGATCGGCGTGTTGGTCGAGTGGTCCTTGCCGTACATCTCGAAGTCGACG